>OMUH01000086.1 GCA_900314195.1 uncultured Prevotella sp.
CTAAATAAAATTGAGACTACCAAACAATACGGCATTTATTTTAGTGATATTCAGAACTTTATATCAGATTATAACGTTAGCAGTACGAGGGCATAGAAAACTCAGATATATTTGTGCCGGAAATGCCGCATTAAAGCGGTGTTTGATAAAAAATAATGCTATGAAAAACAACAAGAAAAGTGCAACGGTGTTTGGATATACCGTTCCTCACGGCTATGCGCTGTGTCTTCAGAGTGACTGTAGTCTGTGCAATAAGTGTACACACTATCTCGCAGCGTCTGCTGACGGACTGGATGAAATGGAAACTGTTATCATGCCTTCGGCACGCAATGACGGAGCGTGCCGTTATTATAAAGAGAAGCGCATTGTTTCTGGTGCATGGGGCTTCAGTAACATGATGCGCTGCGTGAAGTCTGAAGACGTTCGTGCAATGCGCAGCCAGCTCATAAGTGTCATCGGCAGCCAACCGTCGTTCTATCGCTACAAGCGCGGTGAGGCCATGCTCTCTCCTGAACGTCAGAAGGAGATTCTGTCTGTGTTCAACAGCTTCGGCTATGACGGTCTGGCTTTTGACAGCTACGCAAGTGTTGTCGACTGGTGACGAAGCCTTTTACATTTACAAAGCATTTATGAAATAAAAGGGCGGCATTGTCAATGTATTATTGACAATGCCGCCAAGCTTTATTGTAATATTAAACGTTTCTGGTGTTTATTATTTCCTGATGACCTTCTTGCCGCTGCTGACAACTACGCCCTTGTAAGCCTTGTCAACACGCTGGCCGGCAAGATTGTAGGCCGGGGCAACGGCGCTCTTGGCGTCTGTTGATGCTTCTGCACCGTTTATGCCGGCTGTCTCAACAGGGAAGCGAACAGCCACGTCGTCGTAAGCGAAGTAGGCCGGCTGTGAAAAGCCATAGCCGTTGTTGTTTGAACCGGAAAGGTTGAAGTCGACGCTGCCGACAGGGCCGAGCACGGAGAGATCAAACTTTGTCCATTCTCTGATGATGTTGTCTGGGCCGTTGACGAGATACATTTCTGCAACGGTGCCGGTAGGTGTGCCATCGGCGTGATAGCCCGTAGCGGTCAGCTTCACCCAGTCAGAATCACCTATCTTGGCAGTCAGATTGTTGCCGCCGATATAGCAATAAAGAGCGTATGTGGTCTGGTTGACATACATGTGGTCAATAACGCGTTCCTTTCCGTCTTTGAAGCGGATGGCCGGCAGTGTGTCGCAAGCATTGTAATGGTCTTTATAACCGTAATGCACAGCAAAGTTGTCAGAGCCGTTGTGTCCGCCGCCCTGGCGCTGTATGCCTTTTGCATCAGGATTGTAGACGGTGAGCTGATAATGGAAATCGCCGTATTGATTAATGTCGCTTGAGTTATAGTTTGAAATTGCATGTCCGCCGCACATGTAGCAGTAGCTGTTCCATGCGTGCGGCAGGTCGTGGGCTAGGAAGGTGTTGTTGTCGTCATACCACCAATAGAAATTCTCCTGCTCTCCATAGCCGCTTTTGCCGTAGAGCATCGCCGCGCCGTACTGTGGGTCGGAAATGAGTGACGACCAGTCGGCAACGCCGCTTGACTGATCTTCTCCGGTTCCTTGGTAATCCGCATCTTCAAAAGTCAGCGTGCGCAGGGTGTAATCGGCTTCCTGGGCGCCGGCGGTGAGAGTGAATGCCGTCATAACGGCTGCAATGAGTAAAGATTGTCTCTTCATACGATTGAATTTAAAAAAATGAATAAAATTGTGTTTGTTTTTTATTATTTCCAGATGATTTTCCTTGACTGTCCGCGTCTCGACATTATATATATATGTCCTTTTTGCGGTGAGGCTACAATGCGGCCTGACATGTCGCGTATGACGGTATTGCTGTTGCTGGCCGCCGTTACCGTTATTGCTGTCAGCACCGGATCGGGAATATCGCCGCCTGCTATGTGCAAGTCAACGGCACCGGTAACCTCTGTTGATGTCTCGCCGAGCCATCCGCAGTACTGGTTAAGACCGGTGTAGACCTTGATGAAGTCAATGCCGTCGAGCATGGCCGGCTGTCCGTCGGCATTGCTTTCCTCGCCGGTGATGAACGGGTTGGTGGTGCCGGGTATGACGCTGGTAATGGAGTCGGTGTTAAGTTCGAGAATGTACACGCCGTCAGTGCGTTCCTGTGCTGCACATGTGAGCCATTGGGCAATGGCAAAAATAAAAGTAAAGAGTAAAGTTTTTTTCATTGTATTCAACTATTGATGTCTGTATATACGGCTATATACGGCTGCTATTCATCAGGCTTAAGGTGCAGGTCTTCGCCGCGGCATATCTCTGTGGAAGTCTCGCCAATCCATCCGCATGTCTGGTTGACGCCGGTGTATACACGAATGAAATCGGCTCCGGGGAGATGCACCTTCCGGCCGTCGGCGTCTACTGCCCAGTCGATGTTGAAGCAGGCTTTGTGGTCAACGTCGTTCGGATGGTTGTCGGCATATCCCCAGTCGTAGGCGTAGAGCACATAGTAGCGTCCGCGTCCGCTTTCGTCAACGGCGTTAGGTGCGAGACGCGAGCCCCGGAATGTCATGCTGTCGGCAGATATCCATTCTGGATAATAAGACTGTGAATGGTATTTGTTCTTCTCAACATATCCGTGGCCGCCACGTGAGTCGGTCCATAATATATATGTAGAGTCGTTAACAGACAGATTTGATGAAGGTGTCGGAATGTGGCCTTCCGGCGTGCGGTGATAGGTCATTGAATAGCCGTGCAGAGTCTCCGGTTTGTAATATTCCGAGCCGGCCAGCTCATACCATGGGTCGTCGGACAAGCCGTTGCCGTTGACGTCGAGGGACACCTCTACGATGCCTGGCTCTGCGCTGCCTCCGTTTTCTTTCTGTGCCTGCGCTGCATAGAAGGCATTGCCGTAGATTTTGAAGTCATATTCGCCGGGAATGTTCGCTACAGTGTGGTCAAAACCGAAAGTAACATATCCTCCCCATGAGCCGAGGGATACCATCACGTCATTTGTGCCGGAGATGCTTTCCTCAGCTTTGCGCCGCATGTCTTCGGCAGTGTTGCCTTTCTCATAATAGGGCATGTTGTTGACAAACTGTCCCGGTGCAGGACGGTATTCGTAAACGCTGCTGATGTAAGGACTGTAGGCCACCTCTTCATCTGTTACGGTTACACGTGTGTCTGTGCTTACAGGGTTGTCGGCGTCAGCAATGTCTAAATGCAGGCGATACGTGCCGGTGTCGGCAGGCACGAACAGCAGGTCGCGCTCTGTTGACAGTACGCTGTCAGGCTGACTGCTGCTGCCGCGCAAAGTCCAACGGTAGGAGCTGCCTGTGAACTCCGGATGCAGCCTGAGCAGACGCATGCGCTCAACGACATAGTCGCTGTCAATGCCGAGGCTGACCATTGGTATGTCGCTGTGGCAGGCTGTCAGCAGTATGACGGCTATAGAAAAGATTATTAATTTTATCTTTGACATTATCCTGATTGAGTCTTTATAATTGAGCCTTAAAATATTAAGTCTTAAAATATTGAGTTTTAATAGAGAAGAACTATATGCATACTCAGATATTATAAGCTCCTCACGCTGTCATTCTAATAAAGAAAGACCATGTGGGCCGGTATGTCGCCCGTGCGCACACTCCACTTACGGCGTCCGTCACGGGAGTAGCAGTGCAGCTGTCCGCTTGACACGTAGTTCTTTGCGTCAGTAACGTATATGTCGCCGTTGGCAGGGTTTACGGCAATGCCGTAGGGTATTGTTATGTCGCTCTCTGTGCCGTCGGTAATGAAATGATCAGTGATGAGCTTCTTTGTGCGTACGTCGATGATGCCGTAGGTGACGGTGTTCTTTTCGGTGCTGTTGTTCCACTGCACGCTGTAGAAGAAAAGAGAATCGCCGCTGATGCACATCTCTGAGCATGGTATGTCGAGGGTGTCGCTGACATACATCTCATTGCTCCATTTGTATTTTTTCTGCATGACAAACATGCGCGACGGCACGGCGCCATAGTTGCCGCGGCTTGTCACCCACAGCTTGCCGTACCGGTCGGCACGCAGCCTGTGCAGGTTGATGCCTACGGCAATACGTTTCATCTGCCGCATGTTCTGCCGGTCTACAACGGAAACGGTGAAGTCGTAGTCGGGTACACGGTAGCCGCCGGAATTGGCAATATAAATGTAGTCGCCGATGATGGCCAGCTCTTCAGGCTGATAGCCTACGGTGCACTTCCGGGTTACCTTCAGAGTGGTTGTGTCTACTTCATAGACCGCACCTTTCTGTGCGTCGCGGTCTATGCGCACCGGCCCTACGTATGCCGACACGTATGCCTTGCCATCGGCAAACTGTATGTAACGGCAGTTGGGAATATCTATCTGCGTGATGCGGTGAAGGGTGCGCGCATCCATAACCTCCACCTTGTGTGAGCAGTTGATGACAGCATACAGCTTGCTGCCGTATATCTGAATGTCGTTGCCGACGTCGCCAAGCTCCTTGACAACGGTGGGGTTGCGGGTGGGGTACAGGTTGCGCTCATAATAGCCGTTGCGGTAGTCGACATAGTCAATAGAGGCCTTGTTGCTGCCCATGTTGCCTTCGTTGAGGAGATACATGCCGCGTGGCTCAGCGTCAGGCTGCGGACCGCCAGGCAGAATGTCGTACTCGGTAGGCACAACAAGCTCGTCCTCGCGGCAAGCGTCAAAAAACAATGAGACTGTCAGAAACAGGACAATGTATGCGGCCTTGCTTATTGAAAAGTAAATGTTTATATGATGTTTGAATATCATTCGAACGGCGTTATAACTATGTCAGAACTATTTTGTTATTTTATGTTATTTTATTATGACGTTGTCAACATGTTACAGTTCTACTACTATGCCGGCACGGTAGTTGCGTTTCGGCATAGGGTAATTGAGCACTACGTCATAATCCTGGCTGAACAAGTTGTTGATTTCAACTGAAAAACGCAGACGACAGCGATGCAGCGCAATGTCTTTCTGCAAAGACAGGTCGCTCGTGTACCATGGCTGAGTATAGTTGTAGCGGATGTTCTCCTGCTGGTTGTAGCGCTCGCCGGTGTAGATGAAACTGTAGTTGAGGCGCCATCCCTGCCATGCTGCCATTACAATGGCTGAACCTGAATTCCATGGAATGTAGGGAATCTGATCGCGGTAGTAATTATCAGCCTTGTCGGTTATGTCGATGGCGTCCTGATATGTGTACTGCACCTTTGTGGTGAGGCTGATGCCGGCAGGCAGGCGGAACAGAAATGCCATCTGAGCGTCTATGCCCGTTATGCGCACGCGGCCGAGGTTGAGCATCGTCCAGCGGAACTGCTGTCCTTTTGGGTAGGCTATAATCTTGTCAGTGACGTTGTTGAGATATGCATCGGCAGACAGATGAAAGGCCTCAAGGAAACCGTGGCGGCTGTCAATGTGCAGCGTTAGTCCGCCGTCATATTGTGTTGCTGTTTCCGGTTTAAGATAAGCGTTGCCCATGTCTGTATAATAGAGGTCGTTAAAGGTAGGCATGCGGTAGCTGCGCTTTGCAAAGGCACGCAGGCTGAACGGCCTGGCAGCCTGCCACGATGCAAAAGCACCGGTGGTGAACTTTGACTTCAGCGGAGCCTGGTCGCGTGAGCGCTTTTCTTCATCGACTATGGTGCCGAGGCATGACAGCTGTATGCGCAGATGTGCCGGAAGGTCGAGTGATGCTGCTGCTGACAGCCAGTGTGTGGTGCGGTGAACGCACATGTACTCGCTCAGACGGTTGTGCTGGATGTCGTATGCAGCTGACATTTTAAGCCAGTCGGTTATGTTTAGCAGAGCGGCGGCAGAGAGATATATTTCTTTCTGCTTATAGATGTTGTCAACGTGAATCAGCTTGTCGTCGTTGTTGACATAGCGTGTATAGTCGTAAGCGTATTTGCCGTTAATCTTAAGGCTCAACAGTGAAGAAACGGCCTTTTGCCATTGTGTCTGCACGAACGAGTTGCGGTCCCACAGCCGCTCGCCGCGCCGCCAGACATTGTTGACGATGGCGCCGGGCACGCCGCGTTCACTGCTGTAGTGATATACCTGTACGTTCCATTTTGCGCCGCGTGACAGACCGTATAGTCCGGCTTCAAGGCGCATGGCGTCGATGTCGCCGTTCTGCCTGACGGCTGTAGTGTCGTATGCCAGTTGTCCTGACGGGGTGACACGGCGGTAACGGAATTTGTATTTGCCGCTTGAGTTAACCCACTCGGCGTCGGCAGACATGCTGATGCTTGAGCTTATTTTATGCTCTATATACAGTGATGGATTTACAAGGTCGAAGGAACCTCCCTTCAGCGTGGCACGCAGGTGTGTGTCGCGGCCGTCGTCGAAAGCAGGACGGCGCGTCTCGAGATAAATGCTTCCGGCAGAGCCGAACTCGCGTGCCGACTGGAATATGTCGCTCTTTTGTCCGTTGTAAAGACGTATGGATGAGATGTTCTCAAGAGAATATTTTCCGAGGTCAACCTGTCCGTTCTGTGCGTTGCCGAGCTCTATGCCATTATAGTAAACCCCCATATGGTTAGTACCCATGGAACGAATGTTGACAGTCTTCAGACCGCCAACGCCGCCATAGTCCTTCAGCTGTACGCCGGAAAAATAGCGCAGTGCATCTGCCACGCTCAGCGAGTTGAGCGAGCGCAACTCCTCTCCGGTAAGAACTTGTGCCGGTACTACGTCTTTCTGTGTCATGTCGGCTCCGAGAATGATGACCTCGCCGACACGATGTGTAGAGTCGGTGAGTGCCGATTGGCCACAAACGCAGAAAGCGTACAGAAACAGCGTGCCTGTAAGCAATATACTTTTTGTCATAATTTTGTTATCCTTAACTTCTCCAATCCACGAGAGAAATAAGATTAATACCCATGCAACGGCAGGTCTTCTGGCTCGCGGCACATAACGGACGGCCTTCCCGAAAAAATGTCAGTGGCACGCAAAAATGGTCCGTTAAGTAATATCAAGGCCGCACACAGCAGCGGGACTGTCGGAGATTCGCACTCCGTTCCCTTTTAATCGCGCGTTAAGCGCAAACCAATTGCATTTGCAAAATTACGAAAAAATTAACAGCTATGAATTTTTATAAATAGTTTTTTTATAATTTTGCACCATTGTTTGCTGTTTGTCCGATTTTGTTATTTCGTGAATAGTTGTTTTCTTGCAAACAGTTGATTCTAAAATTTGGTATATGCAGATACACATTTAATAATATTATATGAACAAGTTTTTCTTATTGGCTGCTCTCGTGTTTACGCTGGTCATTGCCGGTTGCGGTAAACATGAAAATGGAGGCCGGACAGATGGCGACACGCTTGCACTGAAATATTCAAAGTTGCTGACGATAGTTGACCATGATGATGATTTTTCTGAGGTTTCCATTTCTGATCCGTGGCACAAAGACAAGACCCTTCAGCGTTATGTGCTGGTTGACAGAGACAAAACCGTGCCGGAAGATGCGAAGAGCATGATTGCCGGCGGCGCTGTTCTCGTGCGTACGCCGCTGAAGCGGGCTGTGGTGTTCACATCTGCGCATTGTCAGCTGCTTGAGGAACTTGGCTGCGGTAATGACATAGCCGGTGTGGCCGATGCGGAATATATTAATGTGGCTGATATCAGAAAGAGACTTGCTGCGAAGAAAATCACTGATGTGGGCAACGGCATGCAGCCGTCGGTAGAGAAGATTGTTGATATGAACAGTGACGGACTTCTGATTTCGCCGTTTGAAAACAGCGGCGGCTTCGGTAAGCTTGACAAAACGGGAATACCGATTATACAGACGGCTGACTATATGGAGACTTCGCCGCTCGGCAGGGCTGAATGGATAAGGTTTTACGGTATGCTGTTCGGGTGCAGCGAAAAGGCTGACTCGCTTTTCAGATCTGTTGACATTCAGTATACTAAACTTAAAAAAACTGCCGGCAGCTTGCCAAAGGGACTGAGCATACTGACAGAACGGAAAACCGGCTCAGTGTGGTACACTCCGGGCGGAAACAGCACCATGGGCATTTTGCTGAGAGATGCAAATGCCGGATATGCCTTTGCTGACGACAAGCACAGCGGCTCGCTGCAGCTTGCGCCGGAGACCGTTATCGACAAGGCTGGTGAAACAGATGTTTGGGCGTTTAAATATATTGGTGAGAAACCGTTGACACGTGAAGAACTCCTGCAGGAATATGCCGGCTACAGTGCACTGAAAGCTTTCTGGAAAGGTAATATATATGAATGTAACACGCTGACAACGCCATATTTTGAAACTGTCAGCTTCCATCCGGAATTGTTGTTGAGGGAATTTATCCAGATTGCACATCCAAACTGCAAGTTGGGAGGCTTGCGCTTCTACAGTAAACTGAGATAGAAACGTTATTGAATAACTTTTTAAATTTGTCGCATAATTGAGAAAAGCTGTTATCAGCATCTTTGGACTTGCTGTGGTCATAGCTGTGCTGTTAGTGCTCAGCTTGATGATAGGCAGCGTTGACATTCCAGCCGGCGGCATTGCCGCAGTACTTCTTGGCGATGACACGGTGAGGACTTCGTGGCGGTTTATTGTCATTGAAAGCCGGCTGCCGGCAGCACTGACAGCAATGTTGTCAGGGGCGTCATTGGCTGTATCGGGGTTGCTGCTGCAGACATTATTCCATAATGCGCTTGCCGGCCCTGATGTGTTCGGCATAAGCAGCGGAGCGAGCCTGGCGGTAGCCATTGTCATGCTGGCATCGGGAGGAGCAATGGCTGTCGGCGCATTCACTCTGTCAGGCTTTATGGCGGTTCTCATGGCCGCTTTTATTGGCGCAATGGCTGTTACGGCACTGATACTCATGTTTTCTTCATTGGTGCGCAATGGGGTTATGCTGCTTATCATAGGAATAATGACAGGCTATTTGGCAGGAAGCGGCATTACACTGCTCAACTCAATGGCAACGGAAGAAGGGGTCAAGCAATATGTGACGTGGGGTATGGGCACTTTCGGTAATGTGACAATGGATATGATGCCGCCGTTTGCAACAGTGACGCTGGCCGGATTGTTTCTGTCGCTGTTAATGGTAAAGCCGATGAACGCTATGCTGCTCGGCGAACAGTATGCAGAAAATCTTGGAGTCAGCATTCGTAAGACAAGAAATATTATTCTGCTGATTACCGGATTGCTTACTGCTGTTGCCACGGCGTTTTGCGGGCCTGTTGCTTTTATCGGACTTGCCACGCCGCATATCGCACGCTTGCTTCTTGGCACAGATGACCACCGCCGTTTGCTGCCGGTTACGATGCTTGCTGGCTCGGCAATTGCTATGGCATGTAATCTGCTGTGCTTTCTGCCGGGTGAAGACGGCATGCTGCCTCTGAATGCTGTCACGCCGATTGTTTGTGCGCCGGTTATGATTTATGTTATAGTCAAAAGAGGCAGATAAGTAATTGAGTTTCGCATTGTTTAAACAGAAAAGATGAAAATATATACAAAGACTGGTGATGACGGTACAACTTCACTATGTAATGACGTAAGAGTGCCGAAAGATGATATTAGAATAGAAGTGAACGGCCAGATTGATGAGCTTGATTCATTGCTTGGCGCTGTTGTCTCGTTCATTTCTGCCGGCGATGAGCTGACAGCCGAAGTGCGGCATATTCAGAAGGTGTTGATGCTTATCATGGCGGCTGTAGCCTTCGCACCGGAAGAAAGAAACCTTGAACGGCTGGAAGAAGAGGTTAAGCGTCTTGAAAAACAAATTGACAGTGTGTCTGAAGACGGACTACGCCGTTTTGTGCTGCCGGGAGGAGGTGACCGCGCACAAGCTTTATTGCATGTTGCCCGCGCAAAAGCGCGTACGTGCGAAAGACGGCTTTGGACTATGAACAGAACAGTCGCTGTAAACAAAAACGTGATAGTTTATATGAACCGCCTCAGTGATTGGCTGTTCGCTATGGCGGAAAGATAAAAGGTGATTGTTTTTCTTTTGTTTATAAAAATTACAATAAAATGCATTGGCAACACGTTTTTCTTACAAAAGAAAATTGAATGAAGTATATTATAACAGCATTTATATTTATATTAGCAATAACGTTGCCGACGTCATGTATTGATGATGATGAATTCTCATCATCATCATCTGATATGCTGACATTTTCTACTGATACGGTTAGCATGGACACCACGTTCTCCAATGTTCCGACTGTTACACATTCTTTTTGGGTTTATAATAAATCCGGGAAGGGATTGCGTAATATTTCGGCCCGCTTGGAGAAAATGCAGCAGACAGGTTTCAGAGTAAACGTTGACGGCAGTTATCTTGGGCAGCAGGCGGGATGGCAGCTTCCGGATATTGAAATCAGAAACGGCGACAGCATAAGGGTGTTTGTGGAACTGACATCCAATCAGCAAAATGCAAAGACGCCTCAGCGAGTGGACGACAATATTGTGTTTACGCTTGAAAGCGGAGTGCAGCAGAGAGTAGCTCTTGATGCGTGGAGCTGGGACGCTACGCTTGTCAACGGCTTGGAAGTAACACATGATACAACCATCAGCAGTGCAGACAGACCGCTGGTGATATACCGTGGAATAAAGGTGGACAGTGCGGCTACGCTAACTGTTTCTGCCGGCACTACGCTGTATTTTCATCAGAATGCCGGCATAGACGTGTACGGACGTCTGCTATGTGCAGGTGAACGCGGAAAAACTGTGACCCTTCGCGGTGACCGTATAGACCGTATGTTCAGCTATCTTCCGTATGACCTTACGCCTGGACTGTGGCAGGGTGTTCGTTTCAGACAGTCTTCTTATAATAATGAAATCGTTTTTGCAGACATTCACAGTCCTTACAATGCTGTTGTCTGTGATTCTTCTGATACGCAAATAAAGAAGCTAAGTGTCAGAAACAGTAAGATAACGAATTGCCAGGGATATGGAATAAAAGCAACGGCAAGCAATGTTTTGCTGGAAAACGACCTTGTAGCAAACACCCTCGGCGACTGCGTTTATATTGCCGGTGGCGTGACAGAGATGAACAACTGCACGCTGGCACAGTTTTATCCTTTCAGCGGCGAGCGTGGCGGTGCCATACGCTTTACAAACAGAATGGAAGATGGCAGAAGCAATCCGATGTATGTTACAGCGAGAAACAGTCTGATTACCGGTTATGCCGATGATGTGCTTTTCGGTGAACCGGATACATCGGCAGTGTTTAATTATCTGTTTGCAAACTGCATGATACGTACGCCGGAAGTAACGACGGCTGACAGTGTTTGTTTTAAAGGAACTGTGTTTGAAAACACAGAAGATACCGTAAGCTGCGGCGAGAAACATTTCAGAAAAATAGATACGGACAATCTGCGCTATGATTTTCATCTTGACAGCTTGTCGGCTGCTATAGACAAGGGCGATGTGTCTACATCTGCAACTGCTGATCTTGACGGAACAGTTCGTGATGACAAGCCTGATATAGGCTGTTATGAATATGTTAAGGCCAATACTAATACAAACAGGGAACAAACTGAAAACAAAAAAATAAGACGTTATGAAAGACATAAAGTTAGAAGTTTATTATAAGCTGGCACAACCGGATGAGTTGTCGGCCGCAGACAAGGAACTTGTTGAAAAGGCAAAGGCTGCCACGGCACATTCATATTCCAATTACAGCCATTTTTGTGTAGGCGCAGCCGTCAGACTTTCTGATGGAAGCATTGTCATTGGTGCCAATCAGGAGAATGCGGCCTTCCCGTCGGGACTGTGTGCCGAGCGTACGGCAGTGTTTGCTGCTCAGGCACAGCATCCGGAATATGATATTACGGCTCTTGCCATAGCGGCGCGCAATGATGCTGGATTTACAAAAAGACCGATTAGTCCTTGCGGCGCATGCAGGCAGGTTATTCTGGAAGTGGAGGACAGGTACAAGAAACCGGTCAGAATACTTCTTTACGGCGAGCAGGGCATCTATATATTCAGTTCAGTAAAAGACATGCTGCCATTCTGCTTTACGGATGATGATATGAGATGATATTATTTGAGATGACTGTCTTTTTTATGTAAAATGCTTAAGCATTTTTTTATTTATGGAAGACATCAGAATATATGTAAGCGCTAAGAATCGTGGCCGTTTGCTTTGCTGTTTTCCAGTCCGTTTATCATGTTTTTCAATTGTGCGCGGCGCGATTTCCATGTATCTGACGTGTCTAACGTGCAATAGTAATCGTATGCCTGTTTGAAATGTACTTCAGCAATGTTGTTTATACCAAGGAAGTAATAACAAAAGCCGAGCTTGAAATGGGCATCGTGGCGCTCGTTGCTGTAACAAAGACCGAGCATCTTTATGTAATAAGGTATGGCAGCTGTATAATCTTTCTCGTTGAAATAACTTTCTGCGCATGCCCAGTTGTAGAAAGACAGCTCGTGCGGTGCCAGTCCGCCGAGCTTTGGCAGCGCTGATGAATAAAGCTCTGCCGCAGCAGTGAATTGCCACTCATAATAGCAGCATGTGGCATAGAACGCAATGTAACGGGCGTTAAGGGTATAGCGGCTTGTCAGCTGCCTGAACAGGATAAGAGCTTCATGATATTTTTTTGAGGAAAAATAGGCAAGGGCCTTTGACAGCACTGTCGCGTCGTCATTGTGACTTGAATTTGCGGAGGTGTTCTTCTGCGGCGATTGGGCATGTACAATTGCCGGTGAATGTAAAAAGAACAGACACATAGTGATGATGCTCACGAAATTCTTCATCATGCCGCTTCATTTTTATTTCGTATAGAAGTCTATTACATTCTGTATAGCCTGTCGGCATGCCGGACAGAACTCAGGATATTGATTGTCGCGCATGCGGCAGCGCGGATATGCTCTGTATACACCCTTCAGGCTGTAGCCGGCGCCTTCATAGAAACCTGCCTTGCGGTCTGTCTTAAGCAGGTTTTCCCATTTTCCCTTGAAATCTACGCGTGTGGTGATGTTCTTCTCCCACGGCTCGACGTCAGCAGGATACATCGGAATTTGTTCTTCCTCATAAGCATATTCATCGGCAAGGCCTGCAAAACTATGACCAAACTCATGAACGACAACGGGCTTGAACATAGGGTGGTGTGTCATGCTGAGATTGTATGAATTGAGAATGCCTCCGCCGCCGTATTCACTTGTGTTGACAAGGATTATTATATGCTCGTATGGTGTGCCGTTAAGAAGGTCGTGCAGGTCTTTCAGATGCAGCGTGGTAAGGTAACGCTCGCTGTAAAAAGTGTCAAAATTGGAATGTAATGGTGTGTCTTTCCAAATGTCTTTTGATGGAATGCTTGTGCCGCTGTCTTTTGATGGCGGAATGATTGCAATTATCTCAAATCTGTCGCGGGAGCTTTTAAAAGGCTCATGGGCAAACAGTGCTTCTATGGCAGTGTCGCAGTCGGCTAAAAATGTTGATTTTTCATTTTTCTGGTAGCCTTCGGCCACATAGGCAATATGAATGCATCTTGACGTGTCGCGTGCCTGTTGCAGAACAATATATGGCATAGTCTTGTCATGGCGAATGAGTATGTCAGAAGGTGCTATGGTATGGGTCATAGATGTCGTTATTTTACGCCGGTTATTATATAAGTCAATGGTTATGTCGGCAGTGTCACGCGGCATGGGCATCAGAAAGACGTTTTCGAAACTGCGCGTGAGCTTTTCCGCTTCAGGATATGAAAGCCATTCCTGAAAGAGCGTAGAGAAAGAATTCTTGTAGATGATTTTCCCGGTCTTGTGGTCACGGGCTGTTATCTGTCCGTTGCCTTCAACCGGCACTTCTGACAACCTCTGACGCTTGCCATACCAGTGATTGCTTGAATGCAGCTCGTCAAGAGCGATATATTGTTTTCTCGCATTGCCCGAGAATATGTAATCTATGCGAAGAGTGGTGTCTTTGAAATATTTATAATAATCTTGTGCACAGATATTTGCATGATGCAAAATCAGAAGAAACACAAGTAATATCAGTGCTTTTTTGGAGCTTCTCATTAGTGTGTATAAGCTAAGCTGTAATGATTATGAAAAAAATATGGAAACTATCTGACTCTGAGCACATCGCCGGCGGTGATGTGGTAAAGCGGAGTGAGCTTGTTGAGTTTGTAGAGTGTTTTAAGGCGCATTCCATACATCTGACAGATAGAATACAGTGACTCGCCATTCTTGACTACATGCGGCTTGTTCTTGAATGATTTAGGTGCTTTTTTCTTCTTTTTCTTAAGAAAGACAATGTCGCCGGCATAGAGTGCGTCGTGATATTCGCGTTCGTTATATGTTGCAAGCTTGCGGCCCGAGATGCCCACCTCTTCACCTATGCTCTTGAAAGTATCGCCGTCGCGCGCAATCAGATAATAATTGGAGTTGAATATCTTAATGGGGTGGAGGCTTTCTTTCTTGTTTGTCCGTGTGTTGACAACAGTCATGTCTTCACCGCCGTGACGGGCAATGAATCTGTCATAGTCTTTCGCCTTGTCGTATTGGTCTAGATGATACAGTTCTATTATGGCTATCAGTCTTTGCCCGTATTGAGGATTGGTGGCATAGCCGCATTCGCGCAACCCTGTAGCCCAATTTTTATAGTCTGTTTGCGGGAGAGAGAACAGGCGGCTGTATCGCTGGTTGGTGATCAAAAAACGGCTGTGGTCTTCGAAACTCTGCAAGGCATTGTCGTATGCACGGAAACACTCTCCTTTGGCGTCATCATCATGCGTGATGGTCTCGCCGTTCCAGCCATGACATTTTATGCCGAAGTGATTGTTGCCCATTCTGACAAGGTCACTGCGGCCGGCGTTGCTTTCGAATAATCCCTGTGCTAGCGTTATGCTCGCAGGTATGTGGTAACGTTCCATTTCTTCTATTGCAACGTCCTTGTATGTGTCAATGTAAGTTTGGTAAGCCTGGTTCCATTTCTGTGCATTCGAAGACATACAGACGAGAAAAAAACAGGCATTAAGAATAATCTTTTTCATTCCTGGTGCTATTGTGCAATATTCCTTTTTGCGTTTTAAACGCAAAAGTAAGAAAAAAATGGAAAATGCATTAATCATTTGTATTAAATAATGTATTAAATATTGTATTAAATATAACGAATGTCTGGTATAATCTATATTAGCCAGTTGCGAAAAGGATGTTCTTCTTATGTAGTGCGTGAGTATTAAATGTAAATAAAAATCCGAAGAAATAAAAAAATAACTAAAAATCATCCTCGGAAATATTTCTCGATAATGGATGAAAAACTTTTGCCTTTGTATAATTTGCCTTTGTATAAAATGTGAATAAAATTATCATTTTTAGCTCATTCATGTGTATTGCGGCCGTAAAGCAATGAGATGAAATTTTGTAGCAATGAGATATTTTTTTATCTCATTGCTTTAGACAGCGTAAATCAATGCTTTATTTTTCTTCTTTTGTTACAAAATAAGTGAATTTAAGCGAGAAATTTTTGTATTGAAATTACAACGCATTGACAATCAGTAAGATGTAAAATTCGCGAGAATGCTCTTCTACACGACCAAACAATCTTTCAGCTCGTTTTCCGGCAATTTTTGAAAATCAGTTTGTTGATAATTTTCTTATTTCAATGATGACAATGATTTGCTTGTTACGTTATGCGTGTTTAGAAAACTCTTTCGATGCTTTACGACTTAAACGGTTTATCACAGAACTGTAGTTGTTGAAAATATGTACAAGGCACAGTATATTTTGGTAGGAGGTCATAACTTCTGCTATGTTGTAACTTCTGTTATAATGTGCGTTTAAAAATATATGTTGTTCTACAGTCATTTTTTTATACAGCAATTTAAATATTAAATAATCTGTATTCATTTAATTTCAATGTCAATTTTACTTTTTTTGCAAGTTTTTTACTCGATTAAAATATGTGCTATGGAAGGAGTGGAACGGTTTTGATGTGTAATTATATTAAATGTTTTTATTACGAATAAATACTTAATTGTTTGCTGTGTAGACAGATGTTAATATATTCCGAAAAATATGCCAGGCATATAACTTCGAAAATAAAAACTATGACTTGATTTTAGATGTTTTATGAATATGAGAAAAGTTGAAATAAATGATTTGCTATATTAACATTACAAATCAGATGAATAATTTAAAAAAAAATCAGACAATACAGTTAAACCGATTTAAAAAAAACGAAAGAGGCTTGCTTGTTAAGAAGTTTTTGTTAATTTTGCGATAAATATATGGAGATACTCATAGCATTCATATTAATATTAGCTTACATTCTCATAGCAACGGAATATATGACGAATGTTAATAAGGCGGCTGTAGCAATCTTTGCTGCTGCTACCGGATGGGTTCTTTATGTATGTTATGGTACAGATTTCGTTTCCAGTCAGCATGGAGCGGAGTTTGCGGTATTCAAAGCGAACAATCCGAATCTTGACGATCAGGTTAAATATTTCATTTCGTCAAAAAACGTTTTCCTGCCTTATGTGGGAAGGGCAGCGGAGATATCTCTGTTCTTGCTCGCTACAATGAATATTGTCAGCATACTTAATGCCAACGGCTGTTTCGATTTCATTCGTCCGCTTTTGAGAACACGCTCATCGCAACGTATGCTTTGGACGTTGGCTGTAGTGACATTTTTCATCTCGGCCAATCTCGATAATCTTACAACCGTCGTTATGATGCTCGCTATAATGAACAGCATTGTTCCGAACAGACGGCTGAGAATGATTTACGGGTCTGTTATTTTGCTTTCAGCAAATGTCGGGGGAGTGCTTACTGTAATAGGTAATCCTGAAGGACTTGTTCTTTGGAATACTGGGGCCGTCACAGCGACGGATTATTCTTTGACCCTTGCTGTTCCGTGCCTGGTAGCATGGATTGTTCCCCTTATTCTTATTGGGAAAATGTTGCCGGAAAGAATAGAAACGGAATTTGTCGTAATGCCATATAGGGGTGATGACACCCGCCTTAATGTGTGGCAGCGTCTGCTGATGCTTATTGTAGGTATAGGCGGGCTGTGGTTCATTCCTACTTTTCATAATATTACGAAACTAAGTCCGTTTCTTGGAGCACTGTGTGTACTGGCTGTGCTATGGATAGTGAACGAGGTGTTCAACAGAAAGCTGATTGCGTCACAGGGACTGCAGGGCATGATGCCGGAAAAGGGACTGCCACAGGTTTTGCAGTATGGTACAGTGCAGATGGTTTTCTATGTACTCGGCTTGATGCTTGCTGTGGGTCTTGCGCAGGAAACGGGAACGGTTGATAAGCTTACACGCTTGTTGAATATAGACTCACAGAATATGTGGTTAGTGGCGTTCGTGTCAGGAATGGTGAGCGTTGTACTTGATAACTTCGCGACGGCTGTCACATTCTTTAGCTTCCACAGTGATGACATAATGGGAATGCTCGGAAACGATTATTCTGCTGGAGGAATGTACTGGAAAGCTGTGGCGTTCGCAATAATGGCCGGCGGAAACATTATGGCAACAGCATCTATCTCAGGATTGGCAATGATGAAAATTGAAAAGATACATGCAGGATGGTTCTTTAGAAATATCGGTATCAAAGCAATGATAGGAGGGGTAGCAGGATTTTTTGTAATGTATATTCTTAATTCTTTCATCTGATTTCTTTTGAAAGAATTGACTAAGAAAAATATGAATTTATTTGAAACTTTAATTTTTAGTAGTTATGACAAAGATAAAAACAATTGGTGTATTGACATCTGGCGGTGATGCTCCGGGCATGAATGCAGCCATTCGTGCGGTGACCAGAGCAGGTATCTACAATGGATTCAATATCAAGGGCGTATATCGTGGTTACGATGGCTTGATACAGGATGAGATGGCACCGTTTACAACTGAGAACGTTAGTGGCATAATCTCTTCAGGCGGTACCATTCTGAAGACTGCAAGGTCGAAGGACTTCATGACTGAAGAGGGACGCCAGAAGGCTTATGAGAATCTTCAGAAAGAAGAAATCGACGCTCTTGTTGTTATAGGCGGTAACGGCTCGCTAACCGGCGCAATGAACTTCGGACGCGATTTCGATTTTCCTATGATTGGTTTGCCTGGCACTATTGACAATGACCTTTTCGGTACTGACAATACTATCGGATATGATACAACCTTGAACACTATTTTAGAATGTGTTGACCGTATCCGTGATACTGCCCAGAGCCATGAGAGAATATTCTTCGTAGAAGTGATGGGACGTGATGCAGGTTTCCTTGCTCAGAACTCGGCCATTGCCTCGGGCGCTGAAGCTGCAATCATCCCTGAAGATTCCACTGATGTGGATCAGCTCGCACAGTTTATGGAGCGTGGTATAAGAAAATCAAAGAGAAGCTGTATAGTTATTGTGTCAGAATCGCCTAAGTGCGGCGCACTTTACTATGCAGACCGCGTGAAGAAAGAATTTCCGGAATATGATGTGCGCGTGTCTATTCTTGGTCATCTGCAGCGCGGAGGCCGTCCGTCGGCACGCGACAGAATTCTTGCAAGCCGTACGGGGTGCGGAGCAATAGAGGCTATCATGCAGGGACAACGCAACATTATGGTTGGCGTGCGTAACAATGAAGTGGTTTACGTGCCGCTGTCAGAGGCAATACGTTCTGACAAACCTTTCGACAGGGGATTGATAAAAGTACTTGATGAACTGAGCATTTAAAAAGCTAATTTATAATTTTTATATTTAACTGACAGGCAGTGGGTTATTTGCGTAGAGCATGGCCTGCTGCCTGTAATTTTCAGTGTATATCAGTGCAGTGAAATTAATAAATGTTCCAAAGGCTTGAAAAACGTTTATATTGATTTTTTTTTATAAAAAACTGCCATAATTATTTTGGTTTTTCAAAAAGGATTTGTAATTTTGTGATAAAAGTTCATAGAACAAGATGATAATTGCCAGGAAAACTTTACTTGGCATCAGCATACTTATAAAGTATATTATAAGAAATACAAAATAGAAATTTAAAAACTATAAGCTTATGACACAAATTAACGGTCGTATCTCTCAGATTATCGGTCCTGTCATCGATGTATATTTCGATACAAAAGGACAGGATGCTGAGAAGGTGCTGCCAAAAATTAATGAGGCTTTGAATGTGAAGCGTCCTGATGGCCGGAATTTGGTTATCGAGGTTAAGCAGCATATCGGCGAAGATACTGTGCGCTGCGTTGCCATGGATAACACGGATGGCTTGCAGCGTGGCCTGGAGGCCGTGCCGACGGGCAGTCCTATAGTTATGCCGGCCGGTAAGCAGATTAGAGGAAGAATGCTTAACGTTATCGGGGAACCTATTGACGGCATGAAGCCTTTGGACATGACCGGCGCTTATCCTATTCACCGTGAGCCGCCTAAGTTTGATCAGCTGACCACACACAAGGAAATGCTTGCAACAGGCATTAAGGTTATTGACCTGCTGGAGCCATACATGAAAGGTGGTAAAATCGGATTGTTCGGTGGTGCAGGTGTCGGCAAGACTGTGTTGATTATGGAGTTAATCAACAATATTGCCAAAGGACATAACGGTTATTCTGTGTTCGCAGGTGTCGGCGAGCGTACGCGTGAGGGTAATGACCTTATACGTGATATGCTTGAGTCTGGAGTTATCAATTATGGTGACAAGTTCAAAAAAGCCATGGAAGAAGGTAAATGGGATTTGTCACTCGTAGACCCGGAGGCATTGGCAAAGAGTCAGGCCACACTTGTTTACGGACAGATGAATGAGCCGCCTGGGGCACGTTCTTCAGTTGCTCTTTCCGGACTGACTGTGGCAGAGGAATTCCGTGATCACGGAGGTAAGAACGGCGAGGCTACGGATATCATGTTCTTCATTGATAATATATTCCGTTTCACTCAGGCCGGTTCTGAGGTTTCTGCACTTCTTGGCCGTATGCCGTCTGCCGTGGGTTATCAGCCGACGCTGGCGTCAGAGATGGGACAGATGCAGGAGCGTATTACATCAACAAAGAATGGTTCTATTACGTCTGTTCAGGCTGTTTATGTGCCTGCCGATGACCTTACCGACCCTGCTCCGGCTACAACGTTCACACACCTGGACGCTACCACAGAGCTGTCACGTAAGATTTCTGAGCTTGGTATTTATCCGGCTGTTGATCCGCTGGGCTCTACATCGCGTATTCTTGATCCGCTGATTGTCGGAAAGGAACACTATGATTGTGCTCAGAGAGTTAAGCAGCTGCTTCAGAGATACAATGAGCTGCAGGACATCATCGCTATTCTTGGTATGGATGAGCTTTCTGACGAGGATAAGCTGACGGTAAACCGTGCACGCCGTGTACAGAGATTCCTCAGTCAGCCGTTTGCCGTTGCACAGCAGTTTACTGGTCTGCCTGGTGTTATGGTGCCTATCGAAGAGACTATCAAGGGCTTCAATGCTATTCTTGACGGTGAGGTTGATGATCTTCCTGAGCAGGCATTCCTGAATGTCGGTACTATTGACGACGCGAAAGAGAAAGCAAAGAAGCTTCTTGCTGCCGCTAAGGGCTAAATATATTCTCTTGAGGATACATACATTAAAAGTTTTAAACTTGATTGCCGATGTTGAATCTTAAAATTGTTACCCCGGAAAAGATAATTTTCAATGGTAACGTGGAGAATGTAACGGTTCCGGGCACTCTTGGCTCTTTTGAGGTGCTGAATGACCATGCACCAATCATATCGTCTCTTGAACAGGGCGTTGTTGAGTATACGGAGAATTCGGGACGTAAGCATCTCGATATAAAAAGTGGATTTATAGAAGTGAAAAATAATGAAGTGAACTTATGCGTGGAGGTATAGACGTTATAACCAAAACTTACCGTAAGATTTCTTTATGGCTGTCAGTAGGGATTACTTTGTTGATCTTGCTGGCCGGCCAGATAATGACGTCTGGCAATACGTTTATCGGAAATACTATCGGCATAGTTGTCATGGCTGTCTTATACTTCATAATTACAAACATTGTCACTTCAAATGCTTGGATTAAAGCTGCAAGAAAAACAGATAATTCGCTGACACGGTTTTATATTGTTGCTCCGATGATAAAAATGGTAGTAGCGCTTGTTGTTATACTTTTTATTATCATTTCCAGACGCTACAATAAAACGGTGATGCTGGAATCAGTTTCAGTGTTTGCAATTTACTACGTTGTTCAGTTATTATTTGACTGCATCTATTATTCACGTGTTGAAAAAAATAAAAAATAAGAATATGAAATATATCAAACATTTGCTCCTGGCTTTGCTGATGCTCTTTACTGTTACTCCTCAGTTACAGGCAAAGGAGAGTATTGACGTTGCAGGGATATTATGGGGACATATTAAAGATTCTTATGAATGGCATATCACTAAGATAGGCGGAAAGGATGTTGTTATCAGTCTGCCAATTATCGTGAAGACCACGGATGGCTGGCATGTATTCAGCTCTTCACGGTTTGACTGGAGTGCTGAGAACGGTGATAAGAAAGGTCCTTATAACCTTGTCATTAAAAGCGGGGATTCAAAAACGTACCCGAACAAAATTGTTGAGAAGGTTAATGGTAAGGAAGTAAAACCGTTTGATATCTCGATAACAAAGACTACATGCATATTGTTTATCAATGCGATTCTGCTGCTTTTGTGCATACTTATACCAGCAAGATGGTGTAAGAAGCACAAGGTTGATGATCCGGCACCAAAGGGATTCACCGGCATGATGCACATGTTTGTGATGTCCGTTTATGACGGTATCGTGAAATCTGTAATGGGCGATGAAGCTCCAAAGTACGGGCCATGGCTCATGACATGTTTCTTTTTCATTTTCCTGAGCAATCTGATGGGCATTGTTCCGTTCCCTCCCGGTGGTGGTAATCTGACTGGTAATATAGCTTGTACGACGTTTTTCGGTGTTACGACATTCCTGCTCACCAATCTGACAGGCACCAAGGCGTATTGGAAAGATATATTCTGGCCTGACGTTCCTTTGTGGCTGAAGTGTCCGGTCCCTTTGATGCCTTTCATAGAACTTTTTGGAATATTCACAAAACCGTTGGCTCTTATTATCCGACTGTTCGCAAATATGATGGCCGGACATGCCATTGCGCTGTCGTTCGCAGCAATAATTTTTGTGATGTTCAGTATCTCTGATAATGCATCTGTTAATGTTGCCGCAGGCTCTGGAATGGCTGTTGTATCAGTGGCAATGAGCGTATTCATGATGTTGCTGGAAGTGCTTGTGAGCTATATTCAGGCACTTGTGTTTACAATACTGAGTGCGTTGTTCATTACGCTGGCCCATGAAAAACCGGCAGTAGCATAATTAAAGTATATTATATCTGTTGGACTGTCAGTAGTACATGTCCAGTTCAGATTTCAAGATTTTAATAAACAAATCAGAATTATAACAATTAAAAATAAAAGATTATGGTTTCATTATTATTAGCAGCAGAAGTTGCAAAGATGGGTGCCGCAATAGGCGCAGGTTTGGCCGCAATTGGCGCAGGTATTGGTATTGGTCGTATCGGTGGTCAGGCTATGGATGCCATGGCTCGTCAGCCGGAGAAGATGGGCGACCTTCGTTCTAATATGATTATCGCAGCCGCACTTGTTGAGGGTGTTGCTTTCTTTGCGGTCATCATTGCTATCCTTGCTATTGTAATGTAATAGCGTCATTCCCTGTTTTGACAGGGCTATTGTTCAACGGACACCGGCGGAATGGACGTCGAGCCGGCAGCCGGTGTCCGTATTTAATTTATAGTAAAAGAACTTTAACCAGACAATATGGATTTATTAATTCCTGATAGCGGTTTGCTTTTCTGGATGACTCTTGTCTTTCTGATTACCTTCTGTATTCTTGCTAAGTGGGGCTTCCCGGCTATTGTCAAGATGGTAAATGATCGAAAGGAATACATTGACGGTAGTTTGAAGAAAGCACACGAGGCTAATGAAAAGCTTGCCAATATTCAAAAAGAAGGGGAATCAATCCTGCAGGAGGCACGTGAGAAACAGGCTCAGATCTTAAAAGAGGCTGCTGATACACGTGATGCCATTGTCGAGAAAGCCCAGGATAAGGCACGTGATGAGGGCGCGCGGCTCATTAGTGAGGCAAAAGCGCAGATTGAAACGGAAAAGCAGAATGCTATTCGTGAAATACGTTCTCAGGTTGCCGATTTATCTGTTAAGATAGCAGAGAAAATCCTTAAGGAAAAACTGGATTCCTCAGACAAACAGATGGAAATGATAGACAGGCTGCTGGATGAAGTTTCTTCTGAATCTAATAAGGATTAACAGCTTATGAATATAGGTGTTATATCGATGCGGTATGCCAGGGCACTTATCAACAGTGCTGTGGCGCTGAATGAGGAGGAGCATGTCTATGCTGACATGATGACTCTTTCAAATAGTTATATTCAGGTTCCCGACCTTCGTATTACGATAGATAATCCTATGCTTTCCAATGACAAGAAGGAAAAAGTGTTGTATACAGCAATGGGTAAAGATGCTTGTGAACTCAGCAAGAAGTTTATCCGTCTTGTCTTAAAGGAAGACAGGCAAAGCACTCTGCAATTCATGGCTGCTTCATATATTACGCTTTATAGGAAACAGAAGAACATTATCCGGGGTAAGCTGACCACTGCTGTACAGGTGTCGCAGGATACTGAAGACAAGCTGAAGCAAATGGTTATGTCAAGGACAAAGGGAACCGTTGATTTCCAAACGGAAGTAGATCCGTCTATTATAGGTGGGTTTATTCTTGAATATGATACGTACAGGATGGATGCAAGTGTTAAAAACAGTTTGCAGAAGGTCTTGGTACGGTTAAAAAAGTAAAAGGGAAAAGGCTTTTCTTTTTCAGTTAAACAATTTAAAACAACAACAATGTCAGATAAAATCAAACCAAGCGAAGTGTCTGAAGTGCTTGAGAAAGAACTGCAGGACATCAACAGCGCAGAGCAATTTGATGAGGTTGGAACAGTATTGACAGTTGCCGATGGTGTTGCACGTATCTATGGTCTGCGTAATGTAGAGGCCTCTGAACTTCTCGAGTTTGAAAACGGCACTCGTGCTATTGTGATGAACCTGGAGGAAGACAACGTTGGTTGTGTGCTGCTCGGACCTACTTCCGGCATTAAGGAGGGACAAAAGGTAAAGCGTACACATCATATTGCTTCAATACAGGTTAATGACAATTATCTTGGCCGTGTAGTAAATCCATTGGGACAGGCTATTGACGGTCTTGGTGATATAGATCTTACAGATGCCTTTGAGATGCCTTTGGACAGAAAGGCACCTGGCGTTATCTACCGTCAGCCGGTAAAGGAGCCTATTCAGACTGGTCTGAAAGCTGTGGATTCTATGATTCCTATTGGCCGCGGACAGCGTGAGCTTATAATCGGCGACCGTCAGACTGGTAAGACTGCCATCGCAGTAGATACAATCATAAACCAGAAGTCTCTTTATGAAAAAGGTGAACCTGTCTATTGTATCTATGTGGCCATAGGTCAGAAAGCTTCTACTGTAGCATCTCTCGTTCAAACGTTGAAAGATAATGGTGCTATGCCTTATACTATAGTTGTAAGCGCAACGGCTGCTGATCCTGCTGCAATGCAGTATTATGCTCCGTTCGCCGGTGCAGCTATAGGAGAGTATTTCCGCGACAGAGGCTTGCATGCTCTTGTTGTTTATGATGATTTGTCCAAGCAGGCTGTAGCTTATCGTGAGGTGTCTCTGATTCTTCGTCGTCCTTCAGGACGTGAGGCTTATCCTGGTGATGTGTTCTACTTGCATTCTCGTTTGCTTGAGCGTGCAGCGCGTATCAATGACCAGCAGGAGATTGCTGAACAGATGAACGATCTCCCTGAGTGCATGAAAGGACACGTTAAGGGTGGTGGCTCGCTCACGGCATTACCTATTATTGAGACACAGGCAGGCGATGTATCTGCATATATTCCGACAAACGTGATTTCTATCACCGATGGTCAGATTTATCTTGAGACCGACCTCTTCAACCAGGGCTTCCGTCCGGCTATTAACGTTGGTATTTCTGTCAGCCGTGTTGGTGGCTCTGCTCAGATTAAGAGTATGAAGAAGGTTGCAGGTACCTTGAAAATAGATATGGCCCAGTATCGTGAACTGGAGGCTTTCTCCAAGTTCTCAAGTGATATGGACCCTGTAACAGCTATGACACTTGACCGCGGACGTAAGAACAATCAGCTTCTTATTCAGCCTCAGTATAGCCCGATGCCGGTAGGAGAGCAGATTGCCATTCTTTATTGTGGTGTACACGGACTTATGCATGATGTTCCTGTTTCTGAAGTCAGGAAGTGTCAGGATCAGTTCCTTGATGCTATGAGATCACAACATCAGGATGTTATTGACACCTTGGCAAGCGGTAAGCTTACAGAGGATTGTGAAAGTGTTATTAAGGAAGTGATGGCTAACGTAGCCGGATCTTATAAAAAGTAACAGCCTATGCCGTCATTAAAAGAGATTAAAACAAGAATAGCCAGTGTGTCAAGCACCCGTAAGATTACGAGCGCAATGAAGATGGTTGCTTCTTCAAAGCTTCATCATGCACAAATAGCTATTCAGAATATGCTTCCATACGAGAATTGTCTGGAGCATATATTAAAGAGTTTTCTTATCTCAACACCTGGGGCAGAGTCTGTATATCAGATAGCACATGAGAATGTCAAGAAAGTAGCTTTGGTCGTTTATACTTCCAACAGCTCTCTTTGCGGAGCATTCAACAATAATGTGTTAAAGATGATGGATAAGGCTATTGACGGTTACAAGGCCCAGGGTGTTGATGACATAACAATTTATCCGATAGGCCGTAAGGTTGAGGAGTATGTAAAGATCCATCGTAAAGATTGCAAGTCGGCCGGAAGTTATCTGTCTCTTGCAGACAAGCCGAATGCGGAAGGTTGCAGGGATATTTCTTTGGAAATCTCTGAGAAGTTCCGGAAAGGTGAATACGACAAGGTGGAATTGGTGTATCATCACTTTAAGAGTGCCGGTTCACAGATTCTTACGCGCCGTGTGTTCTTGCCTATTGACTTGTCAACAGAAACTGTCGGTGAGTATAATGATCGTGACTTAAGTTCTAATGTGGCAACGGCGCGTGCTCAGGAATATCTTAAGAAAAACCGTCAGAAGAAACAAAATGCAAACGGAACAGAGGGTGTGATGCTTAATGATGATTTCATTGTTGAGCCGGATCTTAATACTGTATTGAGTATGTTGGTTCCCCAGACGCTTAATCTTATGATTTTCACGGCATTGCTTGATTCCGTAGCCAGCGAGCATGCTGCGCGGATGGTAGCCATGCAGACTGCAACGGATAACGCTGATGAGCTTTTACGCGATCTTAACTTGCAATATAATAAGAGCCGTCAGGCTGCTATTACAAGTGAATTGTTGGATATTGTTGGTGGTTCAGTCAACAATTAGTATCCAAACACCTGTTTCACATTTTAAATCCCTGATTATATTTAATTATATAACCGGGGATTTTTGTATGTGTAACTGTTCAGCGAACGCTTCTTTATGAATAAAAGACAAAGTCATATTTGACCCACATGCAGGGTGCGGCCATTGTGGCCGTCCGTAAGCTGCGTGCAGCAAGAATGTTGTATAAGTAAATAAATGCGTGCATGCATGTTAATAAAGAATATCAAAATATGAACTTTTTCAGCTTGCGGACGTCTCACAAGGGCCGCGCCATGCACGTGGGGCAACATGTGAAGTGTTTCTTTTAAAATATGAAACAAGTACAAAATAAGAATCGCCCGAATAGTTACAAAAATATTATGTTGCAG
Organism: uncultured Prevotella sp.; assembly: GCA_900314195.1. Lineage (GTDB taxonomy): Bacteria > Bacteroidota > Bacteroidia > Bacteroidales > Bacteroidaceae > Prevotella. The sequence continues at coordinate 26,785 of OMUH01000086.1, forward strand.
CATGGTACAGTCGTCATCATGCTTATTAAAATGCATAATGTTGCAGCTCATATTCAACTAATCCCGGCAAGGATATTTTATGAAATTCGAGCGCATAATAGAACAAATAAGCTATTGATGATAACTTCTTTGTACATTACGTCATACTGAAGATTTTTTATCCCTTCACACGTGTTTTGTAAAGAGCCTAGTATTTATTTGCTCAAGTTGTTTTAGAAATTCTACATACAAAAAGACGTCTTCGAAAATCATTGTTTCCGAAGACGTCTTTTATAATTAATCAAGCCAACTACAGTTTATATGATAGTTCTTCTACAGATATAAGTATTCAGCTTAATTTTTTGTCGCGATGATTAGCAGATGCCCTGAGCCATCATAGCGTTAGCGACTTTAAGGAAGCCGGCAACGTTGGCACCTTTTACATAGTTGATGTAACCGTCAGGCTCAGTACCGTATTTAACACAGTTCTCGTGAATATTGTTCATGATGCTGTGAAGTTTCTCATCAACCTCTTCACGTGTCCACTTCAGTCTTTCAGAGTTCTGTGACATCTCAAGGCCTGATGTAGCTACGCCACCTGCATTTGAAGCCTTTCCTGGGCAATAGAGAATTTTTGCATCCTGGAAAGCTTTTACAGCTTCAGGAGTTGAAGGCATATTGGCACCTTCACTTACAGCAATAACGCCATTAGCAAGAAGTGTCTTGGCAGCTTCGCCGTTGATTTCATCTTGTGTTGCGCAAGGTGTAGCAATGTCAGCCTTTTCGCCCCATGGCTTAGCGCCTTCTACATATTTAACGCCATATTTTTCAGCATATTCCTTTATGCGGCCGCGGCGTACGTTCTTAAGCTCCATTATGTATGCAAGCTTGTCAGCGTCGATACCGTCCGGATCATAGATGTAACCGTTGGAATCAGAACATGTAACAGGCTTAGCACCAAGCTGAATCAACTTTTCGATGGTGTACTGAGCAACATTACCTGCACCAGAAACAAGAACGGTCTTACCTTTCAAGCTTTCGCCGCGTGTTTTCAGCATGTCTTCAAGGAAGTAAACATTACCATAACCTGTAGCCTCAGGACGAATCAGTGAACCGCCGAACTCCTGGCCTTTTCCGGTCAGTATGCCCTGGAACTGATGCGTGATGCGCTTATACTGTCCAAACAGGAAGCCTACTTCACGTCCGCCAACGCCGATGTCACCGGCAGGAACATCACAGTCAGGACCAATGTAGCGATACAGCTCAGTCATGAAAGCCTGGCAGAAGCGCATAACTTCACCGTCGCTCTTTCCATGAGGGTTGAAGTCAGAACCACCTTTTGCGCCACCCATAGGAAGAGTAGTGAGTGAGTTTTTGAATGTCTGTTCAAAAGCAAGGAACTTAAGAATGTCAACATTCACAGAAGGGTGGAAACGAAGTCCTCCTTTGTACGGGCCGATAGCATTGTTGTGCTGGATACGATAGCCCATGTTTGTCTGAACATTTCCATTGTCGTCAACCCAGTTTACTCTGAATTGAATAACACGATCAGGAATGCAGAGGCGCTCAATAAGATTGTACTTTTCAAACTCCGGATGCTTGTTGTACTCTTCTTCGATGGTACCAAGAACCTGACTTACAGCCTGAATATATTCAGGTTGATTTGGAAACTTTTGCTTAAGTTTTTCTACAACTTCTGTTGCTTTCATAAATAATATTTCTTTTGTTGGTTGAATATTCTATTATATTTAATGCATTTGTTTCATGCATAAGCACACTATACAGGTTTACTGCTGTGTATTTGATTTGCTTTGTAGGTTGTTATTATTTTTCAGTGGCAAAGATAACACTATTTCGTAATAAAACAAACATTTTTTTATTTTTTTTTCGTTTTTCCTTTAAAAAAGTAAGTTGATGCATTTTTTATGACGATTGCGTATAATCATATTATATTTTCAGTTTTATTGTTATGACTTATGCTTCAAGCTTATCGACAGACGCAATGATATATAATAAAAGCCTGTAGCGCATATTTGCACTACAGGCTCTTTTGAAGTTATTTTTTCTTCAAGCTATTGCGGATGAACATTATAAAATTATTTGCCGCCAAATAGTTTCTTGAAAAATTTCTTTATGCCGCTTTCTTTCTTTTCAGGTGTTTGTGACGCAGCCTGATAGTTGTTCCTGCGCTCTTTATCGGCTGTCTTATTGTTGTTGGAATTTCTTTTTTTGTAATTGCCCTCAACGTTTCCGCGGCGTTTACCATGTCGCTGCTGTCTGTTGTCTGTACCAGTTTTTTCGCCGGAAGACTGTTGTGATGAATTGCTTTGCTGCTTTTGCTCGTTATCAGCATTATAGCGTTTCTTGCCGTATTGATTTCTGCGTCGTTTTTGATTGTTCTTCTGAGACGAGTCTGAATTATTTTGAGCAGTTTCTGTAGTGTTTGCGCTATTTTCTGTAGCTTTTGTCTTCCTGTCGGCATTTCTGTATTGCTCATTTCTGCGTTTCTGTGCGCCGTTCCGCTGTTTCGTGTCTTTGTGTGACGTACGGTCGCGGTCGTCACGCCGTCTTGCTTTTGCCGATTTAGACCTTTTCTTTGCCGGGCGGTCGAGCTTTTTGTATTCCGGTCCTTCGCCGAGTTCCTCAGGCAGCGGATTCTTTGTGACTTCTTTCTCAAGAAATTTCTCAATCTGCTGGAAATAGAACATATCCTCTTCGCTGACGAGAGTTATAGCTATTCCGTCACGTTCAGCGCGTGCCGTTCGTCCTATGCGGTGAACATAATCTTCGGCATCGTGTGGCACGTCATAGTTTATAACCATAGCAATATCGTCGATGTCGATTCCTCTTGCAACAATGTCTGTGGCTACAAGCACGTCATACTGTCCACTTTTAAATTTGAACATCATATCATCGCGCGTTGCCTGGTCAAGGTCGCTGTGCATTTCTCCACAGTTTATTTTCTTGTTTCTCAGAGCATCAGCCACTTGCTTGACCTTCATCTTTGAACCACAGAAAATTATGACTCGTTTCAAGTCACCGGCTTTGAAAATGTCATTTATGATGCCAAGTTTTTGTGTTTCGTAACAAACGTATGCGCTTTGTTTGATTTTCTCAGCCGGTTTGCTTACAGCAAGCTTTATTTCAACTGGATTTTTTAGCAAGCTCTTTGCAAGAGACTCAATTTTGTCGGGCATTGTAGCTGAGAACATTACCGTCTGGCATGTTGCCGGCAAGTTCTTGGCTATTTTCATTATGTCTTCAGAAAATCCCATGTCGAGCATACGGTCAGCCTCATCGAGAACGAAAAAGCTTACTTTGCTCATATCCACATTTCCCATGCTGATATGTGAAAGCAGGCGTCCCGGTGTGGCAATGATTACGTCAGCTCCGAGCCTGAGGCTTTTCACCTCTTGTTCATATCTGTTTCCGTCGTTACCGCCATAGACAGCTACGCTGCTGACACCGTTAAGATAATATCCGAAGCCTTGCATGGCCTGGTCAATTTGCTGTGCGAGCTCACGAGTCGGACTCATTATGATGCAGTTGATGGCCTTTTCCGGATAACCGCCATCGTCAAGCTTACTCAGGATAGGAAGCAGATAAGCGGCAGTCTTTCCAGTTCCCGTCTGTGCCACGGCAAGCACGTCGCGGCCTTTAAGTATTTCAGGTATGCACTTTTCCTGTACAGGGGTGCAAACGTCAAAATGCATGTCGTAAAGTGCATCAAGAACGTTATCATTTAAATCTAAATCTTCAAATCTCACGATATATGTTTTAAAATATGTGTTTTAATTAATATGTTATTTATTAAATATGTTTTCTACTTTGTCATATTGCAAATATATCTATCTGTCAGTGCATGGCTACTCTCAGCATTGCTATTGCGGAGCCTTTCTGTAACAGAAATAAGCCACCACGGCAAAAATAATATTTGGGACCCAGGCTGCGAGTGCCGGCGGCGCTCCGGCATTAACGGCAAATGTTGAGCTTATTGTTTGCAGCATTATATATCCGAAGCTCAGGGCAAGTCCGATGCCGAGGTATAGTCCCATTCCGCCTTTCCTCTTGCGTGACGAGAGAGACACTCCAATGATGGTCAGTATGAATGATGCAAAGCTTGATGCTATACGCTTGTGATATTCTACTTCATAAAGGACTACGTTTCCTGAGCCCCTCACTTTTTGCTTGTGTATATAATCGCTAAGCTCCGGCTGTGTGAACGTCTCCTGCTGTCCCTTTGAATAGAACAGGTCAGCAGGCTCCATAAGCAGTGTAGTATCTTTTGTCGATCCGCTTGTGATATGCTCGCGCAAACCTTTCAGCCGTCTGTCTTTCCAGTTAATTAGCTGCCAGTGTCCCTTGGTGTCAGAGATAGTGTCATACTGTATTTCCATAGCCGTAAGGTGGCTTACAAGTTTTTTGTTTTCAAACTTGTCAAGCGAGAAGCCGTATCCCCGTTTCTTGTCGTTGTCATAATTTTGCATATATGCAATTACGCCCTTGTCGACCATAAGCATAACATTCTGTGAAACATTTACTTTCTTGTTCCTGCGGTATATCTGCTCAAAGTTCTGCCTTACGACTGTGCCTTTCGGAATGACGTATGCGCTGAGTGTATAGGCAAGCGTTGTCAGAAAGATGCACGAAATCATATATGGTCTCAGCAGTCTTTTGAATGACATGCCTGCCGCGAGCATTGCAATAATCTCACTGTTGCCGGCCAGCTTTGATGTAAAGAATATCACAGCAATGAAAACGAACAGCGGGCTGAACAGGTTGGAGTAGTAGGGTATGAAGTTCGCATAGTAATCAAAAATGATAGCGTGCCACGGCGCATGATACTGCGTAAATTTAGATACATTTTCAGTATAGTCAAAGACAATGGCTATGGAAATAATGAGTAGTATAGAGAAAAAATAAGTGCCAATAAACTTCTTTATGATATACCAGTCAAGAATTTTAATGTATCTTCTTGGATTAAGGTATCTCAAGAACCGAAGATGACGGCTCAGCCAGGTCCATGCGCGTTCAAGTCCATGCGTGTGTTTTCTCACATTGCGCATGGTTCTGTAGAAACGGTGCAGCCGCCTTATTTTTCTTATGTTGCTCATTTCTTGTGTTTAAATTCTCTGACCGAGCTGCTCAATAATACTTCTTTTCCAAACAGTAAAGTCACCGTTCTCAATATGCTTGCGTGCGTCAGTCACCAGCCGCAGGTAGAACGCCAGGTTATGAATAGAAGCAATCTGCATGGCCAGCAGCTCTCCGGCTTTGAAAAGATGATGCAAATATGCTTTTGTGTACACCTTGTCGGTGTAGCATCCGTCCGGGTCGATAGGTGAGAAATCTTTCTCCCATTTCTTATTGCGCATGTTCATTGTTCCGTTGTAGGTAAAGAGCATGGCATTACGTCCGTTTCGTGTCGGCATTACGCAGTCGAACATGTCCACACCACGTTCTATGCCCTCAAGAATGTTTTGCGGCGTTCCTACACCCATAAGGTATCTTGGCTTGTATTTTGGCAGTATGTCGTTCACGACTTCTATCATTTCATACATGACCTCAGTGGGCTCTCCTACAGCGAGTCCTCCAATGGCATTTCCGTCAGCGCCTTTGTCAGCTACGAATTTTGCAGCTTCCTGTCTTAAATCCTTGTAAGTGCATCCTTGCACGATAGGGAAGAGGCTCTGCTCATAACCGTATAAAGGCTCGGTCTCATGAAAGCGCTTTATGCATCTGTCCAGCCACCTTTGGGTCATGCCGAGGCTTTTCCTGGCATATTGATAGTCGCTTTTTCCCGGTGGACATTCGTCCAATGCCATCATTATGTCAGCTCCTATTACCCGTTCAGTGTCCATGACATTCTCCGGAGTAAAGAAATGCTTGCTGCCGTCTATGTGCGAGCGGAATTCGCAGCCTTCCTCCGTAAGCTTTCTTATACCTGTCAGGGAGAACACCTGAAAGCCGCCGGAATCGGTCAGTATCGGGCGTTCCCATCCGTTGAAGCCATGCAGTCCTCCTGCCGCGCGCAGCACGTCGAGTCCCGGCCGCAGATACAGATGGTAAGTGTTCCCGAGAATGATTTGCGCCTTTACTTGCTCGCGCAGTTCCTGGAAGTGCACGCCCTTCACGCTGCCGCATGTTCCCACGGGCATAAAAATAGGAGTTTTTATTTGTCCGTGGGCAGTGGTGATAATTCCTGTGCGCGCATCAGAAGCGTTGTCAGTGTGCTGAAGTTCAAATGTCATATTTTAATCTTCTTTGGCGTCTTTCTTTTCTTCCGGAACAGTAAGCTCAACAGGATTATCGACCTTTTCGTCTGTAAGGGCGAATTTCCATACGTCTTCCACGTTTTCCACATAATGGAAGGTCAGTCCTTCGCGGTATTTTTCCGGAATTTCCTCTATGTCTTTCTCGTTGTCGCTGCACATCACAATGTCAGTAATGCCGGCTCTCTTGGCAGCAAGAATTTTTTCTTTTATGCCGCCTACTGGCAGCACCTTGCCCCGTAAGGTTATCTCGCCTGTCATGGCCGTGTTCTTTCTCACCTTGCGCTGTGTCAGTGCGGATGCAATGCTCGTGGCAATGGTTATTCCGGCCGACGGACCGTCTTTCGGCGTGGCGCCTTCCGGCACGTGAATATGAATGTTCCAATTGTCAAACACTCGATAATCTATTCCGAGCTCATCGGCATGTGCCTTAACATATTGAAGAGCTATGACTGCACTTTCCTTCATCACATCGCCAAGATTGCCCGTCAGGGTGAGCTTGCCGCCCTTGCCCTTGTTGAGAGAAGTCTCGATGAACAGAATCTCACCTCCCACGCGTGTCCATGCCAGACCTGTAACAACGCCAGCGTAGTCATTGCCCTGGTAAATGTCGCGGTAGAACGGCTCCTTGCCGAGCAGCTCCGGCAATTTCTCCGGCGTAATACGAGTGTATGGCATCTTGCCGTCGCGCTCGTATATGTATGCCAGCTTGCGCAATGCTTTGCTAATAGTCTTCTCGAGCTGGCGTACGCCGCTTTCTCTTGTGTAAGACTCGATAATTTTTTCCAGTGCCGGCTTTGTGAACGTAATCTTTGGCGACAGCTTGTCAAGACCAGTGTTCTCAAGCTCCCGTGGTACGAGGTGTCTGCGTGCAATCTCTGTTTTCTCTTCAGTTATGTAACCGCTGACTTCAATAATCTCCATGCGGTCAAGCAGTGGCTCGGGAATGGTGCCAAGGTCATTGGCGGTGGCAATGAACATCACCTTCGACAGGTCATAGTCTACATCGAGGTAGTTGTCGTGGAAAGTGCTGTTCTGCTCAGGGTCGAGCACTTCGAGCAATGCCGATGCAGGGTCACCGTTTACAGTGTTCTGGGTTACCTTGTCTATTTCATCAAGAATAAACACAGGATTGCTAGACCCGACTTTCTGCAGGCTTTTTATGATACGTCCCGGCATGGCACCTATATATGTGCGCCGGTGTCCGCGTATCTCTGCCTCGTCATGCAGTCCGCCGAGGCTTACCCTTACATATTTTCTCTTCAGAGCCTCGGCAATGCTTTTGCCAAGGCTTGTCTTGCCGACTCCTGGAGGGCCGTACAGGCACAGTATCGGGCTCTTCAGGTCGCCGCGCAGCGACAGAACGGCAATATATTCAAGAATGCGCTCCTTTACTTTCTCCATTCCGTAATGGTCTTTGTCGAGAATGCGTTTTGCGCGCGGAATGCTGAGGTCATCATTAGTATATTCGCCCCACGGCAGTGAAACGAAAGTCTGCAGATAGCTGAACTGTACGCTGTATTCCGGACTTTGCGGGTTGAACATGTCCAGCTTGTTCAGCTCTCTGTTGAATATCGCCTTTACATCATCATTCCATTTCTTGTTTTTTGCCTTTTCTTTAATATCTTCAACTTCAGGGTTGCCGCTGTCTTCGCCAAGTTCCGACTTGATGTTTCTTATCTGTTGCTGCAAGAAGTAATCACGCTGCTGCTTTGACAGATCAGCATTTGTGCGTCTGTCTATTTTCTGCCTTATCTCGAAAAGCTTTATGTCGCGGTTTTCGAGTTTCAACAATTCCATGCCGCGGTCGTATATGTTGTCGCAGTTTAGCATGCTGGTTTTGTCGTCGGTCGTGAACGGCAGATTCGTGCATACTGTGTTTATATAAAGAATGTCGTTGGTGACGTTCTCAAGAGAGAACTGTGCCTCGTTTGCTATGTCCGGGCATTCAATAATATATTTTTTTGTGTTTTCGCGCAGTTCACCAATAAGAATCTTGAATTTCTCCTCATCGTACTCAAGATCTTCTTTAATGCCTTCTACCTCTGCCTTGTAGTAAGGTTTTGATGATGTGATTCCTTTTAACCGGCATCTGCCAAGAGCCTGTATGAAAGCAGTCTCACTGTCATCGTCGTTGTTAAGGTTTATGGAACGTATGAATTTGGCGAACACTCCGACAGGATATAAGTCCTTTTGCTTTGGATTGTCTACGTCACTGTCTTTCTGACAGAAGATTACGAAAGGCTTGTCCTTGTGCTTCTTAAGCATTCTTATCAGTCTGAGACTTGACTGCCGGCCTATCAAGACAGGTGAGAATACCGATGGAAAAATAACAAGGTTTCTTGTTGCCAGCATGGGATATACACCATCCTCAAAAGACTGGAACACCGTTGAAATGTCTCCCTCGTAATCAGCTATCATCTGAAAACTCGTATTCGATTTTTTGCTCATGAACTTTTATCTCTTTTCTATAGAATTTACTTTTGACGTGCAAAAATACTGTTTTTTTTTAATAAAAGCTCATTGTTGCGGCTTAAATTCTTATATATTCGGTTCAAACGACCGTATTTACAGTCTGCATAGTGCGGCAGAGCGTGTTTTTTAGTTCGAAGTGCACGCTTCAAGTATTAACATGGCTCACAGTATGAGAAAACGCCGGTTGTAATAAAAACGTAACCATCCATTTTAGGCCGCCTTTTCTATAAGCTGTAAATTTTCGACC
>OMUH01000020.1 GCA_900314195.1 uncultured Prevotella sp.
ACTTCAAAGTTACTAAAAATCAATGAGTTATGCAAATTTTCAAAGAACTATTTCGCTACTTAAAACGTTAAATATCAGAGCATTATATTAACAACTCAACGGGTGATATCAGCCTCTGTTTCTCGGAACATCTAACTGGACGCCCTAATTATTTTTTGTTAGCCCCATGCCACCTTCATCCATGGACTTCTTCTGAAGCCCACAATACAGTCCTCTTCTGATAAATGATGTTCTTTGCATGGTTCACAAAGTTGTCCCATTATGTAGCTTTTTCACAAAAATCAGTCATTTTGTTTTACAGAGCCAACATTTACTATGCCGCCTTTTCGAGCTTTCTGTTCATAGCAACATACATGGCTATGATGGCGGCAAGCAGGGCTATGAGCACTGCCGTGTACATGGGCAGGAACTCGGCCGCGCACAGCGTTACATACATTATTATAAGCATAACAGCGACCTCGGCAATGCCAATGAATGAGATAATGAGCTGCCTGTTATGCTCGCTGTCCTTTATTTTGTGCAGCTTGTTTGTGCTCAGCGGATGCTTCTCATAGTGAAGGAACACAAGGAACAGCAGGACGGCCACAGCCGGAAGCACCAGAATGCTGTACTTTGAGCCGTGGCTTGTTACATTGCCGCTGAAGTCCCAGTGAGTAATAATGCTCTCCGGACCGTTTATTACTGCTATAACCGCTATTACCAGTGTGGCAGCCAGTATTGCTGCCGAAAGAATCTTAGTTTTCATAAGCCGTGTTTTTTTGAATGTTTATAAGTATTATGTTTCTAAGTGTTGGCTCATCAATTTTCTCGAGCACTTCGGGGAATTCTGTTTTTATGAAGCCAATGCCCTCCTCAACAAGCTCGTTATTTATCTTGTCGGCTGGTATATATGTCTTTTCATCGCCATCTTTTAGGTCCCATATTTGTATAGCCGGGTTGTCATCTTTGCTGGCATCAACTTGTGTGCCATGAACATGAGTTACCCATGTTGTTGTGCCTATAACAACGAACACTTCTGCAGCAACGGCAGCAATAACGACCGCCACTGCACCATAAACAAAACTTGAAATAATTTCTTCGTTTGCTGCATCTCCTGCATCGTTAGTTGCTCTCGTTTTCTGTATTTTCCTTGCTAATGGCGAATTGAATGTTGCCTTATTGGCCGATATATAGTCAGATATCTTATTCAGGTAAGCGTCCTGCCGCAGTGACTTGTAGCTTATAAGGCCATTTTCACGGCACGCCCTTACAAAAGCCTTCACATCGCCGTTCTTTATCGAGTCGTTTATCTGTCTGTCGCCTAAAGCTAGTATAATCTTCATTAGCCCGGCATCGAGTTTGATATTGCTGTTGTACCCGTATTTTTTGCAGTATTCTTCAGGATTATCTGCGAATTTGCTGGCAATATCAGGTGAGGCTATTATGTCGGTGGTTAGCTTTGATAGAAACTGAATATAATTTTCGTCTTCTGCTGTCATTGGTATGGCCATCAGTCTGCCTGCACCATTGTCCTGGCTTGCATCATTAGCCTGCATGACTTGGTTAAATTCATCAGCTGAACTGCAGGCCTGTAATATAAAAGGGGCAGACGCTATTCCTGCTGCGCTGATAATTGAATTAATTTTCTTTTTCTTCATTTGACTATTTTTCTTTAAAAGTTAGTAAATTGTATTTTAATATTAAATTTGTCATGTATTCTTTTCTGTATTTGATGAGAATGTCAATGTATTTTTTGCTGCATGATATTTTTCGGCACAGCAGACATGTATGCTGAACGTTTATCTGAGTATCGTTTTCATCTTCATGGCTTAATAAAAATTTCGCAATTTTTTCTGGTCCTTCTGTGAAAAGCCATAGCTTGAGAACATCACAGAAAGCCCGTTCATATACTGTTTTTATATTTTCATGATTAATGTTTCCGAGCCGCATGTATAGGTTGCTTTCGCTTGTAATGCCGCAGCAGGCCAGTACTTCGCCATAAGGATTGATTGGGATTATTGAGAAAAGGTTCTTGCAGCGTTTGAATTTAAAGTTAGACTCGTATGCCTTATAAGTTATCTTCTCGTTGCTGCCATCAAACTGAGCCCAGATGCCTTTCTCTATATATATCTTTCTTCTCTCATAAATATTATTAGTTGAGTGCTCGCTTAAAATGTGGTCTTTTTCAATAATTTTGTCAATATTGAATTTGCTGTCATCTTTCGTCTCAACATTGATTGCGCAGTACATGCCTTGTCGGAATGCGGCAACAGCCGCATTCCTTACGTATGTGAATGGTATCCATTGCTGGTGGTCGTCGCCCGTGCTGAAGTTTATCTCGTCCAGCCCAGCTTGCTGTAGCATGTTTATTTTGTTTTGTGCTGTCATATAATCCTTAGCCCACCATCCGTTGGTTACAATCCTTGTACTTAGTCCATTTATTTTCGCATACTTAATAGTTTTAATTAGGTCTTGCCCGAGCAAGGTGCATTCTCCGCCTGTGAACACAACTGTTTTTATCTCTGGATATACTATTAGGCATGTGTCTATATAATGCTTCATTTCTGCGGCAGTCATTTTCTTTTCGCATTTCGGGCTGCACTGAAAGCAGCAGTTCCTGCATGCGGCTGTACATTTAAAGGTAGTCAATAAGGTGATGGCCTTCGGTTTGAGTATTTTTATTTCATTTTTCATTTGTGATAATTTTTTAAATTTTGTTCATTTCAGTCAGAGTGATGAAAAATCGCTTAATCTCTCTATCTATTGCAAAATTATATTTTAAAAGTGGCAGTTTCTTGTAAATTTGCGATTATTTTGCAGTATATTTTTTCTATTTTTAAAAAAAGTGTAGGAAATACTAAAAAAATAGCTATTTTTGTCTCTGCTTTATTTATCATGCTGCGAAATTATGGAAAAGAGGGGATTGAATGTTGGCGGCACATCGTATATGATGTACTGTCCCGACTTCAGCGAAAATGTTGTTGACATTAGTTATTTTGACAGTAATGAGGAAGGCTTCGGCGAGGCCTTCTCGAAGATACATGCCTTTAGCTGCTTTTCAATTGTGCTCATTCTTTCCGGCTCCGGCTCATTTACTGTTAATGGTGTTGAGAATGAAATAAAAGTCAGCAGGCTGTTCTTTATAGGAAAGAAAGTGCTGCGATATGCACAGGCAGTTAATAATGTGAAATGCATTGCTGTTTTTTTCTCCTCATCTGTATTTGATATGCTTGTTCCTAAGCTGAGCCAGTATTTGAGCTCTATTTTGTTAGGCAGCTTCTATTCTTTCTCAGTATGTGACATGCCTGATGCTGGTGTGGTAAGGCTGAAAGGCTTAATAAACAGTATTAACAGCGAGACAGGAAGCGGAAAGTGGCGTTTAAGCAGCCTTACAGAGGCATCGCTGCTCTCACTCTTTCTGCTTCAGTGCATTAAGGCTGGCAAGTGGCTGCAGTTTTCTGACGGCAGCGAGAAAACAGATGGGTTTAGTGTCTACAGCCGTTTCTGCTATGCCCTTAGTGATGAGGCAAACAGAAATTTTTCTGTGAGATATTATGCTGACGAGCTTGGTGTGTCGCCGAAAGTGCTTGAAAAAGCTGTAAAAAAGTTTAAGGGCACCACACCGATGAGTATGATTAATGCGCACAGGACAGCTTTAGCTGTGAAGCTCCTTAAAGCAGGCACCCCTATTGCCGATGCGGCATCAGCCTTAGGCTTCTATGACACATCGCATTTCTCGAAATTCTTCAGGCGGCAGAAGGGCATTGCGCCTAAGGATTATCTCTTTATGAGAAAGCCGCGATAAAGAGAGTCTTTCTTCAGACTTTTTCCATCACAATCTTGTGTTCAGCGGCAGATGAATAGTTTTAATAAATCAGAATATCAATCTAAATAACATATCAAATCTTCAATGTTACATTTAATGAAATTTATCTCAGCAGCAGCTTTTTTGCTGCTTGCCATTGGATTGCCGGCTAAGGCAGGCGACGGGCGGCCTTCATGGCAGGGCATTCATAACACAGCTGTCAGCGATGTGCGCCTGGCGTTTAAGAATCCTCCTTCCACATACGCCAACCACGTTATCTACGGCATGGGCGCATTGACCGACAAGATAGTTGCCCGCGACCTTGACTCCATAAAGGCAAAAGGCTTCAAGGCTCTCATACTGGAGCCAGGCTATAACATGCCTTATCCGTATCTCAGTGAAGGCTATTTCAAGATGGTAAAAAGTGTTGTTGCGGCAGCCAGGAAACGCGGCTTGAAGGTGTGGATAATAGACGAGGGAAAGTATCCGAGCGGCTTCGCCGGCGGTAAGTTCACCCGTGAGAGACCTGACCTGAGAATGCAGGCCGTTGTTTCATGTGAAACATTCCGTGTGCATCCCGGAGAGGTTATCACGGCGAGGGCCGTCGACACGGCAGCAGTAAGTGCCGTGGCCGTCAGCAAGTCAGGCCGCCCGAACATCGACATTCCCATAACCAACCACACCATCTCTTTTTCTGCCGGTACTGACGAATGGACTGTTACTGTGGCCGCACATGCCTTCCGCACGGGGCAGACACGTTCCGTCGACAGTCCGACGGGTGCCAAGGACACCCGCAACTCACAGATGAACTATCTGAACCCCGATGCAGTAAGGCAGTTCCTCAACTGGACACATGAGCAATACAAGAAATACATAGGGCAGGAGTTCGGCAAGACGGTGATGGGCTTCCGCGGCGACGAGCCCGACTACTCACACATTCCGTGGACGCCGGCCATTGCTGAGGAGTTCCGCCGGCAGAAAGGCTATGACGTGACGCCATATCTGGCATCGTTCCTCGCCCCCGTCATGACAGACGCAGAGCGGCGCGCCAAGGCCGACTACTGGGACGTGTGGTCAGAACTCTTCTCACGTAATTTCTTCAGACAGGAGGCCGAGTGGTGCGAGAAGAACGGCATGGCATATATCACCCACCTCAACAACGACCATGACATGCCGGCCTGCGTGAGAAGCGAGGGCAACCTGTTCCGCGACCTCAGCGGCGTAACCGTGCCTGGCATTGACGCCATCTGGAACCAGATATGGCCGGACACCGTCAACGACTTCCCGAAATATGCGTCGTCAGTGGCACACGTATGGGGACACACGCGCGCCTTCAGCGAGAGCTTTGCGGCTTATTACAACTCTCCGACAATACCCGAGGCGAAATATGTCGTCGACTATCAGATGGCACGCGGCATAAACTTCTTTGAATATATGTTCTGGCTGTCAGGCTCGAAAGACAAGAACTGGATGTCGGCACCCGGCATGAAAGGGCTCAACGACTACAGCAACCGCATGGTGTGGCTGCTGGCACAGGGACGGCCGGGAGCACGCATAGCTGTATACTATCCGGTGTCTACGCTGTGGCTCGGCAACACATCTGTTGCCGGCAGGGTGAAACGGGTGACACATGAGCTGCTTGAGCATCATGCCGACTTCGATTTTATTACCGATGATGCCTTCAGCGGAGCGCTGACACTGAAAGGAGCGCGCCTCGTAAACCGCTCCGGACAGGATTACTCTACTGTCATCATCCCGTCGGCCGATGCCGTGTCGGCAACTGCCGACAGCGTGCTGCGCGCCTTTGCCGCCCGCGGCGGACAGATTATAATGTGGGGCTCGCAGCCTTACAGCGTCTATGACCGCACGTTCACCGCTCCAAAGCCGTTCACGGCGTATGCCGGCAGCGTCAGCGAGTGGACCGACGATGCCACGCAGGCCGTCACACGCTCGCTGGGCCGCCGCGAGGTGATGGTCAGAAACCTGCTGCCCTTTGAGAAACGCGTGCGCCGCAAGGCCGGCGAGCCGCGCCCGAAGCCGGTTGACGGAACAATAGACATAAGGTATCAGCACCGCGTACTCAAGGATGCCGACATGTATTTCATCTTCAATGAAGGCCGGCGTCAGCAGAAGTTCTCGTTCGGCATGGACTGCACCGGCCGCTGCGAACAGTGGAACGCCGCTGACGGCAGCGTGACTCCTGTTGCGGCACATACGGACAACGGCTACACATGGGCCGACATAGACCTTCAGCCGTGGGGCACAACAGTGATATGCGTGCGGCGCGCCGGTGGCAGATACGACATCACGCACTTCGGTGCTGTCGGCGACAGCTCTGCTGTGAACACAAAAGCCATACAGGCAGCCATTGACAGCTGTGCCGCCGACGGCGGTGGTGAGGTAGTGGTGCCGAAGGGCAAGTTCCTCACCGGCGCCGTGTTCTTCCGCCCCGGCGTAAACCTGCACATAGAGAAGGGTGGCAGCATCATCTCTACTGTTAATGACGATGACTTTCCCGGAGTGCCGACACGCTTCGAAGGCATAGAGCGCGTATGGAAACCGGCCCTGGTCAACTTCACCGGCTGCCACGGCGCCGTCATCAGCGGCGAGGGCACCATCAACGGCAACGGCGTGGCATGGAAGGAATATTCGAAGGACAAGGATTTCTTTGTGTCCATGGGACGGCCGCGCCTGCTGTGCCTGACCGGCTGCAACGGCATCACAGTGAACGGCATACGGCTGCGCGACCAGGCATCATGGGGACTGCACGTGCTCTACTGCGACAATGTTGTCATTGACGGCGTTGACATAAAAGCAGAGCATACCATTCCGAGCAGCGACGGCATTGACATAGACTCGTCAACGGGCGTCAGGATTGAGAACTGCCGCATAGAAGACAACGACGACTGCATATCGCTGAAATCGGGCAAGGATGCCGAGGGCCGCAGCATAGCACGCCCCACGGCCGACGTGTATGTGGGCAACTGCACCTTCGGCTACGGCCACAGCGGAGTAGACATTGGCAGCGAGGTGTCGGGCGGAATCAGCGACATCACTGTTGAGAACTGCCGCATGGAACAGGGCAACAGCGGAGCCATTCGCATAAAGTCGCAGCCGAGCCGCGGCGGAGTGATTGAGAATGTCGTCTTCAGGGACATCGTGCTCGACGGCTCGGAGACATTTGTCGACGTGAACATGAAATGGCGCATGAAAGGTCCGCAGCAGCCTGATGCACCGCAGCTCACACAGCTGAAGAATGTTGTCGTCGAGAACGTGTCGGGCACTTGCCGACGCTACGGCCGTCTGACGGGATATGAGAAGGGTAAAGCACCAGATGGCATCACCTTCAGAAACTGCAACGTGAAATATACTGACGGGAATAACAAGTAAGCATTTTTCCAAATAGCGTCCAATAATTTTTACGTAATCATCCTGGGCTATAACATTTTGAATTGATAGAAGCCCAGAGGCTTATTTTTTTAATAGCCCAAGTCTAAGCGAGAAACGAGCACAGACTTGGGCTATTGCAATCCATACGATTCGTTACAGTGCGTAGCAATAAGCGCCGGCAGCAGAGAAGCAGAAAGCCGCGGACACTTTTTTTCAGTGCCCGCGGCTTTCTGCTTGTTTTATGTATTACCGAGGAAGACCGTTACTTCCTGATATATTTCTTTCCGTTAATGATTACAATGCCCTTGTAGCCATTGCCGACACGCTGTCCGGCGAGGTTGTAAATTACGCCGTCGGCATTCTTGCCGTTGGTGAGGACATTGCTGATGGCTGTTGTCTCGCCGTTTACAGAAATGAGCTCACTGCCCGCAGCAATCTGATTGACACTCTGGTAAACCGTGAGCTGACCCTTCACAACGACTCTGTCGCCCTTCTTGAGCTGCTGCTCAGAGGTGAACTTTGCAGCGCCGAGCCACTTGCCGCGGAACACCTTTATCTGTCCGTTCTCAGAGCCATCGGCAGAGATGAAGTAATCAGCGTTTCCATACTGGTCGCTGCCGGCAACATCGGCAACAACGATGCCAGATACGTAAACGTCGCCCTGCGGCAGCGTGGTCAGTGCCAGTGCCTCAGCAGGTGTGTAAGGATTGTTCTCACCACCCTTGGCGTCAGGGTCGTGCACCTCAGAAGCTATAGGGTCTGTGCCGCCGTTTATGGTCACGATGCTGCTGCCGGTTGCAATCTCCTTGTTGTTGTTATACTCAGTGATGGTGCCTTTGACCACTACCTCGTCGCCGGCACGCAGAGCCAGCTCAGACGTGAAGTCGCCGCCGCCAACATACTTGCCGTGGTACACCTGCAGACGTCCGCTTGCTGTGCCGTCGTCACTGATGTAATAGCTTGCGTTCTTGTATTGGTCGTCGCCCTCGGTGTAGCTGACAACCTTACCCTTTACGTAAACGTCGCCTGCTGGCAGCGTAACGAGTGCGAGCACCTCCGACGGAGTGTAAGGATTGGCCTCCGTGCCCTTGTCATCTACAACGGACGTGCCGCCCTCACCTCTTACAACAACGTTCTTAATCTCCCATTTGCCGGCAGCTTCAGCTGTGCTCACATAGTGGAAGGCAATCTGAATCTTCTTGCCGTCGTAGGCTGACAAGTCAACAACGTTGTCAACAAATGTCCAGTCTTTGTTTGAGAATGAGTTTGGAATGGCAATCTGTGTCCAGTCTGCTGCACCGTATTCCTTTACCCACAGCGTGCGTTCCGTGTCCTGATTCTTGAAGAACTTGCCGGCGTGGCTGAACGACAGAGTGGTCTTCGTGATGCCGGTAAGGTCGATGACCGGAGAAACAAGGCGGCTCTCAGTGGCCGTGTTCTTTTTGGTCAGGTATCCGCTTGCGGCGATGCAGCCAATAGATTCGTTAATCTTCCATGATGTCTTCGCGTCAGAGAGATAGTCAACAGTGAAGTTGCCCTGGCTCTTTGCAAACGACTCCTGGAATACAACGTTTCCTGTTGTCTTTGTAGTATCCTCAGGCTGCTCCGGCTGAGTCGGCTCTTCGGGTGTTTCGCCTGACGGCGTGTAGGTAACGACAATCCTCGTGGCGCGCACCTGGCCTATAGATGCAGTCAGCGTGAACGAAGCAGCGTCGCCAGTCCATGTGCCGATAGAGTCGGAGTAGGCGTAGCTGCCTGCGCTTGGATTAGTAAAACAGCCGGGGCCGTATTTTTTAGTGCCTTGGGCAGTAGATGTAATCTCCACCTTTGTGATGTTACCCACTGTCGACGAGAATGTCGTCGTGCTGCCCTTGGCGAAACGGTACTGTAATGCCGCAAAGGCAGAATTACCTTTTGTCGTCTTAATGGTGATGCCGTCCTTCGTAACCTGGTCGCCGGCTACATCGGCTTTCTCCTGCGTTTCCTTGTCGGTTCCCGCGGTGAATATTACGGTGGCTCCGAAACTCAGTGAGCTTACAAGAGCCATCACGGCAATGAATGAATAGCGTAAAAGTTTGTTCATAAGCCTTTAATTAAAAATGTTTGTATATTGAAATTTAACACTGAATGCAATCCATACATGTTTTTCCGTCGTCAGAAAATAAAGATTTTGTTATCCTCTGCTTTATATGGCAAATATAGTAAAAATATAAATTTCGGCCTTGAAAAAACGCATAAAAATATCATTAAATTTCAGTTTCACAAGATGTAAAATATAACTTTCGTAAATTATAAAAAATTTATAAGGTTTGTACCCTCCAAAATAATCAGTTTATTGTTTATTGTGCGCAGGTTATTGTGACCAGGTTGTGCACAGTGCCCCGGAGGGGAACACCCATTCATAACACCAGACTAAGGGAAGCGCAGCGACCGCAGTCTGGTGTACGTATATACAGCGTGATAAGAGTGCCACGAAGGGGCACTCTCTTGTTTTTCATTACATTACGTCCCTCTACGAGGAACGTAGTATGTGGCGTTGGGCTTCCCCCCCCAATCTGCGGTCGCTGCGCTTCCCTTAGATTGGGGTTACGAATAAGGCAGCCCCCTCCGGGGCTGTGGGCTGCGAGCACAACCCAAGCGCGGACAGAAATTTTCTGTACATTCCCTGCAGAAAGGGCTGCGAGCACAACCCAAGCACTTTGCGTATCAGCAAGCTTTTTGTCCGGTGCAGGAGCCGTGCCTTGTGCCGGCCCGCAAGCAAACTTATCCACAGCACCGGAAGGGCTGATTCATGCTTAACCTCAGTCTAAGCGAGACACTGCTTATTCATCTCTGAGGTGTGCGGCGAGCATGGCTGTGGCCTTTGCGCGGTGGCTGATACGGTTTTTGATGTCTTCGCCGAGCTCGGCGAAGCTCTTGTCGTAGCCGTCAGGGATGAAGATGGGGTCGTAGCCGAAGCCTTCCGTGCCGTGGCGCTCTGTTGCTATGCGGCCGTTGACGATACCCTCAAACTCATACTCACGTGTGCAGCGCGGGTTGTCACCCTCCCGCTGGATGAGGGAGATAACAGTGCGGAAGCGTGCGCGGCGGTTTTCCTTGCCCTCAAGCAGCTTCAGCAGCTTGGTCATATTGGCCTCGCTGTCGTGGTCGGTGCCCTCGGCAAAGCGTGCTGAGTGTACGCCGGGTGCTCCGCCGAGCGCCTCCACCTCCAGACCGGTGTCGTCGGCAAAGCAGTCGAGCTGATAGTGGTCGTAAACGTAGTTTGACTTTATGCGTGCGTTCTCCTCGAGAGTGAGTCCCGTCTCCGGGATGTCGGCATGACAGCCTATGTCGCTGAGACTGACAATCTCGAAGGCGCTGCCGAGAATGTCTCTGATCTCCTGCAGCTTATGCGCGTTGTTTGTTGCAAAAACCAATTTCATTTTTCCTGTATCTTTTTCTTTGGTATTCTGACCTTCATCTCTTCGAATCCCTCGCCGTAGACGCCTACGACGTTGCTCTGGCTAACGAAGGCATTGGGGTCGATCATCTTTATCATTCTGAAAATTGTCTGGCTCTCACCTTTGCGTGCGAGGATACACAGAATCTTCCGTTCCTCGCCGGTGTACCATCCATGTCCGTCGAGAATGGTCACGCCGTGGTCCAGTCCGGTGCCGATGGCGTAAGCAATCTCCTGATATTTCTTGCTGAAAATCATGAACTGCACGCTCTCCCTGCGTACATTCATAACATAGTCGAGCATGAAGTTCTCCACGAGCATCGTGCACAGTCCGAACACCACCGTGTGCACCCTTGTCAGCATGTCTGCGCCGAATGCCGGAATGAAGAGACACGAGCTTATTATGCACAGGTCAACGGCTATGAGCACAGTGCCGAGCGACAGGTTGTGGTATTTGTTCACCACGGCAGCTATTATGTCAGTGCCGCCCGTAGAGCCGTTGTGCAGGAAGACGATGGCGAGCGACGTGCCCGTCATGGTGCATCCGAGCACCAGCGACATAAACTGCTGGTCGGGGCCCAGAACCTGATGCATGGTGCCGTCGGGGGCGGTGATGGCCTTCTGCGCTGCCAGCAACAGCATTGACAGCATGAGAATGGCGTAAATCGTCTTTGCCAGGAACTTCCATCCGAGTATTTTCAAGGCCACCACGAGCAGTACGGCATTGATGATGAAATAGCTCACTGAGATAGGTGCGCCGGTGGCATAGAAAATGATTGCCGACATACCGGTCACGCCGCCCGTGACGATGTTGTAAGGCAACAGAAACACCGTCCACGCAAAGGCATAGAGCATCAGCCCGAGGGTTATATAGAAATAATCCTTCAGCTCGCTCAGCAGCTGCCTCTTGCTTACGGGCGGTATCTTCTCCCGCAGTTTCAGAAGTATGTTCATGTGCAGTGTGTTTTGTTTAAAGAAGAGCGGCATGACAGTTGTTTTGCCTGTCATGCCGCGGTGATTGTTATTTCTTTAGAACGATGTTGATTATTCGTCCCGGCACCACGATAACCTTCAGAATGTCTTTGCCGCCGATATATTTCGGCGTGCGCTCATCGGCCATGACAGCCTTCTCTATCTCCTCTTTCGACGCACCGGCAGGGAACTCGAGCGTGAAGCGCACCTTTCCGTTGAAGCTCACCGCCAGCTTGGCCGTGCTCTCAACGAGATACTTCTCATCATATTCCGGCCACTCAGCGTCACACACGGTAGTGTCGTGGCCGAGGTCATGCCACAGCTCCTCAGCAATGTGCGGAGCAAACGGAGCAATGATAACGGTCATCTTCTCAAGCACCTCACGGCTGTGGCATTTCTGCTGGCCCAGTTCGTTAACGGCAATCATGAATGCCGATATTGCCGTGTTATAGCTGAACTTCTCAATGTCGTCAGTAACCTTCTTGATGAGCTTGTTCACGCTCTTCAGGCTGTCATCGGCAGCCTTGCTGTCGTCAACGAGGAACTTGTCAGAGCGGTTGTCCCAGAACAGTGCCCAGAACTTCTTCAGGAACCTGTGACAGCCGTCTATGCCGTTGGTATCCCACGGCTTGCTGGCCTCAACAGGCCCGAGGAACATCTCATAGAGCCTCAGCGTGTCAGCACCGTAGCGCTCAACGATCTCATCGGGGTTGACAACGTTGAACATGCTCTTCGACATCTTCTCAATGGCATATCCGCACACATACTTGCCGTCTTCGAGAATGAACTCGGCGTTGGCATATTCCGGCCGCCACTTCTTGAACGCCTCAGTGTCGAGGATGTCATTGCTGACGAGGTTCACCCATACATGTATCGGCGTAGTGTCGTATTTGTCCTTCAGTCCCTTGCTGACGAATACCGGTGCCTTGGCAGCATCGTCGCTGTTGATGCGGTAAACGAAGTTCGAGCGGCCCTGGATCATACCCTGGTTGATGAGCTTCTTGAACGGCTCCTCCTCACAGCTGTAGCCGTAGTCGTGCAGGAACTTGTTCCAGAAGCGGCTGTATATAAGGTGGCCGGTGGCATGCTCCGTACCTCCTACGTAGAGGTCTACCTGCCGCCAGTATTCATCCTTGTCTTTGCTGACGAGCTCACTGTCGTTATGGGGATCCATGTATCTGAGGTAGTAAGCCGAGCTGCCGGCGAAGCCCGGCATGGTGTTCAGCTCTATCGGGAACACAGTCTTGTTGTCTATGAGGTCCTTGTCAACCACAGTGTTGCTGCTTGTGTCCCATGCCCAGCGGCGTGCACGCCCCAACGGCGGCTCACCGGTCTCGGTAGGCTCATACTTGTCTATCTCCGGCAGCTCGAGCGGCAGGCACTCCTCGGGAATCATCTGCGGCATACCGTCCTTATAATAAACCGGGAACGGCTCGCCCCAGTATCTCTGTCGTGAGAAGATGGCGTCACGCAGACGGTAGTTGACCTTCACGCGGCCGATGCCCTCGCTCTCAACAAATTTCTTTGTGGCGGCAATGGCCTCCTTCACGCTGAGTCCGTTCAGCGAGAAGCCGTTGCGTCCGTGCTTGCCCTCTGCCGGCGAGTTGATGACGGTGCCTTCCTTGGCATCGTAGCTCTCCTCGCTGACGTCGGCGCCCTCGATGAGCGGCACTATGGGCAGGTTGAAATGCCGTGCGAAGGCATAGTCGCGGCTGTCGTGGGCCGGCACGGCCATGATGGCACCCGTGCCGTAGCCTGACAGAACATATTCACCTATCCATACAGGAATAGCCTCTTCCGTTATCGGGTTGATGGCATAGCTGCCGCTGAAGACACCCGTCACACGGTGGTCTGACATACGGTCGAGCTCAGTGCGCTTCTTCACATAATCGAGATATTTCTGCACCTCGTCTTTCTGTGCGTCTGTGGTGAGCAGCGGCACATATTCACTCTCCGGCGCAAGCACCATGAACGTCACGCCGAACATCGTGTCGGCACGGGTGGTGAAGATGGTCAGCTTCACGTCGCTGTCTTTCACGCCGAACTCCACCTCCGTACCTTCAGAGCGGCCTATCCAGTTGCGCTGCGTGTCTTTTATGGAGTCGGTCCAGTCGATGGTGTCAAGACCGTCGAGCAAACGCTGTGCGTATGCCGACGTGCGCAGACACCACTGCTGCATCTTCTTCTGTATGACGGGATAGCCGCCGCGCACGCTCACGCCCTCAACCACCTCGTCGTTGGCGAGCACCGTGCCCAGTCCCGGACACCAGTTGACCATTGTCTCGCCGAGGTAAGCAATGCGGTAGTTCATCAGCACCTGCTGGCGGCGCTTGTCGTCCCAGCTGTTCCATTCTTCGGCGCTGAAGGTGAGCTCCTCGCTCTGTGCCACTTCGAGGCCGTCGGTGCCCTTCTTCTCAAAATGCTCAATGAGCTTTTCTATTGGCTGTGCCGACTGGCATTTGTTACAATAGAACGAGTTGAACATCCTCTCAAAGGCCCACTGCGTCCAGTGATAGTAATGCGGATCGCATGTGCGCACCTCTCTGTCCCAGTCGAACGAGAAGCCGATCTTGTCGAGCTGGCTGCGGTAGTGGCTTATGTTTGCTTCAGTGGTCACTGCAGGATGCTGTCCGGTCTGAATGGCATACTGCTCGGCAGGCAGTCCGTAGGCATCATAGCCCATCGGGTTCAGCACGTTATAGCCGCGCAGACGCTTGTAGCGCGCATATATGTCGCTGGCAATATATCCCAGCGGATGTCCGACGTGCAGTCCTGCTCCCGACGGATAAGGGAACATGTTCAGCACGTAATATTTCTTTTTCTGCGGGTCCTCGCTGACCTTGTAGGTCTTGGCGTCAACCCATTTCTTCTGCCATTTCTTCTCGATCTCTCTGAAGTTATAGTCCATTGCCTTTTTTATATTTTGATTTTTTTGTTTTATTTGTCTTAAAGCGGCCGGACATTGTCCGGGGCCGGCACAAGGCGCCCCCCTGCACGCAGCAACGTCATTAGGAAAATAATGCCGGAACATCCAGCGCCTTTTTATACTCTTTCTATATATGCCGTATATATAATGTATGCTTAAACTGCAAAATTAAACAAAAAGTTTCAAAAGCATTGTATCAGCGGGGCGAAAAGTTTTATATGTTCCTTTTCGTTTGCCGTTGTGGCATAAATTCATTATTTTTGCGCCCCGTAAACCTTAATACCACTGACAATTAATTATATGAATAATTAAACGATGAATAACGAAGCTAAAATAATATCAGAGCAGCTCTCGCTGCCTCCCGGCGGTGTCGGGGCCGTAGTGAAGCTCCTCGACGAGGGCTGCACCATTCCCTTCATCTCACGCTACCGCAAGGAGGCCACCGGCAACCTCGATGAGGTGGCAGTGACGGCCATCAGCAATGCCCATCAGAAGCTGCTCGAGCTCGACAAACGGCGCCAGACGGTGCTCACCACCATAGACAGCCAGGGCAAGCTCACGCCGGAGCTGAAGAAGCGCATCGACGACTGCGCCGACATGACCGCCCTTGAAGACCTCTACCTGCCCTATAAGCCCAAGCGGCGCACACGCGCGCAGATAGCACGTGAGAAAGGCTATGAGCCGGTGGCCATGCGCATGCTCGCCGGTGCCGACATGAGCCGTGACGACAAGGAGGCCGTGCAGGGCGCTGAGGACATAGTGGCAGAGCTCGTGGCCGAGGATGAGAAGGTGCGCCGGCAGGTGCGCGGCATATACCGCCGTGAGGCCGTCATCACCTCGAAGGTGGTCAGCAAGATGAAAGCTGATGAGAAAGCACAGAAATACAGTGACTATTTCGACTGGAGCGAGCCGTTGCGGCGCTGTCCGGCCCACCGCCTGCTGGCCATGCGCCGCGGCGAGGCCGACGGCGTGCTGCGCGTCTCCATCAGCGCGGATGATGATGAGTGTGTGGGCCGCATGCAGCGCGACTACCGTCCCACGCCATGGCTGCGCGAGGCTGTCGCAGACAGCTTCAAACGGCTCCTGAAGCCGTCCATGGAGACAGAGTTTGCCGCCGGCAGCAAAGAGCGCGCCGACGATGAGGCCATACGCGTGTTCTCTGACAACCTGCGGCAGCTGCTGCTCGCCGCACCACTCGGACAGAAGCGTGTCATGGCCGTCGACCCGGGCATCAGAACGGGCTGCAAGGTGGTGTGTCTCGACGCCCAGGGCTCGCTGCTCTTCCATGATGTCATCTTTCCCATGCAGCACCCCGGCCGCGCCAGAGAACAGGTGCTCGCCATGACAAGGAAATACAACGTAGAGGCCATTGCCGTCGGCAACGGCACTGCCGGCCGCGACACCGCCGACTTCCTGCGCGGCCTCGACTACGGACGGCAGATACCGCTCTTCACGGTCAGCGAAGACGGCGCGTCGGTATACTCTGCATCAGAGACGGCGCGCGAGGAGTTCCCTGACGAGGATGTCACCGTGCGCGGTGCCGTCAGCATAGGACGCCGCCTCATAGACCCGCTGGCCGAACTCGTGAAGATAGACCCCAAGAGCATCGGAGTGGGACAGTATCAGCACGACGTCGACCAGGGCCGCCTGAAGCAGAGCCTCGACACCACAGTAGAGCTGTGCGTGAATGCCGTCGGCGTGAACGTGAACACGGCATCGTGGCACCTGCTCTCTTATGTCAGCGGCCTGGGCCCCTCGCTGGCTCATAACATTGTCAGCTACCGTACAGAAAACGGACCGTTCACCTCGCGCGCGCAGCTTAAGAAGGTGCCGCGCCTCGGACCATCGGCCTTCCAGCAGTGCGCGGGCTTCCTGCGCATTCCCGGCGCACGCAACCCGCTCGACAATACTGCCGTTCACCCCGAGAGCTACAAAACAGTGGAGCAGATGGCACGCGACGCCGGCTGCACCGTTGCCGACCTCATAGCAAGCAAAGACAAGCGCTCGCACATAGACCTCAGGCAATATGTCACCGACAGCATTGGCATGCCCACGCTTACCGACATCATGGCCGAGCTCGAGAAGCCTGGCCGCGACCCGCGCGAGCATATTGAGGAGTTCCGATTCGACGACCGCGTGAAGACCCCCGATGACCTCGAGCCGGGCATGGAGCTGCCGGGCATCGTGACCAACATCACCGACTTCGGCGCGTTTGTAGACATCGGCGTGCATCAGGACGGACTCGTGCATATCTCGCAGCTTGCCGACAGATTCGTAAAGAACCCTAACGACGTGGTAAAGCTGCATCAGCATGTGCGCGTGAAGGTGCTGTCCGTCGACAGCGTGCGCCATCGCATCTCGCTCACAATGCGTCTTTGAACGACAGATGCAGTGGTTCGCGCTGTTTTAAGACGGTCAAAAAACTGCATATACAGCGTTTTATTGCATATTTATTCTTTTATGAGATTAAATTATGCAATAAAACGCTTTTTTATTAACATATTTATTGTTTTTTATGTATCTTTGCAACTGTTTTCTTCTTTCGGCGGTTAATTATTCGTTTTTCAACAACTACTGACTGAAGGAGCGATGATCTAAAAGAAAGGAAACAGAAAAGAAAGATGGCATACACACGAATTACGGCTGCCGAAGGTGCAGCAATGATAAAGGACGGTGATTATGTGGCTTTGGGCGGGTTCACGCCGAACGGCGTACCGAAGGCGGTGTTCCGCGAACTGTCCAAGCGGGCCCTGGCACTTCATGATGCCGGCAAGCCGTTCCAGATTGGCATACTCACCGGTGCCTCGTCGCTGCAGAGCGTAGAGGGCGACATGGCCAACGCACATGCCATCAAGTTCCGTGCGCCGTTCTCTACGAACAAAGACTTCCGCACACACACCAACCTTGAGGAGATTGACTATGAGGACATGCACCTGGGCCACATGGCCGAGCGGCTGCGCCACGGCTTCTACGGCGAGCTCGACTGGGCCATCATCGAGGTGAGCGACATCGAAGAGGGGCCGAGCCTCTGCAAGGCTTACCTGACCAGCTCAGGCGGCATCGCCGTCACCATAGCACGGCTGGCAAAGAACGTAATCCTTGAGTTCAACCATTTCCACAGCACTGAGGCCAAGCTGCTACACGACTGCTATGAGCCCGGTGAGTGCGGATTCGCACGGCAGCCTATTCCTATTATCCACGTGGGCGACAAGGTGGGCAATAACTATATTGAGATAGACCCGAGAAAGATTGTCGGCATCGTCGACTGCAATATTCCCGAGGAGGCACGCGCCTTCAAACCGCTCACCGACACCACGCTCCAGATGGGGCACAACGTGGCCGAGTTTCTCGTCGGTGACCTGCGCGCCGGACGCATCCCGCCGCAGTTCCTGCCGCTGCAGAGCGGGGTGGGGGCAACGGGCAACGCCGTTCTGCAGGCCCTCGGACAGGATCCGGAGATACCACATTTTGAGGTGTACTCAGAGGTTATACAGGATGCCGCCATCGACCTGCTGCGCAAAGGCGTCATCACCAACGCCTCGGCAACGGCCATGACCGTCACCAATGAGACCCTGCAGGATATTTATCAGAACATGCGTTTCTTCAAACAGCATATCACCATCAGGCAGAGCGAGATAGCCAACTCGCCGGAGGTCATACGCCGTCTTGGCGTCATAGCGTTGAACACGGCCATCGAATGCGACATCTACGGCAACGAAAACTCAAGTCACATCTGCGGCGCCAAGCTGATGAACGGCATAGGCGGCTCGTGCGACTATGAGCGCAACGGATATATCAGCATTTTCACGACACCGTCGACAGCCAAAGACGGAAAGATAAGCGCCATAGTGCCCATGTGCTCGCATGTAGACTCTACCGAACACGACGTTGACGTCATCATAACCGAGCAGGGCATTGCCGACCTGCGCGGCAAGGGACCGCTGCGCCGCGCCCATGAGATTATCGAGCACTGCGCCCATCCCGACTACCGTCCGCTGCTCAGGGATTATCTTAAGATAGCCGACAAGGGACATGAGCCGCAGTCCATGCGTGCCGCCCTCGCCTTCCATGACACCTTCCTTAGAAAGGGCGACATGCGCCTCACCGACTTCTCTGAGTATCTGAAGTAAGAGCGGTGGTGAAAACGGAGGATATCCACCCACCAAAAACGGGGATATCCGTTCACTTTTGTGTGCTTAGCCTAATGGCGATGCAAAAATAATCATTTTTTCCTTAATGAACTCCCCGAGAGGGTAAAACGTTTACTTGTGCATAAGGCTTAGTTTTACCTTTTATGTCATCAATAAACTTAAGAACCTTCTTCTGTCCCTTATTGTTAAAATCCGTACCAACTATAAGATCTGTAGTTGCGCTTAATTTATCTATGATGGAAGCATCACCTGCAAAAATGGTTTGAACATCACCTGCAATATCTAAGAATTCACTTAGACCTGCCTTTTTTAAGTTGGCAGGTGTCAATCGTCCTGTTTTCTTATATCTCTTCCAAATGCGTTTGGCATATTTAAACGCTGCTACAACTCCTTTTACAATAGCCTTACCGTCAGGGTCGATGTATGTAACAGGATTATTTGCAGAAAAACAGAAGCTACTTAATGCTGGATATTTTTCCGCCAAAGGAGCGTCTCTGAAATCCTGTTCTCCATCCAGCTTCTGTCGCACCATTCAAATAGGCCGATAACAATGGTACATCCTACTACGATGGTGGCTATCGTTATGCCCAACGCCATCCATCGGCAGATATGCCCGGTCTGTTTCCTGCGTTCCATGTTGTTACTATTTCTGAAATTACTGATTCATTTTGATACTGTTTTACATGTTTGAGCCGACAAGGATAAGGCGCAGAACACCACAATAAAGAATTTGTGCAGTATTTATAACAACTTTTATGTTAT
>OMUH01000031.1 GCA_900314195.1 uncultured Prevotella sp.
CCCTCTGTCATGGGCAGGAAGAACTATCTCTTCAGCCATGATGACAAGGGGGCTGAGGACAATGCCGTATTCTACTCGCTGCTTGAATCCTGCGATGTCGTGCAGTTGAACCCCCTTGACTGGCTCACCGATGTCCTTGGCAGGCTAAGAGACAATATGGATGAAGAGGAAATTACACAACTTCTGCCATACCAATACAAAAAATCCCGGGAATAACCTCGGGATTTTTTTATCAATTACAGGACGGCCTAAATTGAATGGTTACGTTCAAGATGCGTTTGTCACCTGCTCGTATGGCAATCGTAATTGTCGTTTTTGCTTTATAAAGAAGTTTTCTCTGAGTATTTATGATATTATTTGTGTCTCTTGAAATTTGAATAAAAAAGCAGCAGAAAGAGAGAATCTCTGTCTGCTGTTTTTCTGTTTAGTATTTTGTTGTTTAGTATTTTGTAAATGTCTGCCGCTGTAATAAATTATGCAATTATAGCTGTTTCTTGCAGAAGTTTTATTACGCCAGCATTAATGACTGTGAATCAAAGGTCTTCCGTTATGTATCCTTTCGGCAGCTCACGGCAGTTATACTGGCTTGCCATTATTTCTCCGTATGCTCCGGCTGAGCGTATTGCGAGAATATCACCGCGGCTCACCTTGTTGAGGTCGACGGCTTTCGCGAAGACGTCACTTGACTCACAGATAGGACCGACGACGTCGTAAGTCTCTTCTTTGGCATCGCTTGTGATGTTTTCTATCTTGTGATAGGCCTGATAGAGGGCAGGGCGGATGAGGTCTGTCATGCCGGCATCGCAGATGGCAAACTGCTTGGCTGCTCCCTGCTTTACATACAGCACTCGTGTGATGAGGCTGCCCATTTGTCCTACTACGGCACGGCCGAGCTCGAAGTGCAGCTTCTGCCCAGGGCGCAGACGAAGATGGTGAGCGTAGGTGTCGAAATAGTCTTTAAAATTGGGAACGGGCTGGCGGTTCGGATGGTTATAGTCTATGCCGAGGCCGCCGCCAACGTTGATGTTCTCTATCTTTATGTGTTTGCGCTCAAGATCATCCTGAAGGTCGTTGATGCGGTTGCAGAGAGCCTCAAAATCGCCCATGTCGAGAATCTGGCTTCCGATATGGAAGTGCAGGCCTATGAACTGGATGTTGCTGAGCTTGGCGGCCTCTTCAATGGCCGGTTCCATGTCGCGCATGGCAATGCCGAACTTGTTTTCGGCCAGTCCGGTGGTGATGTTGGCGTGAGTATGTGCGCCGACGTCGGGGTTTATGCGGAAGCAGACACGTGCTGTTTTGCC
This sequence comes from uncultured Prevotella sp., assembly GCA_900314195.1. Taxonomy (GTDB): domain Bacteria; phylum Bacteroidota; class Bacteroidia; order Bacteroidales; family Bacteroidaceae; genus Prevotella. Next base: position 1,305 of record OMUH01000031.1, read on the forward strand.
CTTTGCGGCAGCGAGTGTATTTATCACTTCCAGTTCAGGAATGCTTTCCACATTAAAGCAGAAGATGTCGTTGTCGAGCCCCAGGTTTATCTCCCAGTCGCTTTTTCCAACGCCGGCATATACAATCTTGTTTGCAGGGAAGCCCACTTCAAGGCATCTCTTTATCTCTCCGCCGCTTACGCAGTCGGCGCCGAGGCCTGCCTGGCAGATAATGTTCAACACTTTTCTGTTGGCGTTTGCCTTTACGGCATAATGCATAATGAAATTGTCATGCCGCGACAGTTCGGTGTTTATCGCTGTCAGTGTTTGTCTTAACAGCGCCGTGTCGTAATAGTAGAACGGTGTTTTAAGTGTTTTGAATTTATCAGTTGGAAATTGTCCTTTCATGATAGCTGTGATGATAGAATTATTTGTTGAACAGCGTATCGCTGAGGCTTTGAAGTGCGGCCTTCTTGTCGCTCTCGCGAATCAGGAAAGAAATGTTATAGTTGGAACCGCCGTATGAAATCATTCTTACCGGAATGCCTTTCATGGCATCTGTGGCAAGAGATTCGAAGCCAATGTTGCTCCAGTCGAGGTCGCCGACAACGCAGATAATGCACATGTCGGTGTCAACGGTGACAGAGCCGTATTTCTTCAGCTCGTCAACGATGTCGTTCAGATGTGATGTGTTGTCAATGGTCATGCTCACGCCGACCTCTGATGTGGCTATCATGTCGATAGGTGTCTGGTAGCTCTCGAAAATCTCGAACACCTTGCGCAGGAAGCCGGCAGCCTGAAGCATGCGGCTTGACTTAATCTTTATGGCTGTGATGTTGTCCTTGGCGGCTACGGCCTTTATCTTTCCGCGGACGAGCACATTGTCGATGATGGTGCCTTCGGCATCGGGGTCCATAGTGTTTTTCAACCTGACAGGCACACCGGCATATTTTGCAGGCTGCACGCATGTAGGATGCAGGATTTTCGCACCGAAGTATGCCAGCTCGGCAGCTTCCTCGAAGTTCAGCTGATGCACGGCTTCGGTCTTGTCGACCACGCGCGGGTCGTTGTTGTGCATACCGTCAATGTCTGTCCATATCTGTATCTCGTCTGCCGGTATCACAGCGCCGACGAGTGATGCAGTGTAGTCAGAGCCTCCGCGCTGCAGATTGTCTATCTCGCCGTAGGCGTTGCGGCAGATAAAGCCCTGTGTGATGAAAATCTGGTTGCCTTCGTTCTCTTTAAGTATAGGCAGCAACTTGTCTTTGATGTATGCAGTGTCAGGCTCTGCATTCTTGTCTGTGCGCATGAAGTCGAGGGCGTTGAGCAGTACGGATTTGACGCCGCATTCCTTCAGATAGTTGTTCATCATGTTTGTCGACATGATTTCGCCCTGAGCCACTATGCTCTTCTCTTCGAATGACGTGAAAAGGTCTTTGGTGAATGAACGCAGGAAATTAAATTCTCCGGTAAGAAAATCGCGTGTTGTCTTCTTCATCTCATCGGTGGAGTAGAGCTCTTCAACGTGCTGCATGTATTTGCGTTCAAGGTTATTGATAACCTCGTTTGCACCTTCCGGATTTTTCTTGTAGAGATAGTTTGAAATCTCCACAAGGCTGTTTGTGGTGCCGCTCATTGCCGACAGTACAACAAATGTAGTTTCTCCTGACTCTGTGATAAGTTTGGCTACATTTTTCATCCGTTCAGGGGAACCTACGGACGTGCCGCCGAATTTCATTACCTTCATAGTTGCTGTTGTTATTTGATTCTTTTTTATAGTTTTTATTTTTTACCGGACATTTCGTTACCGGACATTTCGCCGTTTTTTACTGTATACTTTTTAAGTTCGGAAAGCTTGCCGGCCGGCATTTTTAATTTTCATTGCCCTCCGGCTTGTCTTTGTCTGCTTTATCTGTGTCAGCATTATCTTCATTTTCATTTTCCGTTCCGCTGAAAAGCTTGCTTTCGCGGATATATTCATCGTCGATGCCCTCATTGATTTGTACCTTCGTGAATTCATCGGTAACGTCGTTGATATGTCCGTCAAGACATCTGTAAACGATTCCCGGATATTTGCTCAGCAGCGGCAGATTATGGGTTGTCATGACAACGGCCGTTCCTGTTTTTGATATATCCTTAAGCAGTCTGACAATGTTGCCGGCTGTTTCCGGGTCAAGGTTTCCGGTAGGCTCGTCGGCGAGAATAATCTTGGGGTGGTTAAGTATAGAGCGTGCTATTGCAATGCGCTGTTGCTCTCCGCCTGATAGCTCATGCGGCATACGGTCAATCTTGTCTTCCATGCCTACCTCGCGCAGCACGTCTGTGATGCGTTCGCTTATCTCGTCTTCATCCTCCCATCCTGTGGCGCGCAGCACGAAGCGCAGGTTGCGGCGTACGGTGCGGTCGTGGAGCAGCTGGAAGTCCTGGAAGATTATTCCCATCTCTCTGCGCAGTGCCGGCACTTCTTTTATTCTCAGTGTCTTGATATCGCGTCCGAGCACTTCTGCCTTTGAATTTTCGTCTGGGTCCAGGTCAAGCTCACAGTAGAATGTCTTCAGAAGAGATGACTTTCCGGAACCGACGCGACCTATGATGTATATGAACTCACCCTCGTCAGCATGGAAGCAAACGTTCTCAAGAATTTTGCTGTCGCCCTGGTAGATATTTACATTCTCGTAGTCTATTAGCATAATGTTGTTGATCTTTTTACAGTATAGTTAATTATAAAGCTCCGGGCTATTTTCTCTTATACGTGCCGTTGTATTTTGCAAGGCGGCGGTCTTTGTCCCAATCAGGATTGTGTCTTTTCAGCAGTTCTGCCGCCACGTCTTCTATTCTCAGTCCTTTGTCGGCAAGCAGCACGATGAGGTGATAAAGCATGTCGCCGGCTTCGTATATTAGTTTCTCGTTGCTTCCGGATACGGCTTCAATGACCGTCTCAAGGGCTTCCTCGCCCACCTTCTGCGCTATTCTTGATGTGCCTTTGCGGAACAGTGACGTCGTGTAGCTGCCTTCCGGCATCTCTTCGTGGCGCTTGTTGATGAAGTCTTGCAGCTCACTGAAAAAGAGCACGGGGTTATAGTCATTGCTTTCGCCCCAGCAAGTGTCTGTTCCCTTGTGACATGTTGGCCCCATCGGCTCAGCCTGTATGAGCAACGTGTCGTTGTCGCAGTCAGCCTTCATGTTGACGAGGTTGAGAAAATTACCCGATGTCTCGCCCTTTGTCCACAGGCATTTTCTCGAACGGCTCCAGAAAGTAACCTTCCCGGTCTTAATGGTCTTCTCGTATGCCTCCTTGTTCATAAATCCGAGCATAAGTACCTTGCGTGTCTTGCTGTCCTGTATGATTGCCGGTACAAGACCGTTCATCTTTTCAAAATCTATATCCATAAAGCACTGTGGTTGTTTAGTAAAAGATATAATGAATGTATTGTTAACTTCTGACGTTTATCCCTTCATTCCTGAGATAGCGCTTCAGTTCGGGTATGGCTATTTCGCCGAAGTGGAAAACGCTGGCAGCGAGAGCTGCGTCGGCGTGGCCTATGGTGAATGCGTCGCGAAAGTGTTCCATTGTGCCTGCACCGCCAGAGGCTATCACCGGTATGCTTAAATTGTCAGACAGCATGGCGAGTGCTTCGTTGGCAAATCCCTTTTTCACGCCGTCGTGATCCATAGACGTGAACAGTATCTCTCCGGCACCGCGGTCGGCAACTTCGTGTGCCCAGCTGAACAGATCAAGCTCAGTGCGTTCGCGTCCGCCTTTGACATAGCAGTGCCATCCGTCGTCATCCTGTCGTGCGTCAATGGCGCACACGCAGACCTGTGAACCGTAATGGGCTGCAATTTCGTTTATCAGATTAGGATTTCTGATGGCTGCCGAGTTAATGCTCACCTTGTCGGCACCGGCATCCAAGAGCCGTGCAACATCATCAAGGCTGTTTATGCCTCCGCCTACGGTGAACGGAATGTTTATGTTCTCAGCCACTCGCGTCACCATATCCGTAAAGGTCTTGCGTCCTTCATAGCTTGCCGTTATGTCGAGGAACACAAGCTCGTCGGCACCCTCATCGCTGTAAGTCTTTCCAAGCTCGACAGGGTCGCCGGCTTTTCTGAGATTTACGAAGTTAGTGCCTTTGACGGTTTCGCCGTTCTTGACGTCAAGGCATGGTATTATTCTTTTTGCTAATCCGCTCATGTTTATGCGATATTAATGTTCACCAAGCGCAGCGCGCAGACTGTCAATGTCAATCCGTCCTTCGTAGAATGCTTTTCCGAACACCACTGACGGTATGCCGGCTTTGTCAAGCTCAATGATGTCGGCATTGCAGCTTACGCCGCCTGACGCTATAAGGTTTATTTCCGGATATTCCTTGATAACCTTTTTATACAGGTCTGTGGCCGGTCCGGAGAGCGTTCCGTCCTTGCTTATCTCTGTGCACAGAACGTTTCTGACGCCGTTGTCGACATATTTTTTCAGGAATGGCAGCAGTTCTTCTTCAGAGTCTTCCTTCCATCCGTTTATAGATATCCGTCCGTTTCTGACGTCAGCGCCAAGGATAAGCTTGCCGGCACCGTATTTCTTCATCCACGTCATAAACAGGCTGCTGTTAGTCACTGCAATGCTGCCTATCGTTACCATAGACGCTCCGGCTGCAAACGCCTTGTCAATGTCTTCTTCGGTTTTTATTCCGCCGCCGAAATCAACGGTCAGATTTGTTGCACCGGTAATGGCGGCGAGCACTGCGTCGTTGACAATATGCTTGCTCTTAGCGCCGTCGAGGTCTACAACGTGAAGACGCTTGAACCCCAGGCTTTCAAAATTTCGTGCTACTGCTACGGGATCATTGTCATAAACTTTTTTCTCGTTGTAATCACCTTTCTTCAGTCTGACGCACTGACCGCCTATAATGTCTATTGCAGGAATAAGCTCTATCATAGCTGAATGAAGTTTTTAAGTATTTTTTCTCCAACGCTGCCGCTCTTTTCCGGATGGAACTGGCATGTGAAGAAGTTGTCTTTGTGCAATGCGGCAGAGTAGGGCTGGATATAATCAGCTGTTGCAACAGTCCATTCGCACACAGGCACATAATAGCTGTGAACGAAGTATACGTATGGATTCTGTCCCAAGTTTTCAAGTATTCCGCTGTCGGGGCTGACTTTAATGTCGTTCCATCCCATTGCCGGCACCTTGTCCTCATGTTTTTCCGGCCGGAATTTCAATACCGGAACATCGAATATGCCTATGCAGTCGGCATCTCCCTCCTCAGAATGCCTGCACAGCAGCTGCTGGCCGACACATATTCCCAGGACGGGCTGTTTAAGTGCGGCAATAACCTTGTCAAGGTTGCGCTCGCGCAAATAAGCCATTGCCTCGGCTGCATTGCCTTGCCCCGGAAAAATAACCTTGTCGGCTTTCTGAAGCTCTTCGGCACTGTCGGTGAGCAACGGCTCTATGTCAAGGCGGCGTAGCGCGTTTACCACAGAGTATATGTTTCCGGCATTATATTTTACTATTGCAATGTTCATCTTTTTTTACAGCATATAAGATGGTTTGACTTCGAAGCCATTGTTTTCAATAAGTCTTTCTGCTTATCTGCAATTATATATCAATATGTATCTGAATGTCATTAAATAACTTGTGTTTGTTATGAGGCTGACCGGCGGCCGCAATGTCCGTGCCTTGCAAATGCACAAACAGATGTCTACATATTCGGATAATTTATTTGTTTGGATTATTGCGGATATCCATTTAGGTGTTTTGCTTAACAACTTACTAACTGAAGATGATAGTCTTGTTGTGATAAGTCAGTATCTTTCTTTCAATATGCTTGGTTACAGCCCTTGAAAGTACGATTTTCTCAAGGTCTTTGCCTTTCAGAACAAGGCTCTCGGGCGTGTCCTTGTGTGACACGCGCATGACGTCCTGCTCTATGATTGGTCCGGCATCAAGCTCATTGGTGATGTAATGGCTTGTTGCGCCGATAATCTTTACACCTCTTTCCCATGCCTGGTGATACGGCCGTGCTCCTACGAATGCCGGCAGGAACGAGTGGTGTATATTAATAATGTGATTTGGATAAGCTGCTATCATATTGTCGGTAATGATTTGCATGTATCTGGCCAGGACAATGAATGTCACCTTTTCTTTTTTCAGCAGGTCCATCTCGGCCTTCTCAACCTCAGCCACATTGCTGTGGTCTTTCTTTATAGCCCAGACATAGTATGGAATTTTGAATTGTTCGGCAACATATCTGAGGTCTTCGTGGTTAGATACAATGCAAGGAATGTCAACATTCCATTCTCCAGCCTTCCATCGTGCGAGCAGGTCATACAGACAATGGCTCATTTTGCTGACGAAGATGGCCATGCGTGGTTTTTCATCGTTGAAATATAGGTTGAATGAAATATTGTATCTTTGCGCGTAAAGAGTCTCTATGTAGTCGTCAATTTTCTCGCGCGGTATAATGAAGTTTTCAAGTTCCCATTCAATGCGCATGAAAAACATTCCGTCTTCCCTGTCGACATATTGGTCGAGATAAACAATGTTTCCTTGATTGTCGGTTATGAATTTTGTTATCTCTGATATAATGCCTGGCTGGTCCGGGCAGTGAAGAAGCAAAATTGCGGTTGGTTTGTTCTTTGTCTTCATCATCATTTTTCTATGCTTTTTGAATATATTTTGCCAAATACGTTTATAATGTATATGCTATATACAGGCGCACGAAAAATGCGCTTTACATCTGAGATGCAAAGATACAAAAAACTTTCACATTTTTACAAAAAAGAAAATAGTTTTTTAAAATTTATTCGTTGAAATGTATTTTTATTCGTTTTTGTCAGAATTTGCCTTTAAAATAACAGTAGATTCTCCAATGACAAAAATATCGCCGTCGTGCAGTATCCGTCTTTCTTTCGGCGAAAGACGTTCGTTGCCAACGAAAGTGCCGTGATAGCTCGGACCGTCACGAAGAACATATTTAATGTTTCCGTTTTTGTCTTTGCTGACGTTGATGATGCAGTTGAGATAGTCTATGCGTAGGTCGTCTGTCTGGATTGCGCAGTCGGCGTTGTTGTCACGGCGGTGACGGCCTATTGTGTTGTCGCCGGAATGCAGATTGAAGTCCTGGCGGTAGTGGTATGAATTTTCAATAACCGTAATAATTCCTAATGATTCCTTTGTTTCAGAATTGTTCTTCTTTCTTATTGAAAATTTCTTTCCGCATTGCGGACAAATAAAATTCAATCTTTGCGCAGAAACATATTTTGTTTCATCAAAGATTATATAATTACTGCATTTTGGGCAACGTATTCGTTTCACTGCTTATGAAATAAAAAAATAAGACTGCGTAAATGATGTTAATCCGGCTGGACTTGCATTATCCAACAGTCAGAAAAATCATCATTGTTGTCGTTAAGCTTGTTAAGCTCATGCTGCGCAGCTGAACGACTGCTGTATTGTCCGTATGTGACTTTTATATGTCTGCCTTTTTCTTTAAGGATATCGGCATCCATGTAGCCTTTTTTCCTTAGTTGCCTTACGTATTTCGACGCGCCGTCGGCTGGTATGCGACTTGCAAGGACAATAGTATAGTAGCTTTCACCTGGCGTTACGGATGATACGTTTTCCTGAGTCGCGCTTATTTTAGTTTCTTCAGCGTTATTATTCTTAATCCTGCTGTCAGTGCTCTCCGGCTGTGTGCTGCTTTTTTGCAGTGTCTCAACCTGTTGCTTTCTGCTGTCAGCAGCTTGAACGTTGTGGCTGACCGTTGCTGTCATGTCTTTCGGCATGAGCTTGGCTAACATGCCGGTGTCTATACGGCTCAGAAGGCTCTTGTTGTTTCCGTTTTCGCTTATTGGCGAAACAATCATAATAAGAGCTATTATAACGGCGGCTGCGGCTGCTATTGTGTTGCGTATTGTTGTAAGTTTTATTCTTACGAACCCGTTGTCATCGCTGTTCTCCTCAACAGTCTCGCTGTCGTCGGTGGTCGCGGTGACGTGCTCCTGCGTTTCTTCAGCTTTAGTGTCTTCGTTGACTACAGGCATGGCAACAGTCTGTACGGCCGAAATCTCGCTCATGCTGAAAGCGCACAGACCATAGAAATCGGGTGTCAGCAGTCCGGCGTTGTTCGGCTCAAAGATATAGTTGCCTTCTTCGTTCAGAGAAAGTGTTCCGATATTTGTAAACTCGTATTTGCCTTCGTTTTCGAGGTGTTGTCTTATTTCGTTTACCTCGTCTTCTATTTTCTCTAAAGCTTCAGGATATCTGAGGTCGTATGCCTCTATGTAGCTCTGAACGAGCAGTGAGTCGTTCATTTTAAGCTTGGGATTGAATCCAATAACCCGCTGCGGAGGAAGGAAAATGCCTTCTTCCTTGTCATATTTTGCTTCAACATGATGCGCCATGAATCCTCCAAAGTCTGGCACGATTACGCAGTCGTTGCTGAGCAACAGAATTTCAATATGCTTACTTAATTCAATCACGTTTGCAAAGTTACTGTAATTTTTCTACAAAAGCAAGTTAAGTTTTTTAAAAATGGTAAATAAAATGAATATTTTTCATTTTTGGCTATTTTTTTTTGATACTTGTAAGTTTATTCTTATCTTTGTATATCTTTTTTATCAACTTTGACCGTTTATATTGCTTGCGGCCATAAATTAAAGTAAGAAAAATGGAATATAAAGAAACAGAGATTAAGGGCGTTTGGGTTTTGACGCCTAAGGTATTCAACGACAACCGCGGTTATTTTTTTGAGTCATGGCGTCAGTCTGATTTTGATGAGCATATAGGCTGTCACGTGGAATTCATTCAGGACAATGAGTCAAAATCAAGCTATGGTGTCCTTCGCGGTCTGCATTACCAGAAAGGCGATTATTCCCAGGCTAAGTTGGTAAGAGTGATAAAAGGCCGTGTCGTTGATGTTGCCGTGGATATTCGCAAGTCGAGTCCTACGTTCGGAAAATATGTCATGGTAGACCTTTCTGAAGACAACAAGCGCCAGTTCTTCATCCCGCGCGGCTTTGCCCATGGCTTTCTCGTTCTCAGTCCGGAGGCCATCTTTACATATAAAGTTGACAACGTCTATGCTCCGTCAGAGGAGGCAAGCATAAAATGGAATGATCCGACAATAAACATTCACTGGCCTATAGACGCTTCAGACGTTGTTACTTCAGAAAAAGACTTGAAGCGCGGTTTAAGTCTTAATGAGGCCGAACTTTTTGAATAGACTGTCGGCCGGTATTCGGAAAGCATATCCTTTTCCGTAAACAATATTCCGGAATTCTTTTTTCGGCTAACAGTCTGTTTTTGTTTATGAAAAAAACGTTATGAACAGATTATTACTATTTATTCTCTTGTCTCTCGCTGTTCTCAGCAGTTGCTCGAACGGAAAGAAGACAAAGGCATCGTCGGAGCCAAAGGAAGACAAGATGGCCAAGCAGATGCTGCAGGGCATTTGGGTCAACTCTGATGATGAGAGCGTAACCTTCATGGCCAAGGGTGACAGCATTTTTTATGCAGATACCACATCACAGCCTGTTGCCTTTAAAATAATTCATGACACGATTGTGCTTAGCGGCGATGACATGGTGAAATATAAAATCGTCAAGCAGGCTCCGCATCTCTTTGAATTCAAAAATCAGGGCGGAGATATCGTGAAGCTGGTTAAAAGCTCCAACCCTGATGACAAGTATATGTTCGAAGGACGCCGTCCGCAGGCTTTGAACCAAAGCAGGCTGATTAAGCGTGACACTGTTATTGTTTACGGCAAAGGGCATTATCACCTTTATGTACAGGTGAACCCTACAACATACAAAGTAATTAAAAGCTCATATAATGATGACGGTGTTGAGGTTGGAAACGTATATTATGACAACATAGTTCATTTAAGCGTGTTCAATGGCGCGTCACAGCTCTTCAGCCATGACTTCCGCAAGTCAGATTTCAAGTCAAAGGTTCCTGATGATTTCCTGACTTCGGCTATTCTCAGTGATTTACTGTATACTTACACAAATACCAGCGGATTTCATTTCAATGCCCAGCTATGTCAGCCGGATTCGCCGAGCTCATATATTATTGATGTATGCATTTCTTTCGATGGCAGATTAAGCATAACGGTTAAATAAGTTCTTTTTGTAATATAGGGCCGGCACAAGGTATGTGCAATGCGTTTTAAAATTGCAGATATTCATTTTTTATTATTGGTGTCCGCTAAAAATGCAAATGGACATGAATTCTTTCCGCAATACTACTAAAATGGTATTGCGGAATTGTTTTTTTAGTAACCATTCGATTTAGGCCGTCCTGTAATCAAACAAAAAATCCCGAGGTACGGTTCTTTCATTTAAATTTTGACTGACATGGCATGATTATTGCTCAGCTTCC
>OMUH01000153.1 GCA_900314195.1 uncultured Prevotella sp.
AAAGCGCGGCAAATTTGCCGCGCTTTTTGTTTATTTCGTAAATATATAAAATGTATTTGCAAAGCTTAATAAGCGAACAACGGATATTTTGCCATTGTGGCGTTTACTTTTTCTTTAACACGGTTAATGGTCTGCTCGTTCTCCGGATCTTTCAGCACTTCATCTATCAAGTCGGCAATCAGGTGCATCATGTCTTCTTTTGCACCGCGTGTTGTCATGGCTGCTGTTCCGAGACGTATGCCTGATGTCTGGAAGGCACTGCGCTCGTCATAAGGCACCTTGTTCTTGTTGACCGTTATGTCTGCTGCAACCAATGCTGTCTCTGCAACCTTGCCGGTGAGGTTCGGATATTTCTGTCTGAGGTCAAGAAGCATTGAGTGGTTGTCTGTTCCGCCACTGACAATGCTGAAGCCGTGGTCTATAAGAGCCTGTGCCAATACGGCTGCGTTCTTTTTAACCTGTGTGGCATATTCTTTCCAACTCGGCTCAAGATTCTCGCCGAAGCCTACGGCCTTTGCCGCAATGACATGCTCAAGCGGACCGCCCTGTATGCCGGGGAATACTGCTGAGTTGAGCAGCTGCGACATCTTCTTGACTTCGCCTTTCTTGGTTGTGTATCCCCATGGATTATCAAAGTCCTTGCCCATAAGGATAACACCGCCTCTTGGCCCGCGCAGGGTCTTGTGGGTTGTAGTTGTAACTATGTGGGCGTATTTAACTGGGTTGTCAAGCAGGCCGGCTGCAATCAGACCGGCAGGGTGAGCCATATCTATCATCAGCAGTGCGCCCACCTCGTCAGCTATCTGGCGCATACGCTTGTAATCCCACTCACGGCTGTATGCAGAACCGCCGCCGATAATGAGCTTTGGCTTGTTTTCAAGAGCAAGCTTTTCCATAAGGTCGTAATCAACTCTGCCTGTCTCGCGGTCGAGAGTGTAACCTATATGGTGGTAAAGAATGCCTGACGTATTGACAGAACTGCCGTGCGACAGGTGTCCGCCCTGGTCAAGATCAAGTCCCATAAAGGTGTCGCCGGGCTTTAGAACGGCAAAAAGAACTGCCTGGTTTGCCTGTGCGCCGGAGTGAGGCTGAACGTTGGCAAATTCGGCTCCGAAAAGTTTCTTTACTCTTTCCCTTGCGAGATTTTCAACCTGGTCAACTACCTGACAACCACCGTAGTAACGTTTTCCAGGCAGACCCTCTGCATATTTGTTTGTCAAATAAGAGCCCATGGCTGCCATCACCTCGTCACTAACGAAATTTTCAGATGCAATCAGTTCCATACCGCGAAGCTGACGCTGATGTTCCTGCTCAATAAGATTGAACACCTCTTGATCTTTTCTCATTATCTATTTGTAATTTAAAAAATTAAAAATGTTTCTTTTTAAAATTATTTGCTGCAAAATTAATTATTTCTGCCGATATATGAAAACATATAACTTCTTTTTAATCAATGTTTGTTTCAGCTTATTTTCTGGCTTTCAAAACAGTATGTATGCCCTGCTCACGGTGAGTTATTTCAACATCTATATTAAATTTTTTGTAGATGTGCTCTGCTACATGCTGGGCGGAATAAACGGAACGGTGCTGTCCGCCGGTACAGCCGAAGCATACCATTAATGATGTGAACCCACGTTGTATGTATCGTTTCACGTGATGGTCTACAAGTTGATAGACTGGTTTTAAAAAGTCTAAGATTTCACCGTCGTCTTCAAGAAATCTTATGACTGGCTCGTCAAGCCCGGTCAGCTTCTTATACGGCTCGTATCGGCCCGGATTGTGTGTTGAGCGGCAGTCGAAAACGTATCCTCCGCCATTGCCCGACGGGTCGTCGGGTATTCCTTTCCTGAATGAGAAACTGTAAACGTGTACGGTCAGAGGACCTTTACCGTCGTATTTGGAAAATGTAGCCGGACCGTCCTGCGGATGTGCCTCATATATATTCTGCTCTGTTGTCTTGTATCCGTCGGCTCTGTTGCGGGCAGATTCTTCTATTGTGGTAAACTGTGGAAGCTCTGTTAGTCGCTGAAGTACATCAAGCAGATAAGGATACGGGAAAACTTTATTTCCTAATTTCAGTAAGTCTCTTAAATTTTGAATTGCGGCTGGAATACTTTCTATGAAATGTTTCTTGCGTTCGAAATATCCACGGAATCCATAGGCTCCAAGCACCTGCAATGTACGGAACAGCACAAACTGCGCAAGACGTTGCGCAAAATGGCGCACAGAAGGCACTTCAGTATATTTCTTAAGGCTTTCGTAATATTCCATACACAGACGCCGCCTCAAACGGAATGAGTAATGCGCGGAGGCCTGCCATAGAAATGATGCCAGGTCATAATAGAACGGCCCTTTTCTTCCTCCTTGAAAATCTATGAAATACGGATTTCCATTACTGTCAAGCATGACGTTTCTTGCCTGAAAATCACGGTAAAGAAAAGCATCCATTTTCTCTTTTGTCAGTTCTTTTGCAAAAAGCCTGAAGTTGGCTTCAAGCTTTAGCTCATGGAAGTCTATTTCCGTGGGCTTTAGAAAGCAATACTTGAAATAGTTAAGATCGAACAATACGCTGTCCTGGTCAAATTCCGGCTGAGGATAGCAGTTTGACCAGTCAAGACCACGTGCCCCACGCATTTGAATGTTTGGCAACTCGCGTATCGTTTTTATTAATAATTGCTGTTCTGCTTGATTGTATCTTCCGCCGGTCTCACGTCCGCCGTGTATGGCTTCAAAAAGTGACGTGTCTCCGAGGTCGGTTTGTATGTAGCGTAGCTCATCGTCGCTGACTGCAAGTATTCTGGGAACGTTCAACTGGCGTTTCGTGAAATGCTGGCTCAAATATATGAATGCATGGTCTTCATCGCGGCTGGTTCCGATAACGCCTATTACTGTTTCGCCGGTTTTGGATGTCAGACGAAAATATTGCCTGTTGCTGCCCTGCTGGGAAAGCTTGTCAATTTTTTCCGGCGCAGCACCGCACCATGACTGGTATAGCTTAATTAATTTCTCCATTATATGTGTTTCCCTCCTTCAGTATTGTCTGTTCTTTCCGATTTTCTCTTTCTTCGTTCATCGAATTCCTGTGCGAAATGATCACCTACAAACAACAGCAGGAGAATGCCAAGACTCATAAGAAAACTGTGAGTTAGAAAAATCAATCCTCCCGTCACTACTAGGAACAGCAGTGTCAATTTCCAGTTTATTTTTGTTTTTACGCGCATAAGGATATTTATATCGTTGCCAGATGCTACCGGCACACAGTTATATTACAGTTATATTGATATAACGTTGGGTTACAACACATTATTGTTTTATTAACGTATTTGCCCGGCCCATGATATTTTTGATATAGCCTTGCTGCTGCCAATAATGTCAGCGTGTATGCTATTGATTCTTTTTTATTCATTTTAAATTTGTATAAAAAATAAAATTAAAAAAATCGGATGTCTCTCGACAACCGATTTTCAAAAACAAACTACTTAAAAACTAATCTACTAAAACAAATCAAAAATATTCTTGGCCTAAGCCAATTAAATTATTTACACTGCAAATATAGTCTTTTTTGGATAAACAAACAAGAAATATTCTGATTTTTTTATTTGAAAATATGCTCAAAAAATAAAAAAAGAGGCAAGTCTAAAAGACTTGTCTCTTTTTGTTATTTGAAGTTTACAAAATCAAACTCTGTCGATTACATCATTGGAGCTTGTGCCTGAGGAGCTGCCTGTGCTGGTGCTGGCTTGTCGACCATAACACATTCGGTAGTCAATATCATGCCTGCTACTGATGCTGCATTCTCAAGAGCTACGCGCTCAACCTTTGCAGGATCTACGATACCAGCCTTGCGCAGGTCTTCATATTCATCCTTGCGTGCGTTGTAGCCATAGTCACCTGTGCCCTCTGCAACCTTGTTGACTACCACAGAGCCATCACCGCCGGCATTGGTAACAATCTGACGTAACGGAGCTGTCAGAGCACGCTGTATAATATTGATACCTGTCTGCTCGTCTGCGTTGTCGCCCTTTACATTTTTAAGAGCCTCGAGTGCGCGTACGTATGTCGTACCGCCACCTGCAACGATGCCCTCTTCAATTGCTGCGCGTGTTGCGCACAATGCATCGTCAACGCGGTCCTTCTTCTCTTTCATCTCTACTTCGCTGTTGGCACCAACATACAGAACTGCTACACCGCCAGACAACTTAGCAAGACGCTCCTGGAGCTTTTCCTTGTCGTAAGAACTTGTAGTATTGGCAATTTCATTCTTGATCTGAGCAACACGGTCGGCAATAGCATCTTTCTGACCGCTGCCGTTAACGATTGTAGTGTTGTCCTTGGTTATTGTAACTTTCTCAGCTGAGCCAAGCATCTCAAGGGTTGCCTGGTCGAGTTTAAGACCCTTATCCTCGCTGATGACAACACCGCCAGTCAATGTGGCAATATCTTCCAGCATTGCCTTTCTGCGGTCGCCGAAGCCAGGTGCCTTTACTGCACATATCTTCAAGCCGCCGCGCAGACGGTTTACAACCAACGTTGTCAATGCCTCTGAGTCAACATCTTCTGCTATAACGAGCAATGGGCGTCCGCTCTCAGCTGCCGGTTGCAGAATTGGAAGGAACTCTTTCAGATTTGAAATCTTCTTGTCATAGATAAGAATGTATGGATTGTCCATTACGCATTCCATCTTCTCTGCATCGGTAACAAAATAACCTGACAGGTAACCTCTGTCAAACTGCATTCCCTCAACAACGTCAATATGTGTATCGCGGCTCTTGCTCTCTTCTATTGTGATGACACCGTCGCGAGAAACCTTTCTCATTGCGTCTGCAAGAAGCTTTCCAATCTCAGGATCGTTGTTGGCAGAAACTGTAGCAACCTGCTCTATCTTGTCGTAGTTGTCGCCAACCTGCTCTGCATGTTCCTTTATATAATTTACAACTGCACTGACAGCCTTGTCTATACCGCGTTTCAAATCCATTGGATTAGCACCTGCGGTGACATTCTTAAGACCTTCGTTTACAATGGCCTGAGTAAGAATAGTAGCTGTTGTCGTACCGTCACCAGCATCATCGCCGGTCTTGCTGGCAACGCTCTTTACGAGTTGTGCGCCTGTGTTCTCAAACTTGTCTTCAAGCTCTACTTCTTTTGCTACAGTAACACCGTCTTTAGTAATCTGTGGTGCGCCGAATTTCTTTTCGATCACAACATTTCTGCCCTTAGGCCCTAATGTTACTTTTACTGCGTTTGCCAACTGGTCAACACCGCGCTTCATCAAATCGCGTGCGTCTACATCATATTTAATATCTTTTGCCATTTCTGTTTTTTTCTAAAAAAGTGTTTGTTTTATTATAATGTAAAAAAATTAGTCTTCGACAACTGCAAGAACATCGCTCTGACGCATCATCAGATATTTCTCGCCTTCGTTTTCAAGCTCTGTGCCGGAGTATTTTCCATAAAGAACAACATCACCTTCCTTAAGAACCATAGGGTCATCCTTCGTACCCTGTCCAACAGCTACGATCTTGCCACGTTGTGGTTTTTCTTTTGCTGTATCAGGGATAATGATTCCACCTACTTTTTCTTCAGCTGGTGCAGGAAGTACCAGTACTCTGTCTGCTAATGGTTTAATCTTCATAGTTGTTTATTTTTAATCTTATAATTTATCTGATAGTAACTTCTTTTTCATCTTCAGAAGCCGCTATCTTTTATGCCAAAATCATGCCAAAAAAGAAGTCTGCCAAAATTGACACTTGTGACATGACAATTTTGGCAGACTTCCTGCTTTATCCCCTTATATTCCATTCATGGAATATGCTTCATTGTGAACAGTTATTGATTATCAAAAAATAAATTCTAAAGATTACGCAATTCACTTATTGTGTTGACAGGATTCTCACTTTTGAAAATATAGCTTCCGCTGACCAATACATCTGTACCTGCTTTAACAAGCAAAGGCGCGGTCTCTTTGTTCACACCCCCGTCGACTTCTATCAGCGCGTTGCTTTCCGTCTCTTGAATCATTTTCTTCAATTTTGCGATTTTTTTTAACGAATTCGTTATGAACTTCTGACCTCCAAAGCCGGGATTGACACTCATAATTAAAACCAAATCTATATCTGCCAGAATGTCTTCAAGCAAACATATCGGCGTTGCAGGATTGAGGGCTACGCCTGCCTTCATACCGGCTGAATGTATCTGTTGTACTGTTCTGTGCAAATGTTTGCAAGCTTCAATATGTACTGTCATTATAGCCGCAGATGTCTTTGCCGTCATGGAAATGTATTTTTCCGGATTTTCTATCATAAAATGCACGTCCATTTGTTTTGTACAGAATTTGCCAACAGCCTCAAGTATAGGGAAGCCAAATGATATGTTCGGCACAAACGAACCGTCCATTATATCCATGTGAAGCCATTGAGCCTCACTATTATTTATCATTTCTATATCCTTGCGCAAGTCAAGGAAATTAGCCGACAGTAATGACGGCGATATTATGCAACTCATATTTTCTGTTTTTTTCTGATGTGTCAATATTCTATATTATCGTCTGCTTTTCAGTTTTAGACAAAAAAACACTTGTACTTTCTTACATAGCAACATCAGAATACTCTAATCTTTAGTTTATGTTTATTTCGATTTTTTGCAAACTGAACCTTTACCGTAAAATTTCGGTAACATGCCACATAAACGTTCAATTATAACCTAGTCTTTTCAAAGTGGCATTATTAAAAGAATAGGCAATTGTCTTAATTAAATTGATTGTTGATTGTGACGGCGATTTGCAATTTGCAGTTTTTGTTGGTAAATAATACTTCATAGGCAAACATTTTAATATTAATACTGTCTATATTTTGAACGCGGGCATTAACGATTTATTTTGTCTATGTTGATATTTTTATCTATGTTCCTTTTGAGTTAATTTTTTTGCAAGTAACTTCAGATACTTAAAGTCCTAAAAATAAAAAAACCGTTGGGTAAAGCCCAACGGTTGTCTCAAATTTTCATGTTCACGCATTACTTGTTTACAGTGCTATCAGCGGCAGCTGAAGAATCAGCGCTAGCTGTGTCGTTTGTGTCAACAACTGCTGTGTCTGAATCCTGTGCAGGAGCCTGCTTTGTTTTGTCACCACAAGATGCGAAAGAGATAGCTGCAATAGCTACGAACATTAAAACTAATTTCTTCATTTTCTTTGCTTTTTAAAATCTGTAAAACAATTACTATGTTTATTAAAACATTGCAAAGTTAAGCATTTTCCGAATATCACGTTATTTTTTTAAGTATTTTTTTACTCTTTAGCTGTAACTTTTTTGTAATCCATTGATATTAAATAAAATACATCTTGTAAATGAATGTTAAAAATAAATTATCCTTTGTTTTCCCTATCATTTTATATAATAGAAACAAAGAAAGCTTGTGATTTTTTATATTCTTTAATTTTAGGATTACTTATGCAAAGACCGGAAATGATTCCATGTTAATCGAGTCATTTCCGGTCTTTATGCTTAATCAAATATTTAATTCTTCAGAATATTACATGCGTTTACTTCACATGTTTGTTTATTGTGTTTAATATTCTCCCCACGCCTTTATGTCAATATCTGACAATTTGACGTTGCAGAAAGCATTTATAAACGCACTTGCCAAACGGCTGTTTGTTATGAGCGGTATGTTAAGGTCTATAGCTGCACGCCGTATCTTGTATCCGTTTGTCAGTTCATGTGGAGTAAGGTCTTTTGGTATATTAACCACAAGATCAATCTTCTTTTCATGAAGCAGATCAAGAGCCTGCGGATTGCCTTCTTCGCTTGGCCAGTAAACACGCTCGTTTTTTATTCCGTTTTCAGTCAGATATTTACTTGTGCCGCCCGTAGCGTATATGGCATATCCATTATCAATAAGCTGCTTTGCCGCATCGAGCATTTCAGCTTTTTGCTTTGCTCCGCCGGTTGACAGCAGAACAGTGTGTTCAGGAATGCGCTGGCCTACAGAGAGCATACTCTTCAGAAGAGCCTGGTTGGTATCATCGCCAAGACATCCCACCTCACCTGTCGAGCTCATGTCAACGCCAAGAACAGGATCGGCTTTTTGCAGACGGTTGAACGAGAACTGACTGGCCTTTATTCCGACATAGTCAAGGTCAAAGAGGTTTTTCTTCGGCTTTTCAACCGGCAGTCCGAGCATAATCTTTGTAGCGAGTTCTATAAGATTAATTTTCAGCACTTTGCTGACAAACGGGAATGAACGGCTTGCTCGAAGATTGCATTCAATAACGAGAATTTCATTCTCCCTTGCCATATACTGTATGTTGAACGGACCGTTGATGTGCAATTGCGCAGCTATCTGCCGGCTAACGCGTTTTATACGTCTGACAGTTTCCACATACAATTTCTGTGGCGGAAATTCTATTGTAGCATCACCGGAGTGCACTCCTGCGAACTCAATGTGTTCAGAGATTGCGTAAGCCATAATCTCTCCATCTTTTGCGACGGCATCAAATTCTATTTCCTTGGCGTGCTCTATGAACTTGCTGACCACTACCGGATGATCCTCGCTTACATTTGCTGCCAATTGCAGGAAGCGTTTCAGCTCATCCTCATTTGAGCATACATTCATTGCAGCTCCTGAGAGCACATAAGAAGGACGAACCAGAACAGGGAAGCCGACTCTCTTGACAAACTTGTTTATATCATCCATGCTTGTCAGTGCGCTCCACTCAGGCTGGTTAATCTTGTTCTCATTGAGCATGCTTGAGAATTTTGCCCTGTCTTCAGCCCTGTCAATGTCTTTGGCTTTCGTTCCGAGAATAGGTACATTTTCGGTATCAAGATACATTGCAAGGTTGTTAGGAATCTGTCCGCCCGTAGACACGATTACTCCGTGAGGATGCTCCTTGTCAATTATATCCATGACACGCTCAAACGACAGATTGTCAAAATAGAGTCTGTCGCACATGTCATAGTCGGTAGAAACAGTCTCAGGGTTATAGTTAATCATTATTGACCTGTAACCGGCTTTTCTGATTGTGTTCAGAGCCTGCACTCCACACCAGTCAAACTCCACAGAGCTGCCAATTCTGTAAGCGCCTGAACCGAGAACGATAATGCTTCTGTCATCGTTAGTAAAGTCGATGTCATCTTTAACCCCGCTGTAAGTAAGATAAAGGTAATTAGTCTGTGCCGGATATTCAGCAGCAAGGGTATCAATCTGCTTTACAACAGGCAGAATTCCATATTGCTTTCTGAGCTTTCTGACAACGAGAAGAGCCTTGTGCATGTTATGCAAGTCATCTTCAAGTCCTACTGCACGGGCAATCTGGAAGTCAGTAAATCCATAGACCTTTGCTTTTCTCAGCAGATCTTTGTCAAGAGTATTTATGTTGCAGGCTTTAAGCTGTTCGTCTATATCAATAATATGCTTCAACTTATACAAAAACCATTTGTCGATTTTTGTCAGGTCATGTATCTGGTCTACGGTGTAGCCCTTGTGCATAGCCTTTGAAATCACGAACACGCGTTTGTCAGTAGGTTCTCTAAGGGCAACGTCAATATCTGGTATCTTAAGTTCTTTATTCTCAACAAAACCATGCATACCCTGGCCAATCATTCGCAAGCCTTTCTGTATAGCCTCCTCAAACGTACGGCCGATGGCCATCACCTCGCCTACAGACTTCATGCTTGAACCGAGCTCCCGGTCAACACCGCGGAACTTGCTCAGGTCCCATCTAGGTATTTTGCAGACTATATAATCGAGGGCCGGCTCAAAGAATGCAGATGTTGTTTTAGTAACAGAGTTCTTCAACTCGAACAAGCCGTAACCGATTCCCAGTTTAGCAGCCACGAAAGCAAGCGGATAGCCTGTAGCCTTACTGGCAAGAGCCGAAGAACGGCTGAGGCGGGCGTTAACCTCAATGACACGATAGTCTTCACTTGATGGATCAAATGCATACTGAACATTACACTCACCTACTATGCCAATATGACGGACAATCTTTATTGACAAAGCACGGAGCTTGTGATATTCGCTGTTGGTGAGTGTCTGCGAAGGAGCAACAACAATGCTTTCGCCGGTGTGAATGCCGAGCGGATCAAAGTTTTCCATATTGCAGACCGTGATGCAGTTGTCAAATTTATCACGTACCACCTCATATTCAATTTCCTTCCATCCTTTCAGGCTCTTCTCAACCAGCACCTGCGGAGAGAAAGAAAATGCCTTCTCACATATCTTGTCGAGCTCTTCCTTGTTATCGGCAAAGCCTGAGCCCAGTCCGCCGAGAGCATATGCAGCACGCACAATGACCGGATAGCCAAGGTCAGAGGCAGCCTTATGCACCTGCTCCATATTCTCGCAAGCCTCGCTTTTTATAGTCTTGACATTAATCTGGTCGAGTTGCTCAACAAACAGCTCGCGGTCTTCCGTGTTCATTATGGCCTCTACCGGCGTACCGAGAACCCTTACATTATATTTCTCAAGAACACCTGAACGGTAAAGTTCCACTCCGCAGTTAAGAGCTGTCTGACCGCCGAAAGCAAGCAGAATGCCGTCAGGGCGTTCTTTTTCTATCACACGCTCAACGAAGTAAGGCTGAACCGGAAGAAAATATATCTGGTCAGCCACGCCGTCAGATGTCTGGACAGTTGCAATATTCGGATTAATCAGTACTGTTTCAATACCCTCTTCATCAAGAGCCTTCAGAGCTTGAGAACCAGAATAGTCAAATTCGCCGGCCTCTCCTATTTTCAATGCTCCCGAACCGAGCAGAAGAACTTTCTTTATGCTATTGTCTTTCATTTTGTTCAGATTTTTATTTATTCAAAGTCTCGACGAACTTGTCAAATATAAATTCAGTATCAGTAGGTCCTGAGCAAGCTTCAGGGTGGAACTGACATGAGAACCAAGGCTTATCTTTATGCGTGATACCTTCATTTGAGCCATCGTTCATATTTACGAACAGCTCACGCCATTCGCTGCCAAGCGTTTTGCTGTCGACAGCATATCCGTGGTTCTGCGAAGTTATGAAACATTTTTCCGTGCCGACGAGTCTGACCGGCTGGTTGTGTCCTCTGTGTCCGTATTTCAGTTTATATATATCAGCCCCGGCAGCTTTTCCAAGCATCTGGTTGCCCATACATATTCCGCAAATAGGCTTGGACGTTTCAGACATGTGCTTGCGGATATACTGAACCGCATCTGAGCACATGTCAGGGTTGCCCGGACCGTTGGTAAGGAATAGACCATCGTAGTCTATACCGCTTGTATAATCATAGTTCCAGGGAACACGTATGACCTCCAGCCCGCGGTTTATCAGGCATCTGATTATGTTTGCCTTTACTCCGAAATCAACGAGGACAACTTTCTTGCCGGCTCCTTCATTATAACGAATAACCTTATCACATGAAACCTTATCAACGAAATTTATGTCTCCATAGTCAGCAGGCTGTGCAGTTTGCTCCTTTCCGTCAAAGACAATGCTTCCGGTCATTACGCCATGCTCCCGCAACACTTTTGTAAGCTCACGGGTATCAATGCCCGTTATTCCGGGAATATGCTCTCTTTTCAGCCATGATGACAGACTCTCAACTGCATTCCAATGACTGTATTGCTCACTGTAATCACTGACTATAATTGCTGATGCATAGATTTTGTCACTCTCCATGAAAGTGGGGAGACCATTTTTTTCAAAAGAAAACGGCGGTACGCCATAATTTCCCACCAAAGGATAAGTAAATACAAGCAGCTGCCCGGCGTATGACGGGTCAGTGAGGCTTTCCGGATAGCCCATCATTGCCGTATTAAAAACGACTTCTCCCGAGACCTGCGCTTCGTATCCGAAGCTGCTTCCGTGAAACTTTGTCCCGTCGGATAAGATTAATGTTACATTATTCATCTTTGGTAATCAATTAAAATATTTGTTTGTTTCGGTAGACTTTTTCAATAAAGTTTATATAAGCGATATTACAGCTGCGCGTGCCGCCCGGAGTAGGGAAATCGCCGGTAAAATACCAGTCACCCTTATGGTTCGGTATGGCCTTGTGAAGTCCGCTGATGCTTTGGAAAACAATTTCTATAGGTGTGGTCACGCCTTTCGGACGCAACATTTCAACAATCTTACGGTTTATTTCTTCCACGGTGAAGAATGAGTATATTTTCTTAACCGCATTCTGCATTTCCTCTTTGGGCTTCAAGATCTCAGCCTTGCACTGTCTGTATGTATCATCAATTACAGACTGCATGTTTCTGTCTGTCAGCAGCTGTATGGCTGCTCTGAAGACACAGAACTCTTCCAGCCGTGGCATGTCTATGCCGTAATAATCAGGATAGCGTATCTGCGGCGCACTCGACACAACAATTATCTTTTTCGGATGCAGGCGGTCTAGAATTCTCAGAATGCTCTCCTTCAGCGTTGTGCCGCGCACAATAGAGTCATCTATTATTACAAGGTTATCTACTCCCGGTGTTAAGCTGCCGTATGTGATGTCATACACATGGCTGGCCAAATCTTTTCTTGAGCTGCCCTCGCTGATAAATGTGCGCAACTTGATGTCTTTCCACGCGACTTTCTCAGACCTTACATAGTCAGACAATATCCTGACAAGCTCTTCATGAGTCGGAATATGCCCAAGGTTCTCAATAGCTTTAATCTTCTGTGCGTTCAGATAGT
Organism: uncultured Prevotella sp.; assembly: GCA_900314195.1. GTDB lineage: Bacteria > Bacteroidota > Bacteroidia > Bacteroidales > Bacteroidaceae > Prevotella. The sequence continues at coordinate 12,657 of OMUH01000153.1, forward strand.
GCTTGAAGCCGTCAAGCATTCCGTAATATGCCACTTCGGCCGTATTCGGTATATATCCGAAAACGGTATGATCAATGTCATAGCCTGTTGCTTTCAGAATAGGTTCGGTGAGCTGTTCGCCCAGTTTCTTGCGTTCTTTGTAAATATCACTGTCAGAGCCTCTTGAGAAATAAATCCGCTCAAAAGAGCAAGCCGAGTCGCCCTTCTGCTCAATGATCTGTTTCAATGCCACCTGTCCGCAGCTGTCTATTATAAGAGCCTGTCCGGCCTTCAGCTCTGAAATGTCATCATATTCCAAGTCGAAGGTAGTTTGCAGAACAGGCCTTTCACTTGCGAGAACGACAAACTCGTCATTCTTATAATAAAAGGCAGGACGAATGTTCCACGGGTCGCGCATTGCGAACATCTCACCAGATCCTGTCATGCCGGTTATCACATACCCGCCGTCAAAATGAGACATCGTGGTGCGAAGCACGTTTTCGATTTTGACATGCGTGTCTATATATTTTGTTATATCACGGTTCTCAAGTCCTTTGCTCTTTGCCTCGACAAAATTTCTCTCAACCTCACGGTCAAGTCTGTGCCCCATCAGTTCAAGAAGTATATATGTGTCGCTGTATATCCGCGGACTCTGTCCCTGCGAAGTCAGCATGTCGAATACTTCATCGACATTTGTCATATTGAAATTACCGCAAAAGCATAAATTCTTTGCTTTCCAGTTATTCCGTCTTAAGAATGGATGTACATACTGAATGCCGCGCTTGCCGGTTGTGGAATACCGCAAATGCCCCATGTAAAGCTCTCCTGCAAAAGGAAGGTTCTCTTTGGCATATTCTACATCATTAAGTTTCTCCGGCGGCAGCATGGAAAATTCCTTGTTGGCGTTGCCGAATATTTCAGTAATGGCGTTACTGCCTTCGGCACGCTCGCGGAACATATATTCCTTACCGGGTTTTCCCTCAAGTTTCACACAAGCCATGCCGGCGCCCTCCTGGCCCCGGTTGTGCTGTTTTTCCATCATCAAGTATAACTTGCTTAGACCGAACATCCAAGTACCATACTTACGCTGGTAGTATTCAAGCGGCTTGAGAAGACGTATTAATGCTACACCACAGTCTTCATGGATTTCTTTTTCCATTCTTTTTCTTGTTCCCTTTTATATAGTTATAGAAAGGGCGGGCACAAAGACGGGCCCGCCAGACTTTTATATCATTCCACAGTAACTGACTTAGCTAGATTCCTGGGCTGATCAACATTTTTTCCTTTGCACACCGCGATATGATAAGCCAGCAGCTGTAGCGGTATGGTTGTTAATAATGGTTCAAGACATTCGGCTGTCTCAGGAAGTGTGATAACTTCATCCGCGATTTTTGAAATAAGCTCATCGCCTTCGCTGACCAAGGCAATGACCTTTCCGTCACGGGCTTTTATCTCCTGTATGTTGGAAAGAACTTTCTCATACAAAGCGTCATGCGGAGCAATGACCACTACCGGCATGTCGCTGTCTATAAGCGCTATCGGACCATGTTTCATCTCGGCAGCAGGGTATCCCTCAGCGTGTATATAGCTTATCTCCTTCAATTTCAAAGCACCCTCCAGTGCTACAGGATAGTTATATCCTCTTCCAAGATACAAGAAGTTGCGAGCGTAAGTGAATGTCCTGCTTAATTCTGCTATCCGGTCATTTAATGCAAGTACTTTCTCCATTTTCTGAGGAATGACTTTCAATTCATTCGCTACGGCTTTACAATCATGCTCTGAAAGAGTGCCCTTCATGTTTCCAAGACAAACCGCGAGCATAGCCAGAACAGTAATCTGTCCGGTGAAGGCTTTCGTTGACGCAACGCCGATTTCCGGCCCGACATGAATATATGTACCAGTATCCGTTGCACGCGGAATACTTGAGCCGACAGCATTGCAAATGCCAAAGACAAAACTTCCTTTCTGCCTTGCAAGCTGTATGGCAGCAAGCGTATCAGCTGTTTCACCGCTCTGAGATATTGCAATGACAACATCAGTGCTCTTAACTATTGGCTGCCTGTATCTGAACTCACTTGCATATTCCACCTCAACAGGAATTCTGCAGGCTGTCTCCAAAAGCATCTTGCCTATCAGCCCGGCATGCCAGCTCGTTCCGCAGGCGACAATGATAAATCTCCTGGCGTTGCAAAGCTTTTCCTTATGCTCTCTGACCGCACTCAGAACAATATTATCGTTGACAATCCTTCCGCGCATGCAGTTTCTCAAGCAGTCGGGCTGCTCATAAATTTCCTTCAGCATGAAATGCGGGAAATTGCCCTTCTCTATCTGACCAAGATCCAGGTCTACAGTTTGAATACGGGCGTCTATATGAACATTATGTATGTTGACAATTTTAAGGTCATGACCTACATCCATAACCGCTATTTCTCCGTCATTGAGATATGCCATCTTGTCGGTGTATTCAATGATGGGACTTGCGTCAGAGCCTACAAAAAACTCACTGTTTTCTTTTCCGATACCTATAACAAGCGGACTTGCCTTCTTTGCCGCAATCATCTCATCTGGATGCCTTCTGTCTATGACAACAATTGCGTATGCTCCGATAACCTGTCTTAAAGCTATCTGCACGCTTGTCAGCAAGTCGAGGTTTTTCTTTGTCTGAATATAGTCAATAAGCTGTACCAGTACCTCGGTATCGGTAGCACTCTTGAATACAACGCCCTTGGTAATCAGATTTTTCTTTATCTCACTGTAATTTTCTATTATTCCGTTATGAACAATGGCAAGGTTGCCAGATTGTGATACGTGCGGATGTGCGTTGACTGACGTAGGGTCGCCGTGTGTGGCCCATCTGGTATGCGCAATACCTATTGTTGCATTCAAATCCTTTCCTTCGCAAACCTTCTCCAAGTCAGCCACCTTGCCGCGTGTCTTGTAAACATTCAGCTTATTTGAATTGTTTACAAGGGCTACTCCCGCTGAGTCGTAGCCGCGGTATTCCAATCTGTGAAGTCCGTTTATAAGAATAGGGTAAGCTTCACGATAACCAATATATCCAACTATGCCACACATATATTATATATCTACTAATATATATATACTAATCCGTTTTTATCTTAAAATATTCACAACAAGAGATGCAAGTGATGTCAAAATACCGACAATTGAAATCAATATAGATGTAGAGCTGCCGATAGAAGAGTTATACGCCTTAATCTTGTTAGGCTCTACATAGATAATGTCATTCTGCTGTAAATAATAGTATGGAGAATTAAATATATCGGCTTTGTTGATGTTAAGCCTGTGAACATGGCGCTGCCCGTTGGCGTCTTCACGAACAAGAAGTATGTTGTCGCGCTTACCGTATATGCCGAGGTCACCCTTTTGCGCAAGAGCCTCAATGATGTTCAGCTTTCCGTTTGTAATTGGCACTGTCCCGGTAGATCCTGTCTCACCAATAATTGTCACATGCGAGGATGACATCTTTACTGTAACGATAGGATTTTCCGTCTCTGAAAGATAAGGCTTTACCTTTTCTCTTATAAGGTCCTCGCACTGGTTTTTTGTCAGCCCTTCCACATGAAGCTTGCCTATGACAGGAAAGTCTATAATGCCCTCGTTGTTTACCAAATATGTCTGCAGAGTCCCAGAACCGGTTGTCAACTGTCCTGAAGATCCGACAGTATTGCTGACACTCAGATTGAATGGCACAGCGGCAGCCGGATTTGACGTCAGAACGGTAATCGTAAGCTCGTCATTCGGCATAATCTTTGCGTCATACTGCATGGCCTTATATTGCAGCGAGTCGGCATTATGGAAATAAGTAACTTTTTTGTAACTTGCACAACTGCCGAAAAACAGTGTCGACAGAACGATTGATATAATTAGAAAAGACAGTGATTTTTTCATTTTCGTTATAGGGAAAAATAATTTTTGCAAAGTTAAGACTAATTTTGCAAATTAACAAAGACTTGCATACCTTTTTTCTCTTTGCACTCTTCTCTTATTTTCCTCTTATTCGCAACATCAAATCCTTAGTTCTTTTAAAATTTCGGCCATGCGGTCACGTGTCTTTATCGTGCTTGGTACAAGCGGAAGCCTCAGTATGTTCTCAATAAATCCCATATCGCTAAGCAGTGCCTTGCATCCGGCCGGATTACCGTCTACAAAAAGAAGATTATAGAGTTCTGTGAATTTATGATGTATTTTCCTTGCAGCCTCATATTCGCCGTTGAATTCAAGCCTTATCATCCGGCTGAACTGTTTTGGAAGAGCATTGCCGATGACTGATATAACGCCGGCAGCGCCGCTGGCTACCATAGAGAATGTAAGTGCGTCATCACCGCTTATGACATCAAAGTTGTCAGGCTTGCCCTTTATTATTTCGTCAACCTGCTCCAAAGAGCCGCTTGCCTCTTTAACTGCTACAATGTTCGGAAAATCATGGGCAAGGCGAAGTGTCGTCTCAGCCTTCATGTTAACGCCTGTGCGGCCGGGCACATTATATAATACCAGCGGCAGCGGACTGACCTCTGCTATTGCTTTAAAGTGCTGGTACAGTCCTTCCTGTGACGGCTTGTTATAGTAAGGGCAGATGCTGAGAATACCGTCTATACCCGACCAGTCTGTACGTTTTATTTCGTCAATGACCGCACGTGTATTGTTACCGCCGCAGTATTTCAAAATCTTTACTCTTCCGCGGTTTACATCTTTGATAAGTTCTGTTATTTTGTTTTTCTCTTCTTCCGTCAGACAAGGCGCCTCACCCGTTGTTGCGAGTATACACAGGAAATCGGCTCCATTGTCTATTTGATATTCAACTAATTTTTTTAGTGCTGGATAGTCTACTTCTCCAGATTGTGTAAACGGTGTAATTAAGGCTATTCCAAGGCCCTTGAAAATGTTGTTTGGCATATTGATGTTTTGAAATTATTCGCAAAAATACAATATTTATGTTATATCGCAAAGAAAATTGCGTTTTTATTTATTTATTTGAAGATATTCAATTAAAATGTGAATATTAATTCATCTCAAAAAAGCACCGCACCGCAGTATTTCTACAGGAATACTGAAATATCACTACAGGAATAACCGGGTATCACTGTAAGAATACTGCCGTCAGCGCATTATTTATATGTTCTAATCTTTATTTTCCTTTTATTTTCTCTGACAGATATTTTCCGGTTATGCTCTCAGAACATTTTACAAGCTCCTCAGGCGTACCCTGGAAAACTATCCTACCACCTTTGTCTCCGCCGTCGGGTCCAAGGTCTATTATATAATCGGCACATTTGATAATGTCAAGGTTATGTTCTATGACAACAATGCTGTGACCGCGTTCTATAAGAGCATTGAATGCCCGCAGCAGCTTCTGTATGTCATGAAAATGCAGTCCTGTGGTAGGCTCGTCAAATATGAACATTGTCTCTTCCTGCTTTTCCTGTCCGATGAAATAAGCCAGTTTAACGCGTTGGTTCTCGCCGCCTGACAGCGTTGATGAGTTCTGACCGAGACGAATATATCCGAGCCCTACATATTCAAGCGGCTTAAGCCTGTCTACAATTGCCTTCTGCTTGTATTTAGTGAAGAATTCAATAGCTTCACTCACAGTCATGTTAAGTACATCGTCGATGTTCTTATCATTAAATCTTACGTCAAGTATTTCTTTCTTAAATCTTTTTCCGTGACAAGCCTCACATTCAAGCACTAAATCGGCCATGAACTGCATCTCTACAGTAATGACTCCGGCACCTTTGCATTCCTCGCAGCGACCTCCTTCTGCATTAAAGCTGAAATACTGTGACGTGAAACCAAGCTGCTTGGCAAGAGGCTGTTCAGCATACAGGTTTCTTATAGCGTCGTACGCCTTTACGTATGTAGCAGGATTTGAACGTGTTGACTTTCCTATCGGATTTTGGTCAACAAAGACAACATGTTTTATGTTGCGGACATCACCTTCTAGTGACACGTATTCTCCCGGTGCATCACAGACTTCGTCCAGATGCCGTTTCATGGCTCTGTAAAGAATTCCCTTGACAAGCGATGACTTTCCTGAACCGGAAACTCCGGTTACTACCGTAAGCACGTGCAGCGGAAATACGGCATCAACACCTTTAAGGTTGTTCATACGTGCACCTTTGACTACAATCTTATCGTTCCACTGTCTGCGCGAAGCTGGTACTGCAATGCTGTCCTGGCCGGTAAGGTATTTTATCGTATGGCTGTCAGGATATTTTTTCAGCAATGTGTCAGCGCCTGCATTTTTTATGCTTCCCTCAAATACCACCTTTCCACCTTTCTCGCCGGCATCAGGCCCGATGTCTATGATATAGTCTGCTGCACGCATAATTTCTTCGTCGTGCTCAACCACGATTACTGTATTTCCCAGTTCCTGCAGCTCACGCAGCACTTTGATTAGTCTTCCGGTATCTCTGCTGTGCAGCCCTATACTTGGCTCATCGAGAATATACATACTGCCCACAAGGCTGCTTCCCAGATTTGTTGTCAGGTTTATGCGCTGGCTTTCACCGCCTGACAGTGTGTTTGCCGCGCGGTTAAGCGTCAGGTATCCTACACCGACATCTACCAGAAAATTAAGTCTGTTCTTAATTTCCACAAGAAGTATCTTCCCGACATTTCTGTCGTGTTCGTCAAGCTCAAGGCTGTCAAACCACTCTTTAAGCCGGTAAACAGGCATCTCGACAAGATCACTTATGCTTCTGCCGTTAATCTTTACATAGTTAGCTTCTTTTTTCAATCGTGTGCCGTGGCAGTCAGGGCACACAGTGCGCCCTCTGTAACGGCTCATCATTACGCGGAACTGAATCTTATATTGATTTTCGCGGACCATTTCAAAGAATGAGTCTATGCAAACCTTATCATGAATGTCAAGCTCTTTTTCTGAATCAAGTCCGTGCCAAAGCATGTCCTTCTCTTTTCGTGAAAGCTCAAAATAGGGTTTGAATATATGAAAGTTGTCTTTCTTTGCACGCCTGATGAATTCCTGTTTCCACATACTCATTTTATCGCCGTGCCAGCACTGCACGCAGCCGTCATACACAGACAGACTGGTGTTCGGAATGACAAGTTTCTCATCAATGCCTATTATGCTTCCGAATCCTTCACATGTCGGGCAGGCACCGAGCGGTGAATTGAATGAAAACATATTATCGCTCGGTTCCTCAAACTTTATACCGTCAGCCTCGAAACGTGTTGAGAAATCATAACTGATTCTTGCAGGCAGAAACATCAGCCGGCAGGCGCCGTCACCCTCATAAAAGGCTGTTTCTACAGAATCGGCCATCCGGCTGATATCCTGTTTGTCGCTGCTGACAGAAGCGCGGTCAATGACCAGCCACATATCTTCTGATGCTCCTTCCAAAGGCTTATCCAACACGTCTTTGAGCTTATTTCCTTCATCTGTTGTTTCGTCAAGGGCGTCTTCTATCCTTATGAAATCATTATTCCGGCAGATACGGCTGTATCCTTCCTGCAGATACATTTCAAGCTGTTTTCTTGCAGTTCTGCCTTCGATGACATGCAGGGGCGCGAGCAGCACAAACTTAGTGCCCTCGGCATATTGTTTTGTTGCCGCAATAACATCTTCTACGGTATGACGTTTTACCTCCTGTCCGCTTACCGGTGAATACGTTTTTCCTATTCTTGCGAACAACAGTCTGAGGTACTCATATATTTCTGTTGTCGTACCTACCGTAGAACGCGGATTCCGTGCAATAACTTTTTGTTCTATGGCTATGGCTGGCGGCAAGCCCTTAATATAATCGCATTCCGGCTTATTCATACGCCCGAGGAACTGGCGCGCATAGCTTGACAGCGATTCCACATAACGGCGCTGTCCTTCAGCATACAGCGTATCAAAGGCCAGCGAGCTCTTTCCTGAACCGGAAACGCCGGTGATAACAATGAATTTGTTACGCGGTATTCTTAATGATATGTTTTTTAAATTGTTAACCCTTGCCCCTTTTATTTCTATATATCCGGCATCAGTGTTATCTTTTGGCATTATATTCTGTTTAAAATTGTTCTTGCATTCCATTTCTTCAGGCAAAAGAATGCCAACTATTTTATCCTGTACAAAAGTACTCTGCTGTTCAGTCCTGAAGGAACAACAGGCCAGTCAGCATAGCTTGACCGTTTGTAGTTAAGGTCTACAAAGTTAATTTCCTTCATCTTTCTCCATTTCACACCGTCACGGTCAAGCTTTATTATTCTGTTGGCCGGCAGGTTGGTTACTTCAATACGTATTGTATTTATTCCTGCGTGCAGTACATCAGAGAATTTGAGAATGAACGGAGCAGCCCACGCGCAACCAATATATTTGTCATTAATATATACTTTTGCACTTTCGCGCACGTCGCCAAGGTCTATAGCCCAGTCGTTGCAGTCTTTAACGTCATTATCTGTCAGTTTCAGCACATTCTCATATACCCCTGTCCCCATCAGGTATTTTGTTGAATCGTCTATGTTTTCCCATGACATGAGATTGTCTATGCTGTATTCGGCATTTATCTCTGGCACACTGTTGGTGAAGCTCAGCTTCCATCCCCTTGTAAGCAGCTTGCCGTTTCTGTCATAGAGAGAATCCTTGCGCAGCGGCAGTGCGTCAACAGCCGCCCTGTCATAGTTGTCGCTGCTGAAAGTCTGAAGAATCATACTTTCTCCCGAGCGAAGATCAACGCGTATCTTGCCGTTATTTTTTTCTGCACGGTACCTTTTGCCGGTCATAGGATCAAACCATACGGCATTCTTAAAACCTACTGCCGGTTTGATATTGTCGTCTATGTCATCAGGCGACAAATTTGCTATAAAATAGTGCCATCCGGTTTGGTTTTTTCTTCTTATGATGTGCAGTCCGTAGCGCGTTTTCATTTCCTCCGGCTTTGCCGACTTGCTCATTTCGTTGCTGTTTACCCCGTATATGACATTAGCACCCATTGTCGAAAGGGATTCCAGCACTTCCCTGGCTGCTTTTGTCATGCGGGTGCTGGCTGACGGAATGATAATGCCTTTATAGCGCTGTCCTGCAGCAGTCACAATTCCTCCATTTCCGTCGCATTTCAGCTGCAAGACCTGTCGCTCACTGATATAATCACAGTCATAGCCTGCCTTGTCTATGGCCAAGACTGTTTTTATAAAGTCCGGAGCCATCTCTGCCATATTGTGTATACTGAGCTGCATAAGGCGTTTTTCTTTTGACCGTGTATGCCAAATGTCTTTTACTGGCAGGAATACAAGAAAATCGTTGTCCGGCTTTCCCCATTGCAGGAAATCCTGACAGCGTTGTATGTATTTCATAAGGTAAGGTGCGTCACGCCAGATACTGTTCGTAGGGCTCATGTCTATGGAAGCATAGAATTTCCATCCGGGCCATGCGTCGTTTTTCGGTGAATAACACGTTCCGTGGTAAAACATGTGGTTCACGCCTGCCGTAAACATCAGGTCGAGGTCGGGTTTCATCTGACTCAGCGACGTGCGGAAATGTTCTGTAAGCCATGTAAATGTCTCGCTTGAGCAGAACGGCTTACCTGTTACATGTGCCGCTGAAGATGCCCATTTCAGCATACTTAAATCACTGAAATTCTTGCGTGTATGCCCGGGATCTGTGCGCAGTCCTTTTATTCCGAAATCTGTAAGCCCGAATCCTTCTATCTCCGGTATGTCAACTGCTGAATAAAGGTCTATCAGGTTCGCAGGTGAGCCGTGTGCCTGGTTTCGCGTTATAGCCCCGTGACTGTGTGCCCATGCAGTCCATGTCTTTGTAAAGTTTTCAAGAAGCAGGTCGCTGAGCGTTTCACGATAGTCTGCCACTACTTGTTCGTCACCGTCTACAAGCTTATTGAAGTTTTCTTTCAGACTGTATCCGCGGCGCTTTTCAAACTCATCAAACAATGTGGGCGTATAATCAGCCTCGCTAACCTCATAACTGTCATTAAAGAAAGTATGAGGATACGGCGTATGCGTTCTGTCAAAGGCGTCAGAGATATGCTTCAGGTAACTTTCAACAGATTTTTTATCAAAATGGTCTACCACATATCCTTCTCCGCCCGGAGCCGCACGCTTTACCTTCATAACACCGGTCTTTCTGAACAGCGCGATAATACGCCATGCACCTTTTCCGGGCAGTTTCGCATTGACGGTTATAGAACCGTCAACGTCCTGCACTGCACCGTCAGTTATGTCTGCAAACGAATTATTTTCACCTCCGTAAGCCCACACGCCTACTATCTTGCTGTTCTTGCGCTTTTTCTCGGGAACCGTTATTTTCAGCTTTTCTACTTTCTTTCCTTCGCCTTTTGCTTCTGCGATAACCATTTGGGAAGCACTTTGGTCAAGCGTAACCCACGGGCCGCCGAACGGCCATCCGGTGCCGGTAGCCATGTCTATCTCTATGCCAAGGCGCTTGCCCTGCTCTTCGGTATAACGAAGCATTTCCATCCATTTGTCAGACAGATACGGTATTTCATTCTTATCATTTCCCTGTACGCCGTAAATCGGGGTAATCTCAAGCGCGCCTATCCCGTGAGAGGCATATTGCTCCATGTTCCATTTCAGGTCTTCTTTGTCAACGGCCGACCCAAGCCACCACCACCGCGCTCCGGCCATGGTCTCGTCTTTGGCTTTCGGCCAGTCCTGAGCTGCCGACGGCATCGTTAATATCGCGAAAATACAGGCAAAGCCAAAACGTGCCAAATTCAATATCTGACTTTTAATATTTATACTAAACTTCTTTTCCATATTTGTTTTGGTAAGTTAACGTTGAAAATGATGTTTGTTTTTATATAAAACGTATTGCAATTTCTATTCGTGATGATAATGTTCTCCACGGAGAATAGTACATGCCCTGTAAATTTGCTCTACGCAGAACAATCTTACCATTTCATGCGAGAATGTCATCTTTGACAAACTAATCATTTCATCACTTCTGTCATATACCTGTTTTGAAAAACCGTAAGGTCCGCCGATTACAAGAACAAGATTTCTTGCGGCATTCATCTTTTTACCCAGCCATGATGCGAACTCAACCGAACGGTACTCCTTTCCGCGTTCATCGAGAAGCACTACATAATCTGAGGTTTTTAATGAGTTTATTATACTCCGGCCTTCCATTTCTTTCTGTTGATCTTCACTCAGTGCTTTGGTGTTTTTAGGTGCCGGCAATACTCTTATTTCAAATTGCAGATAATGCGCCAGCCGTGCACGGTAATCATCTATACATGCTTCGAAATGTTTGTTTACGGTCTTTCCTATCAGAATTAATTTAACCTTCATTTGATTAAAATATTAGCCAACAGAACGACAGCGTATGTCTGCTGTCCGGATACTGTGATTATTTTTCTCATTGGTGTAAAGGTACGTATTTTAACTGAAGTGGCAAAGCAAGATAATGGAAAAAAGATAACTATATTTTATCACAGGTTGTTTGAAGAATTGATGTGAATACCATATTTACGAAAAAAGGACCGATTGTCTCGGTCCTTTTTTCGTAAATATGGTGTAATGTCTTATTCTACAGTTACACTCTTTGCAAGATTACGCGGCATGTCTACGTTCAGTCCCTTGTCAACAGCCACATGGTATGCAAGCAGCTGAAGCGGTATGACACTCAGAAGCGGTGCAAAGGGAGCCATTGTCTGAGGTACGGAAATGCAGTCATCGGCTATTGCCGGAACCTGTTCGTCACCTTCAGTAATAACGGCAATGATATAACCGCCGCGGGCCTTTACCTCCTGCATGTTAGAGATTATCTTCTGGTAGTTCTGATGATGTGTAGCTACAAACAACACTGGCATGTTTCTGTCTATAAGTGCGATAGGGCCATGTTTCATTTCTGCTGCCGGATAACCCTCCGCATGAATATAGCTTATCTCTTTCAGTTTCAATGCACCTTCAAGTGCAACAGGATAATTCCATCCCCTGCCAAGATATATGAAATTGGTGGCATAAGTGAACTTTTTTGACAAATCTGCAATAATATTGTCTTTGTCGAGGACATGCTGAATCTTATCAGGTATTGCCTCAAGCTCCTTTACCATTGCCTGAAAATCATCTTCCTTCACAATACTCTTTTCTTTACCGAGAGCAATAGAAAGCATGTAGAGGCACATGAGCTGCCCGGTAAAGGCTTTTGTTGACGCAACGCCTATCTCCGGACCGACATGTATGTAGATACCGGTATCGGTTGCGCGTGCTATAGAAGAGCCCACAGCATTGACGATTCCGAATATGTATGCACCCTTTTCTCTTGCAAGCTGAATTGCAGCAAGCGTGTCAGCCGTCTCGCCGCTTTGCGATATGGCTATTACTATATCATCTTTATAGATAACCGGATTCCGGTATCTGAATTCTGATGCATAGTCGACTTCGCACGGAATGTCACAGAACTGCTCTATGAGCTGCTTGCCGATCAGACCGGCGTGCCAGCTTGTGCCACATGCAACAATGATGAAACGTTTGGCTGCAAGCAGGCGGTCCTTATGCTCACGTATAGCTGAAAGCGTTATGTCGTATGGATTGGAAAGCATTCTTCCGCGCATACAGTCTTTAAGACATTGAGGCTGGTCAAAGATTTCCTTCAGCATGAAGTGCGGGAAGCCGCCCTTGGTAAGCATGCTTAAGTCCATATCTACTTCCTGAGGCACTACATCAATGTTCTTATTATTGAGATCAACAATCTTCAAATCCTTGCCAAGCTCACACAGAACAATCTGCTCGTCTTCAGGATAGACAACATTTTTTGTATATCCTACAATAGGTGAAGCGTCACTTGCCACAAAGAATTCTGAATTGTCTTTGCCAATACCGATTACCATTGGTGAGCCCTTGCGTGCTGCAACTATCTGATTGGGATTTGTCTTGTCAATGACGGCTATTGCGTAAGCACCTATACATTTTTTAAGAGCATGACGAACAGCATTGAACAAATCAGTTGAGTGCTTCGTCTTCATGTACTCTATAAGTTGTACAAGCACTTCTGTATCTGTGTCACTCTTAAAAGTAAAGCCTTTGTTTTCGAGCTGATTGCGTAAAAGCGCGAAATTCTCAATTATGCCGTTATGAACTATTGCTAAGTTTCCGCTCTGGGATAAGTGCGGGTGAGCATTCCTTTCTGACGGCTCTCCGTGTGTAGCCCAGCGCGTATGTGCTATTCCGATTGTTCCGGAACAATCCTGGCCTGATGCTTTTGCTTCAAGATCTGACACCTTGCCCTTCGACTTGTAAACATTCATGCGGCCGTTGTTAATAAGTGCCACCCCGGCGGAATCATATCCGCGGTATTCAAGTTGATGAAGACCTTTTATCAATACAGGATAAGCCTCACGCTTACCGATATAACCAACTATTCCACACATAAGAATAAATTTTAAATTATTATTGGCGGCAAAATTAATAATAAAAAAGTTATAAAAAAAAGAGGCAGCTAAGAAACTGCCTCTTTTCTACATTTATTTTAATTCTACAGAAGAATTTACTTTATTCCGAAGCCTGCACGAAGAGCATCTACGATACGGCTCTCATACCAGTTGTTTGCTGAACGGTCATACAGTCCCATCCACCATAATCCTGTCGAGCGGTTGGCCTTAAGCTTTTCTGATACGTATGTAGCATAGCTTACGCGCTCATTCATGTCTTTGTCTTTGTCAATGGCACCGAATTCACCGAATATAAACGGAATGCCCAGCTCATTCTGGAAACGGGTAACACAGTTATTGATGACTTGATCTATAGTAGCACGACATTCTGCATCAAAGGTGTATTTGTTATAGTCGTGCTCCGAACTCTTGTTGGAATTACAGAAGTTGTATGGGTCATAACTGTGAACAGTGGCATAAATCTTATGCGGATGAATGTCGGTAGGCAACTTGAACTCACTCAGCGGAACTGCCGTGTTGGCCGTTGCTGCGTATGTCGTAACGGCAAGGAAGCGCCACTCATTGTTGCCGCCTGTAGCACGTACTGTGTTGACAAAGTCTTGCTGGAATTTGTTTATCACCTCATAAGCAGGGTCACCGGCAGCAGGAGCCGTCCAGTTATTGTTCTTGTCAAGAATTTCATTGAATGACTCGAATATCAAATGCTTGTCATAGTTTTTGAATCTCTCGGCAATCTGACGCCATATTTTCTGATAGATAACTGTATTGGCTGCGTATGTGTCAGGATCTGCGAGCATCCATACAGACTTGCTGCTTTTGCTGTCGCCGACGTCATGCATAACGTTAAGGATGACATATCCGCTGTCTTTAAGGGCGTAGTCAACAACTTCCTGCACGCGGTTCATCCACGCCGTATCAATGTTGTTGTCGGCATCCATATGTGGTCTCCAGCTTACTGGAACACGGATAATATTAAATCCTTGTTCGTGAATCTGGTCTATCATTGCCTGCGTTGTAAGCGGCTGGCCCCATGACGTCTCGTATGCATTGGCAAGTGCTCTGCCCGAAAGTCCTTTTATCTTGTCAGCCCACCATGACTCCTTTGTTGAAGGATTGGAATCAAGGGTGTTACCAAGATTGTAGCCCATCTTCAATTCAGATACCATGCTCCAAACATTGCCGAACGGATCACCCGGATCAAGGCTCTGTCCTTCCTGCGTAACAGTGATCTGACGTGTCAGACCGCCGGCGTTTATTGTAATAGTTGACTGACGGGAGCCTTCCATGTTTGTGGTTACAGAAACTCTAATATAAGAATTTCTGTTTGTTGAAGCAGAATCCTTATAATTCCAGCCGTAACCGCTGTGCGGCGTGATGTGCAGCCATGTGGTGTCGGCATCAGGAACAGATGCAGTCCAATTGCCGTCAGTGTTGACTGAAATCATTTTTGATGACTCTGTAGACTTAAAGGCAATGGCAGATATTGAATCGCCGTCAGCAGTGATATTCAGACCGCTTGCCGAATTGTCATCGTCGCTGCACGCCTGAAAAAGGAATGCAGCTGCGATGAGACTTAATGCGATGCCGAAAACTTTTCTTATAGTTTTCATAATCTTCTTACACTTAAAAATCGTTAACTATTTATTTCTTGGGTATATAAATGATACGGACGTTGTCTATTCTGACATCAATCTTTCCGGCACTTGAGGTCTGGTTAATGCTCTGGAGCCTGAATATTGACACACCGGCGTTCTTCACCTCTCCATAAGTGCTGAGCTTTGAATAAGCCGGGAATTTCTTGATAGGCACAACGGCACGATACCAGCGTCTCTTGTGGTTAACACCGTTTATGTCCTGAAGAACCGGACCGTCAGGGAAACTGCCTATACCTGCATCGTAGTCACCCCAAGTGAAGTTATCATACTGATAAGGGAGAGGAGGATCGCCTTCCTTACCGGCTGCTTCGTTCGGCCACAGCGTGTAACGCAGGTAGCCCCAGAACGAACCGTTGTTATAGTCACCGTTGTCATAAACGTTGTAGGCGAAGTAAATGTCGTCAGCGCTTGCATTGTCCGGTATATTACCTGACAGTGTGAAGTTATTGCCGTGCCAGTCTTTCTTGAAGAAGATCATTTTACCCCACCACTGTTGTGCTTCTTTGGCTACATTAATATTTGCATACTTGCCGTCGGCATTGCCGCCATCTACATAGCTTGCATTAGGATCCCAGCCTTCATCTGCAGCATCTTCACCATCAAAGTTTGTAAGTACAGAGGCATAATCGTAGAAATTGCCTTCGGTTACCGTACCGCCAGGAGTCGTAACAGTAATTGTCATGCTGCTGCCCTTTGACGGCTTCTTGGTAAACGGAATGAAGATAGAGTCATTGGTAGCTGACACAGTAAAGTCAGAAGGACCAAGAGTAACATCTCCATATTTTATTTCAGAAACCTGTACAAACTCACGGCCGGCAAGAATGAGGGTCTCACCTATCTCCGGCATGTCAGATGACACGTATGTTATTACCGGAACACCAGGGCGCTTGTAATAAGCAAGGTATGTAGTACCGGCTGCTGCCTCAATGACAACAGAACCGCTGTCCGGAGCATTTTCAGGCACTATTGCGCCCACGATGGAATTTGTCTCGTAAGCTCGCGTGGAATTGTTCAGATGGTGATCCTGCTTAATGTTAAAGTAGTCAGTGATATCTGTTCTGTTTCCAGGCACATCTGTCCACACAGTGGTGTCAAGTGAAGCTGCCGAGGCATCTGTAATATATATCTTCTGAATGTCTACGAGGTTAAGTCCGTTTAGCTTAAGCGTGTCGCCGGCATTGCGCGGGTAAGAAGCATCTATACGCTGGAGCTGCGGACCCGGAGCGGTCACCTTAAAGGCGTATGTTGCCGTTCCGTGATCCGTCTCCACCTCAATGATGTCGGGTATGGAACTGTCGAAAGCAGACAGTTTGAAGCCGTTGCTTTCAGAAGGAATGGTAACGATGATGCTGTGGTCAGTGTTCATCGTAGGATTGATATATATATCCTGATTGTTTATCAGAACCTTTCTTGCATTCTGAAGACTTGTGCCCATGATAGCAATCATAGTACCTGCACCGGCCTTGTTATAGACACTGTCATAGCTGTAGTTAATGGTGTCGTTTGTCAGAATTTTGACACCTGTTATCTGCGGCTGTCCGCCTGCATTGTCATCATCGCTGCACGATACCACGGCAAACGACATGAAAGCAAGCAAAAGCATCAGAATCAAGCTTCTGTTATTATATGTATGTTTCATTTGTGTATGCTTTTAAGTTATTATGCCTATTCACCAAAATCATACTCTACCGGTGCCTCATTGAAATAGTGGTTCTGAATGACATCTGATTCCGGATAAGGCATAAAGATGTTCGTCTCACTGAGCACTATTGGCTGATAGCCGGTAGTGTACTGACTTACAAGGTCATTATAGTTATATGTATATGACTTACGTGTTCCGCGGCCGGCAACCGGTGTGTTGTCAGTCTCCGATGTTGCGATGAAGTCATTCCAGTAAACATGACCGTTGCTGGGATCAGTAATATACCATGTGTTTGTCCCTGGAGGAACACAACGATAGCTGAATGTACCATCGGCATTCTTTCTGATGTCGCCTTCACGCATCTCGCATGCACGATGCTGCTGATTGTTGAAGAAGTTAAGCATATATGACGGTTTCCAGCGATACCATGTAACCATGTCCCACCAGTTGAAATATTCCATACAGAACTCAATTCTGCGCTCACGTATAATATCGGCAAGAGAAATCTTTGTGTAAGGATGAACATGAGCTCTTCTTCTTACAGTGTTGAATGCCTCGAGAGCCTGAGGATCAGATGTCTCATCGGCATTGCCGAGAATAGCTTCCGCCTTCATCAGGTATACATCAGCAAGACGCTGTATGTAAGTGTTCAGAGGCGACGCCATCTGTGCCAGATGACATGGTGCTACGTCGGCTTTACGTCCGAGAACGCCCTTTTTGCACTGCATCCAGTTGTGATTATAGATGTATCCCCAATGCACCGTTCCGCTCTTGTCAGTATAGGCTGTATCTGTTGTGTGCATATAGTCATAATATCCGCCTGGCGTAAAGAATGTAGACTGTATGCGGATGGAGTCTGCCGGATCTTGATTGTAGAGGTCAATCATATCTGTAGACGCTACAAGCGAGCCGCCCCAGCAGTTGACATCGTCAGATACCTCCGGGAAGGCAAGATCAGAATACAACGCATTCATTGTACCCCATTCGCCAAGGTTAGGATCAGCCCATCGCATGGCAAGAATTGTTTCAGAATTGTCATTGTTCTGAGCCTTGAACAAATCAGCATAGTTACTCATCAGTCTGTACTGACCGCAGTTGATAACAGAATCGCAAAGAGAAACAACCTCTTTAAGAGTAGCTTCATTACGGCTGTGATCGTTGTGATTGTTTTCCTCCCATCCGCTCTGTGCCAACAATGCTTTTGCAAGAGCTGCAAGAGCTGCATATCGGCTCGGATGATGGTCTGTACCGCTTTCAGGTAGCAACTGTGCGGCGCGTCTGAAATCACGGATGATAAATTTCAGAACACTTGCTTCAGTATTAAGCGGGCGTACAGAATTGTTGATTACATCCTGGTTACGCTCGAAGAGAAAGTTATCACCCCATCCGCGGAGCAGATAGAAATAAGCCCATCCGCGCATGAGATAGCATTCCCCCATTCCTGCGTTTTTCGCGCTCTCTGAAACGTCAGACGTTGTTCTCGTCTGCAGGTTTTCAAGAGTGGCATTGCACATTGTAACCACATTATATAGTGCAGACCATGCGAGGCTCATGTCTTCAGTAAGTGACGTCACATTGAAACGAGCAAATTCAGCACTTACATACGGGTTCCATGCATCGTTTGCGCGATAAGAGCCCATACCTACAATGGCACGGCGGTTGAAATCAAACCAGGCCCTGTTGAAAAGCGGTTCCGTACCTTTTCTCACTGCCTCGTCAGAAGAGTAGTAGGTATCAGCTGTGTACTGATCTTTTGGGGTCTGATCAAGAAAATCATCACCACAGCTTGCGAACAGCAAAGCTGCACCGCCTAATAAAGTATATATAAAATTAATCTTTTTCATTGAATGATGGATATTAGAATCTTACTTTCAAACCTACGGTATATGTACGTGCTGACGGATAACGGTAATTATCAATACCCTGCAGAATAACGCTCTGCCCGCTTGCACCTATTTCAGGATCATATCCGTCGTAACCGCAAATCGTAAAGAGATTTGATATATTCCCGTATATCTGTACCCAATCTATCTTCAGCGGCTTCAGCCATGCCTTCGGAAGGTTCCAGCCAAGAGAGATAGTCTTGAGGCGAAGATAAGATCCGTCTTCTACAAAGCGGTCGCTGATACGGTTATTGTCGTTGAGCGATGTGCCAGCTGCGCTGATGCGCTGAACGCGGGCTGTACCAGGATTTGTTACATAAACATTATTAATGTCTGTTGCAGAACCGTTAGGATCTATAAGACCGACACGTGCATAGTCAGCAACGTATGCCATCATATTTCCATAGGTCTGAGTGTTAGTGTGCTCCTGACGTACAAGATTATATATGTCTCCGCCAACGCTGCCGTTGAAGAAAATATTCAGCTCGAAGTCTTTCCATGTGATGACATTATTAAGGCCGAAGGTGAAGTCAGGGTTCGGATCGCCGATATATGTGCGGTCAGCCTCGGTAATCTTACCGTCGTTGTTGATATCCTCGAAAATGTAATCACCTACCCAAATAGAGTTTGTAGCTATAGGCTGCAGCTGTCCGTTTGTATCAACAGGGCGTGCAACAGGTATTTTGTTTCCGCTGGCATCAAGAAGGAACTCACCCTGGCTGTTTTTCTGATAGAAGTCAGATGCATTGTTGAACATACCCTTCACTTTATATCCATAGAAACGTCCGACAGGACCGCCCACCTCAGACAAAGTGTAGGTGTTGGTACCTATTGTTCCGGATATTGTTGAGTTTGAATTGTTCAGCTTTATCAGCTTGTTACGGTTTATAGAAAGTGTAGCAGCCGTATTCCAACGCCAGTTCTTGCTGTCAATGTTTACAGAGCTGACAGTAAATTCAATACCGGTGTTTCTGATAGAACCTGTGTTAACCCACGGCGATGTCATGCCCATCCAGTCGTTGTTGATGATCCATGACGGCAGAGAAGCCTGCATAAGAAGGTTCTTTGTCTTTTTGTAATACCAGTCGATAATTACTTCAAGACGGTTTTTGAATGCAGAGAAGTCAATACCGATGTTCCAAGAGTTTGTGCTCTCCCATTTAAGGTCTTCATTGGCAAAGTTGCCAGGATAATAACCCGTTCCCCAAGCCGTTGCAGCATTGTTCATGACAGCACCATAAGCGTAGCTTGAAGCATTCTGGTTGCCGACAAGTCCCCAGCCGACACGCAGCTTGAGATTGCTCAGCCAATTTATGTCTTTCATAAACGGCTCGTTGCTGATACGCCATGCAACGGCTGCTGACGGGAATACACCCCAGCGATGGCCTTTCGCGAAACTTGAAGAACCGTCGCCGCGGACCGTAGCAGTCAGCAGATAACGATCAAGTATATTGTAGTTCAAACGTCCGAAGTAAGATTCTATACTCCATTTGTTTGGATCTGAGCCAGTGTTTGTAGCCGTACTGGCATCACCGACGTTAAGAGAATGCAGCAACGATGAGATATAGTCATATCGTGTTCCTGACAAGCTCTGCCATGAGCCCCACTGAGCCTCATGACCAGCCATAATCTGAAGGTGCTGGTCCTTGAAAGTATTTACATCGTATGTAGCATACTGCTTGAATGAATTATATTTGCTCTGGTTCTTGGAACGTGAGCTTTGTGAGCGCATAACATTTGTACCGTACTTAAAGTCGGGCTGGAAATAGAAGTTATTGAACCAGCCTCTGTTGCCGCCGTACTCAATACGTATTGTCAGACCTTTCACAGGAGTGAGGTTTGCATATGCATTATAGTCGAGATTGGCATTGTCATCTCTGTTTTCACGCATATCAGCCTCAAATATAGGGTTACTGTAATATGTGCTGAAGTCATTCTGCTGCGGGAAACCGTAAGAACCGTCGGCATTGCGCGGAGCAACATCAGGGAACTGATTAAGAGCTGTAGAGATTACGCTTCCAGAGCTGAAGGTATTGGTCTGCTTGGTGTTTGAATAAGCAAGATTGACGCCTACCTGCAGCCAGCTGACAATATTTGTGTCGAAGTTGGCACGCACAGATGCACGCGAGAAGCCTGAACCGAGCGAAATACCGTCCTGGTTCAGATAACCGCCGGAAATGGAATAATGCATATCCTTGTTACCGCCGTTTATATTAACGCTGTGGTTCTGCATGAATGCAGTTGAGAAGAGCTCACGCTGCCAGTCAGTACCGTTGGTGAGCAGTTCCGGATGTGCGTAGTCTTCACGACGTCCCCATCCCTGTATTGCTGCACGCTGGTTATAGAAATCAGCATACTGCGGCAGGTTCATAAGGTCAAGATACTTAGGCATCTGCTGCCAGCCTACATAACCTTCATACTGTATCTGCGGCTTGCCGTCCTGTCCTCTCTTTGTAGTAATCAGTACGACACCATTTGAAGCACGGCTACCGTAGATGGCTGTTGCGGAAGCATCCTTCAGCACCTCAATACTTGTAATATCACTCGGGTTGATAGCAGCAAGAGCTGTTGAATTAGTGTTGTGTGAGTTTGAACCGCTCTGCGCGATACCGTCAATGACATACAGCGGCTCATTGCCGTTAAGGGAGTTGATACCGCGAATCTGAACGGAAATACCGCCGCCCGGCGCACCAGAGTTCTGCATTACCTGAACACCTGCGATACGTCCTTGCATGGCCTGCTCAAGTGAGGTGTTTACACCCTCCTTAATGGCCTTCTCATCTATTGACGAAACAGCACCGGTAAGGTCGGAGCGTTTCATAGTACCGTAACCGACAACAACGACGTCGTTAAGATTTGTCACGTCGTTAGACAGAACTACATCTACATGCGATTTTCCTGCTACATTT
Organism: uncultured Prevotella sp.; assembly: GCA_900314195.1. GTDB lineage: Bacteria > Bacteroidota > Bacteroidia > Bacteroidales > Bacteroidaceae > Prevotella. The sequence continues at coordinate 34,119 of OMUH01000153.1, forward strand.
ACAGTCTGTGACTTGTAGCCTACATAGGAAATTACGATGCTGTTCTTCCCTTCAGGCACCTGAATGGAGAAGTTACCGTTGAAGTCGGTAACACCGCCGCTTCCCGTGCCGGGGACTTGCACTGTTGCTCCAATGATCGGGTCACCATTGGCAGAACCGTCTTTTACAGAACCGGTCACTGTCTTTTGGGCGTGAAGCTGGCACACTGCAAGAAAAGCCATAAAAAGAATTAATAACTTTTTCATTCTTCCTCTTGATTAGGTCAATTTTTGTTTTTATATTAACTTATGTTTTTTACGGTATTATATGCGCTGTATAAATATGTATATAAGCTGTAAGAAAAATATGAAGTCTTTGGTTTTTACTTTATATGCAAAGATAAAATAAAATAGAAAAAGGAATTAAATTTTTTTTTATTTTTTCATAACTTCTACTAAGAATGATAAGATAGTATCATTTTTTGCTAAAATTAATATAATTTTGGTGTATAAATACCACATCAAAAATTAGCTTAATAGTGCGTGAAACAAAAATAAATTAATTAGATACATTCATAGCGCAATGATGGAGATGATTTCGCAAAATAAATTTGTTCATTTCAATTATAAAACTTAATTTTGTCAAAAACTTAAAAACGTACAGGAAAAGCTTTCTGTTTGTTCATTATATAATCAATCTAAAAACATGAGGAAGAAAATACTCCTTGCGCTGACTGTCATTTTTTCGCTTACAGTTCAGGCCCAGACAAGGAACGAGGTAATAAGCACTGCAAGAAAAGCCAACAATTATTTCATGGCAAAATATGCAGATCCTACAGTTGCGACCTTTGTGAAAAAGACAAGGCCGAGTTCACTTTGGACGCGTGCAGTCTATTATGAAGGCCTTACAGCACTGGCCGATATAGACCCTGACAAGGGAAAAGTAGCAGACTATACAGCATACGCAATGCGCTGGGCAGAGTTTCATAAGTTTACCCCGAGGAATGGTGTAAAGACAACAGATGCCGATGACCAATGTTGCGAGCAAACATATATATGGCTGTCAAGGCAGAAAAACGATAAGGAGCTGACAAAAAAGACCCTTGAGAACATGGACCTGCAAATGTCATCCGGACGATGTGATTACTGGACATGGATAGATGCCATTCAGATGGCTATGCCAGCCTATGCCATGGCATACAAGGCAAGCGGCGACAGAAAATATCTTGATTATGCCATAAAAAGCTACAAATGGAGCCGGAATGAATGCGGCGGCGGCCTTTTCAACGAGAAAAGCGGCCTATGGTACAGGGATAAAGACTACGTAGCACCTTACAAGGAGCCCGACGGCAAAGACTGCTATTGGTCACGTGGTGACGGATGGGTATATGCAGCCCTTGTCAGAGTAATGACTGAGATAGGTCCGAAGGACAAATATTACAAACAGCTGAAGAACGACTTTGTCAAAATGAGCACAGCCATAAGCAAATGCCAGCGCGAGGACGGACTTTGGAATCCATCACTTGTCAGCAGCAACTATGAAGGCAAGGAACTGACAGGCTCAGCATTGTTTCTGTACGGGATATGCTGGGGCATAAGCAACGGCATTCTTGACGCTAAACAATACGCCCCTATTGCCGGCAAAGCATGGAAAGGCATAAAAGAATGTATGCACGAAGACGGATTTCTCGGTTATGTTCAGGGAACAGGCAAAGATCCGTCAGCCGGGCAACCAGTTACATTCACAAAAATTCCGGACTTTGAGGATTACGGCCTCGGCTGTTTCCTTCTTGGTGCGACAGAATACTATAAGATGTTGAAAGACTAACAGATGCAGAAGAATTAGCGCAATGAAAATTATTTAAGCTTATTTTAAACTTATTATTTCTGCGGTAATCAAAAAATAACTAACTTTGAATTAACTAAACCTATAAAATTATACAAATAACAAGAGATGAAAAGTTCTAATATCCCTAATGTCAAGCTTGGCATTATTGCAGTCAGTCGAGACTGCTTCCCCATTGCGCTGTCAACACAGCGCCGCGAAAACATCGTCAAAGCCTATTCCGGCGAGCTCTATGATTGCAAGACGACCGTAGAGAATGATGCCGACATGGAAAAAGCTCTCGACGATGTCAACAAAGCAGGCTGTAATGCCCTCGTTGTTTTCCTCGGTAACTTCGGTCCTGAAACACCTGAGACTGTAATAGCCCAGAAGTTTAACGGTCCATGCATGTTTGTAGCTGCTGCTGAAGGTGACGGCGACATGATCAACGGTCGCGGTGATGCCTACTGCGGCATGCTTAACTGTTCTTATAACCTTGGAATGCGTCATCTGAAAGGCTACATTCCGAAATATCCTGTAGGAACCGCCGATGACATAGCAAAGATGATTGCCGATTTCGTGCCTGTAGCTCGTGTGGTACTCGGTTTAAAGGGACTGAAGATAATCACGTTCGGACCGCGTCCGCAGGATTTCTTCGCCTGCAACGCTCCTATCAAAGGACTGTATGAACTTGGCGTAGAGATTGAGGAGAACTCAGAGCTTGACCTGCTGGTCAGCTACCGCGAACATAAGGGTGACAAACGCATTCCGGAAGTATGTGAAGACATGCGTAAGGAAATGGGCGAAGGAAAATATTATGAAGAATTGCTCGAGCGCATGGCACAATTTGAGCTGACCCTTCTCGACTGGGCCGAGCAGCATAAAGGCGCACGTCAGTATGTGGCGTTTGCTGATAAATGCTGGCCAGCATTCCCTAAGGAGTTCGGCTTTGAGCCATGCTACGTAAACAGCCGCCTCGTCTCACGCGGCATACCTGTCAGCTGTGAGGTCGACATATACGGTGCTCTGTCTGAATATATCGGCATGTGTGCTTCTGACGATACCGTCACATTGCTCGACATCAACAATTCCACGCCTAAGTATATCTACGATGAGGACATCACCAAGAAATACGGCAATAAGTATGATATTACCGACACATTCATGGGCTTCCACTGCGGCAACACGCCAAGCTGCAAGATGTGTTCCAACAGAGCCATCAAGTATCAGCTTATTCAGAACCGTATTCTTGAGAACGGCTGCAAGCCCGACTTCACCCGCGGCACTCTTGAAGGCGACATAGCAGCCAGCGACATCACATTCTATCGTCTGCAGTGCGACAGCGAGGGCAACCTCCGCTCATATATCGCCGAAGGCGAAATTCTTGATGTGCCGACACGCTCATTCGGCGGCATCGGCATCTTTGCCATTCCTGAGATGGGACGTTTCTATCGTCATGTGCTGATTGAGAAACACTACCCTCATCATGGAGCCGTAGCATTCCATCACGTAGGCCGCGTGCTGTTCGACGTATTCAGATACCTTGGAATAAAGGACATCGCATACAACCAGCCAAAGAGCCTGCCTTATCCAACAGAAAATCCATTCGAGTAATCATAAAACATAGTTGGAAAATATGCAGCCCTGTTTCTGCCGTTCAGCAGAAACAGGGCTGCGTTCGTTTTATCGTGTATTTACTATTTTTCAAGTAAGACCTCTTAAGCGTAACCATCCATTTTAGGCCGCCTTTTCTATAAGCTGTAAATTTTCGACCTTT
>OMUH01000113.1 GCA_900314195.1 uncultured Prevotella sp.
CTCGTGACCTCCTGCGTGACAGGCAGGCATTCTAACCAACTGAACTAACGCACCAAGGTGGGCTCTATAAAAGCACTCCCTTTTGTTTTGCGGATGCAAAGGTAGTTAAAAATAATGACATTACAAATTTTTCTTACTGTTTTTTTTAAAAAAGTTATATCCTGCTGAAATCTTCCCTTCTTTTTACATGATTAAATACGTCATCCGGCGTTATCACCTTTTGCAAATCATGATAATAAACGGCAATTTTCTTTTTATGGTCAGAGCCTTGCAAATTACGCAGCATTTCACTGTATGTTGTTTGTGATGCATCAAAAAGAATATAATCATTGCTGCTCGCATCTTTAGCCGGCCTGAAAAAACCGAGGCTCTTTGATATGGCTCTGGCTGTCATACGTACAAGTGACAGAAAGGCCATGAACAGAATGGCCGCCTTGACAGGCAAACTGATGAGCAGTCCCATGTTGGGATAATGTTTTCTTATAAAAATGAGCATAGACCCATAGAACACATGCAGGTATCTGAAGCTGGTCTTCGTTGTGCTCTCCCCTTTGTAATGCAGTATCAGCGAAGGTAGATAGTAATTGTTCCATCCGCCTTTCAGTATGCGGTAACTGAGGTCGATGTCCTCACCATACATAAAGAAATCCTCATCAAGACTGCCAACCTGTTCTATGGCCTTACGTCTTAACATGCAAAAAGCACCACTGACCACTTCTATGCGGCAGGTCTTGTCCCATGGCAGCCACCCCATATAATAATGTCCGAGGCGATGATTCTCCGGAAAACGCTTGCAGAGCCCTGTGACCTTGAAAAATGAAGTAAGCGGGTCAGGTATGCCTCTCCTCGACTCGCGCGCGTCATTACCGTCTGCCTGAAGCATTCTGACGCCAAGAGCACCGGCATCAGGGTGCTTGTCCATAAAATCAACAGTGTCTTTTATTACCTCCTCGCCTACTATGGTGTCCGGATTCAGCAAAAGAACATACTGGCTGTCGCTGTCTGTTATTGCTTTGTTGTTTGCCTTGGCAAATCCAAGGTTATGACTGCTTGCTATAATATTTGCATCGGGGAACATTTTTTCAACGAGAGCTATCGTTTCGTCTTTTGAATTGTTATCAACAATCCAGACGTCTGCATCTACATTTTTTATAGCTCTTGAAACAGATGTCAGGCATTGAACAAGATAATCTGCCACATTATAGGAAACAATGACAATAGACAGCTTCTTCATTTCCTTACATTATTATATTCTCTGTCAGATTTACTGTCATCTCCGTATGCCTCCTCATAGTCGTGCCTGCATCTCTTTTTTGATGGATCAACGAAAAACAGACATATAAACAAAATTATTGCCATATAGCCAAAGGCCGGCGAGAGTGTCATTTCGTAGAAGAGCACGTTTAATAGCATTGGTATGCAAAGCATGTCAAGCCGTATGAAAAGCCATGTAAGCAGTCCCTGAGGCTTCCTTCTGGCTATCCTTGCCGAGACGGCAGAGATTTTAATCAGGCGCAATGCAAGAGGTGCCGATATTAATGTCACAAGTTCCATGATTATCTGAAGCCAGAACAAAGCCGGTTTGTTGTCAGCAAGCGTTCCTTGTTCTGCCAGTCCGCATTCAAAAGCCAGCAATGTAAGTACAGACATTAATATATAACCAATAAATGTTGCCATTAAAGGCATATAAAACTTTTTCATAAATTTGATTTTGCTATGTTCGCTTTTACAACAAATGATTAGTGATTTATTTACAGTTTTCTGAAATCACTCACAAAGGTAAGTGAAATAATCGGAAAAGACAATTTTTGAATTAGTTACTTTTCATAAGCATGTGCAGTCTGTGTCTGTAGAAAGAATAATACATTATGGCCGAGGCTGTAAGTCCGAACGGGAAAGAAGCCCACACTCCTACAAGTGAGCCTTTCAACACTATGCCGAAGAAGTAAGCCAAAGGAAGCGATATGACAAAATAAGCTATGAATGCCACCAGCACCATTGGCTTTACATAAGACATGCCTCTTAAAGTGTTTGAGAATACGCACTGCAGGCTGTCTGCAAACTGATAGATGACAAGCGGCACGACAACACCTGCCACCATATTGGCAACATCGGCTGAATCTGTAAACAGCCATCCTATCTCATGACGTAACGGCCAGACTATTGCCGACATACACAATGCTAACAGAACAGATATGTGATAGCCGGCCCATGCAGTGGCCGGGATGCGCTGATAATCTTTCTGTCCTATGAAAAGACTTACACGTATGGCTACTGACGCACCTATTGCATAATAGAACTGATAGAACAACTGGCTTATTGACAGCATCACCTGATGCGCAGCCAGCGGCAAGGCTCCTATCCAGCCTACTATCACGCTTGCCAGTGACCATGCTCCGCCCTCCATACTCATTTGAAGGCTTAACGGCCACCCCATCTTGTTCAGCCTTATAAAATCAGCCTTGTTGTTGCTGCTGTTCCGGAAGGCCATACGCATTTTTTCATAACGTCCGGAGGTGAAGAAGATTAAAGCTATCGCAACAGTCATCACAACCCTGGACAGCAATGTTGAGATGCCGGCGCCAAGCAGGCCTAGTTCCGGCAGTCCGCAGTGCCCGTATATAAGAAGCCAGTTACCGAATATATTCAATATGTTGCCGCATATAAGTATCCACATTGGCATTTTGGTATCTGTTGTTCCATCAGCAGTTTGCTTAAATACATTAAACCAGCACACGAATGGCATTGACAACAGGTTCACTATGAAATATGGCCGCATATAAGGCAGAAGCTCTTCTGGCTGTCCCAGTCTGTCAAGGTTGGCATACAGGGCGGAGTAAGCCGCGACGAGCAGCAATGCCACAAGTGTGTTTGCCGTCAAAGCGTTTTTTACTACAGAGCCGATACGGCCATACTCATCGCGTCCGAAACAGCTGCCCACAACAGGTGTCATGCCGTAAGCAAATCCCATGGCTATCAGCAGTCCTATCGCAAATAAGTTGCTGACAAAAGCGGCGGCTGCCAGCTCGGGAGTGGAATGATGCCCTATCATTATTGTATCGGCGAAACTCAGCACAATGGTTCCTACCTGGCCTATAATAATAGGTATGCCGAGTGTGCTTATTGAACGGTATTCATTTTTGTAGCGTGTAAAAAACATTTTATCTATTGTTTAAGTGTTACTATATGTTCTATTTCTAAACGCAATGAAATACAGTGCTTTATATAGACATAGCATTTCTGTTAAACGGATGCTATGCGGAGAAAACCGCAACAGAAAAATATCTGCGCAAAAAACTTTGCAAAGTTACAATAAAATAAACAAAGCTTCGCCAATATGAGCCAAAAACTGCAATCGGCAAAGTTACTGCGCAAACAGACTGTAAACGGTTCAGAGAAGAGCATTGCTGCTTGCCGCGTTGAAACGCTTCAAAAACATTTTAGTAATTAAGAAATCGAAGCTTTCTTGTGATAAAAGACAAATAATCATGGTATTAAATAAAAAAACGGTATTGTTTTTTGCCAATTGTCGTTATTATTAGGTAACTTTGCGAAAAGAAAATATAATATCAATACAAGGTAATAAGATTGTTTCAGGGCTGCTTCTTTTTTACAAGTTGCTTTCCGTAAACATAAAAGCCTTGATGTAATTAGCGAACAAAAAGGAAAGGGATTACACAAGTATGCCATTAAGATTACCAGACAAGCTGCCTGCTATAGAGCTTCTGAAGCGGGAAAACATATTCGTTATGGACGAAAGTCGTGCGCATAAGCAGGAAATACGTCCGTTGCGTATAGTGATACTCAACCTTATGCCTTTGAAGATTACCACGGAAACAGATCTGATCCGGCTGTTGTCAAATACTCCTTTGCAACTGGAAATATATTTCATGAAACTGCGTTCACATACGCCGAAGAATACCCCAATAGAGCACATGATGATGTTCTATAAGGATTCTCATCTTCTGATGCAACAGAAGTTTGACGGCATGATTGTGACCGGTGCGCCGATAGAAACAGAAAAGTTTGAAGATGTTGACTATTGGAAAGAGATAACGCAAATCTTTGACTGGGCCCGTTCCAACGTTGAATCTACGCTTTATCTCTGCTGGGGAGCCATGGCCGCTCTGTATCACTTCTATGGAATACCGAAATATCTGCTGCCGGTAAAGAAATTCGGGGTGTTCCCTACCCGTCCGCTAGACATTCGCCAGCCTATATTCCGCGGATTTGACGATGTGTTCATGATGCCGCACAGCCGGCATACGGAGGTGCGCATAGAGGATATTCTGCGTGAGCCTGCCCTCTCGGTGATTGCAGACTCTGCCGAAGCCGGCGTCAGCATTGTTACGTCGAGAGCCGGGCGAGAGTTTTATATTCTCGGGCATTTGGAATATGCGCCGGATACGCTTGACAATGAATACCACCGCGATGCCGGCAAGCGAAAGGATGTTGAACTGCCAAAGCACTACTACCGCAATGACAACCCCGCCGACGGTATTGTGGTCAGATGGCGGTCGGCAGCCAATCTGTTTTACAGCAACTGGATTAATTATTATGTTTATCAAGAGACGCCTTACGACATTAATGAGATAAAATGAAGAAACTTGAACTTCTTGCTCCTGCAAAAGATTTATACACCGGCATCATGGCCATTGACCATGGCGCCGATGCTGTTTATATAGGTGCCGACAGGTTCGGAGCGCGTCAGGCTGCTGGCAACAGCATATCTGATATTCACAAGCTGTGCGACTATGCCCATCTGTTTGGTGCCAAAGTGCATGTAACGGTGAACACGATTATCTATGACGATGAGATTGATGACACTATGCACATGGTTGAGCAGCTTGTTGATGCCGGCGTCGATGCATTGCTGATACAGGACATGGGACTGCTGGCAAGGGTCAGGCAGATGCTTTCTGACAGTGGCTGCCGGAAAGTTGAGCTGCATGCATCTACACAATGTGACACACGGACGAAAGAGAAAACGGCATGGCTGGCTGCCAAAGGGTTTGACAGGGTTGTTCTGGCGCGGGAGCTGTCGGTAGACGAGGTCAGGGAAATTCATGAGTTCTGCCCTGAAGTAGACCTTGAAGTGTTTGTGCATGGTGCGCTGTGTGTCAGCTATTCTGGTGTTTGTTATGCATCACAATATTGCTTCAGACGCTCGGCCAACAGGGGCGAATGTGCACAGTTCTGCCGGCTTGCATTTGACTTGATAGATGATAAAGGAAACGTTATAAGAGAACAGCAGCACATGCTGTCTCTGAAAGACTTATGCCTGATAGACCAGCTTGAACAGCTTGCTGATGCAGGTGCCTCCGCTTTTAAAATTGAAGGCAGGCTTAAGGATGCTGCCTACGTGAAAAATGTTGTTGCTGCATACAGCGAGAAGCTCAACACTATTTGCCGGCGACGGCCTGATGAATATTGCAGAAGTTCTATAGGACATATTGATTATCAGTTCACACCGGACTTGCGCAAGACTTTCAATCGTGGTTACACTACTTATTTCTCTACCGGACGGCAGCCCGACATAGCAAATTTTGATACGCCTAAAGCAACAGGTGAATATGTGGGGCGTGTCAAAGAGATAAGACACAACAGCTTCACTGTTGCCGGGACTGCCGCATTTGCCAACGGCGACGGACTTTGTTTTTTCAATGACCGGCATGAGCTTGAGGGCTTCCGTGTCAACAGAGCCGCCGGTAATCTGCTGTACCCACAGGTTATGCCTGGCAACATCAGAAAAGGCACCAGGCTATACCGCAACAGAGACGAGGCTTTTGACAAGCTGCTTTCCGGGCAGACAGCCAGACGCAGGATATCTGTAGACATGACGTTGTCGGCAGTAACAGACGGTTTCTCCCTGGATATTATTGCAGAGACGGGTAAACACGGACAAGCAACTGCAGCTTTCCCTCATCAGACTGCCAAGCATCCGCAGCAGGAAAACATTGAGCGTCAGCTTTCAAAACTTGGCAACACTGCTTTTGTGTGCAGGCATATTGAATTTGCTGACGGTGTTGAGAATATGTTTATTCCCAACAGCATATTGACTGATTTGCGCCGCGAGGCAGTAAAACAGATAGGAAAGACTGACAATGATTCTGTTGCAGAACAGCATTCAAACACTGTTAGAACGCCATTCGAAGCTCAATTTCCATGGCAGCCGGAATATGCCGAATTCCCTTATCTGTACAACATCAGCAATCATGAAGCAAATATGTTTTATGAACATGAAGGACTGAAGAATATCAGCGTATGCTTTGAAAACGGGAAAAATTATAAAAAGCCACTTGTCATGCAATGCCGTCACTGCATACGTTTCTCGCTTGGATTCTGTGTGCGGCGCGGCGGAAAACAGCCTGCGTGGAAAGAACCGTTGCATTTGGCCATGTCTGACGGACGCCGGTTCACTCTTGAATTTAAATGCAGTGAATGTCAAATGAACATATATGCCGAGAAATAAGTTTATTATAAAAGCTTTAACAGTAATCCTGCTGCTCTCAATGACAGCTGTTTTCACATCATGCTACCACAGACATGCATCAACGCCGGTTTTTGCTCATTCTGCGCGCAGCAATGCTGACTCGTTGTCTTTTGCAGCTACACATCATTACTCCAACGGCTATAACTTTGTTGTCAAAAGTGATTCTCTCATGCTAATAGAGCAACAGCCGGAGGAGCTTTTCAACAATATGCTTGTAGACAGCTTTTATGTATCTAAAGGATGTCACCTTGTTGTTGCCGACATACGTATGGAGCCGCAGGATACGAAAGATTCTGTCTGGATTCAACTTGCAACGGAAAAACAACGGTTCGGATGGACACATGAAAAGTATATGCTTGCAAAGGTTGTGCCCGACGACCCCATCTCAAAGTTCATATCTGCTTTTTCTGATGTGCACTTGCAGATTTTTCTTGTTATCATAGTAGTCATTTCGGCTGTTTACCTTTTAAGAAAAGTTTCAAGGAAAAACGGCAAGATAGTACATCTCAATGACATAGACAGCATATATCCCACGTTGCTATGCTTGCTTGTAGCCTTTTCTGCAACACTTTATGCAAGCATACAGCTGTTTCTGCCAGAACTTTGGCAGCAATTTTATTTCCATCCCACACTGAACCCTTTTTCAGTTTCGCCGATAATGTCATTATTCCTTGCTGCGGTGTGGACGATGCTGATAGTTGCGCTGGCTGCCATTGATGACGTGTGGCATCTGCTGCCACCGGCTGACGCAGTGCTCTATATGTTCGGACTGACTGCCGTGTGCGCCGTTGACTATATTGTATTCAGCATTACGACTCTTTATTTTATCGGATATATACTGCTTGTCATTTACACCTGTTTCGCTATATCACGATATAGAAATGGTAATCACCAAGGTTATATATGCGGACGCTGTGGAGCACACCTGATGAAAAAAGGGCGTTGTCCTTATTGCGGTGCTATAAATGAATAACTGATTTATTCTCATATTTTTTATATTTTTTTGCTTATGAACAGAATATGCAGTCTGATTTTTATAGAACTTTTTATGCTAACTATTCCGTCATTTGCAAGCATCCGGCAGTTTACGGTTTACTTGCCAACAGGTGCAGATGCTTATATGCGCATATATCTGCCGGAACAAAAAAGTAAGCCATGCAGAGCACTACTGGCTGTTCCTGGCGGCGGATACCGGCAAACGTCAATAGAAAACAACTGCCAGTGGGCTGTTTTTTTTGCGGAGCGGCACAACATGGCGTTTGCTGTTCTACACTACCGTATGCCCGACGGCAATCCACGGATACCAGTCAGCGATGTTACTGCGGCGTTGCGTCTGCTTCATGACAGTGCACAGACATGGAATATTAATCCGGCAGACATTGGCATAATGGGTACCTCTGCCGGAGGACATCTTGCAAGTCTTACGGCATGTACGGCTGAGCAAGACCTGAGACCGTCTTTCCAGATTCTTTTTTATCCTGTGATAACCATGGGCGAGAAAGGCGCTCACAAAGGGTCACGAATGCGATTTCTTGGTAAAGATTGTGGAAATGCTGAAGTTGAAAAACGTTATTCAACAGAATTGCTTGTAAACGACAATACTCCGCCTGCATTTATAACCGCCAGCGCCGATGATTACGGTGTGCCGCCGGAAGCCAATACAATGGCATATTGCAAGGCATTAATACAAAAAAACATCAGCGCTTCAATGCACATTTATCCTTCAGGAGGACATGGATGGACATTCTCTTCTCCGCTGCCTTTTCATGACGCATTGCTGGCAGAGCTGGACTCATGGCTTTCATCACTGCCGGAACGCTGTTACAACAGCCGGCTTTACGGACGGAAAATTGCTTTCTTCGGTGACAGCTATGTACGTAATCACAAGCGCCCTTACCAAGAAGCATGGCATGCCCTTTTCGCACATAAATATGGAATGGAATATTTTAATTTCGGCAGAAACGGAAGCCGTGTTTCCATGGACAGCAAACGCTTTGGACCGGCCATGTACAAACGGTGCCGGGAGTTGCCGGACAGTCTCGATTTCATAGTAATAATTGCCGGACATAATGATACTGGTCTTCTTGATTCTATAAGTACTGACAGCTTTAAGAAAGCCGTAACCTTAGTGATCAGACAGTTGAAAAAGAAAAGCCCTGATGCCGTAATCGCATGGTTCTCACCATGGAGAACAAAAAACTACCAAGGCAGCAACAGACAGCGTGTTATTCAAATAATAGAAAAAGTTTGTCGACGGGAGCGCATTGCCTTTTTTAACTGCGCAGAAAACTCTGGAATATTGGCAAATGAAGAAATGTTCAGGAAAAAATATTTCCAGTCAACAAGCGACGGTGCACATCTGAATGCTCAGGGACACAAGCTTTTCCTGCCAAAAGCTGAGGTGTTTCTTTTGAATGCTTTCAACGCAAAACAATAAGCGATGATATACTGCCATGTAAAACCGACCTGACTCAACTGATATTTTCGATTCCGTCAAAGATTATTGCAAATAAATCACGATATTCTGAATAGATACGGATTTTTAAGTTAAATTTAAATTGTATGAATTGTTGAGGATATTCATTATTTTAAATAAAAGTTTTATTTTGCTTTTAGCTTGTTATATATAGCTTTGCTAACTTTGCATTTTGATAAGTCGACAGCAAATATTGATTAATTATTATGCTATTTGATAAACAATGCTTGGTTTTTGATATTTTGTCTTTGAAAACAAATATTTATATTAAATTTGCAATTACCAAATCAGATTTCTGTATAGTTTAAATTGTTTTATGAGCATATATAATTAAAGGTAGAATAATGTTTATCAGAGACATATAGCCCGAGAGGGTAATATGTCTTTTTTTTGCTTGTATGATTTTAGATCTGAAAAACAATGTTTTCAGTGTTTTCGGAATTTTTCATCAGAAAGAAAACATTAGTTTCCTGAATGCCGGCATGTCAACACATACTATTTATCAGCTGATTTCGAATAATAAATTTTTGTTTTGGTCTTATACAAAAAAAGTCCAAAGCTAAAAAAACTTTGAACTTTTGTAGGGACGATCGGGCTCGAACCGATGACCTCTGCAATGTGACTGCAGCGCTCTAAACCAACT
>OMUH01000024.1 GCA_900314195.1 uncultured Prevotella sp.
TCCTTCAGTTTCCAGATTACATCATTTCCTGCTGTAGTCTGAATCTTATTGCCAAAGTCATCATAGGTGTAAGAAACAGACAGCCCGCCCGGATAGGTAACTTGTGCTAACTGATTCTTATCATTATAGACATATGAGAAGTTGAACGTTCCTTTTCCGAATACATTGCGGCTCTCAGAGATTACTCTTCCATATTCGTCATAGACATAAGATACTGAATTCTTTCCATATTCAGAGCGTATGAGCCTGTTGGACCCATTACCCGAATTGCCATAAGTATGGGTCAATTTTGTATTGCCTATCAAGCTGGATACCAGACGTCCTTCATTGTCATAGGTGTTGACTGTCTTAACGCCCCTTGCATCCTTCTCGCTGAGAATCTTGCCATCCGCAGCATAAGTATAGGTAGTGGTTCCAGCATCCGGATCTGTCATGGATGTCTGGTTGGCTACATCGTCATATTCAAAGGTGGTAGTGGTACCAGCTGCCTTCACTGCTGACGGCTTTCCGCACGAAGAGTAAACATAGCTGACCTCAGAAACCGGGTCTGTAGACTTCAATACATTGCCCCAAGCGTCTGTGGCCTTTGTATAGCTCCGGCCGGCGACAGTTGTTGTAACTGTCCTGTTGCCATAACTATAAGATGTGGTTTTGCCACTGGACAGTGCGTCAGAGGTAAGCCTGCCCCTGTCATCATAGGTAAATGTCTCAGAAACAGACAGCTTTCCTGTATTATTTACGACCTTGCTTACCTGGCCCTTGTCATTGTATGAGGTGGTCTTGGAAACGGCTATGTTGTTAGGTCCAACGCTCTTTACAAGGAGCTCATGGCCACAATTGTCATAATATGTTTTTGTCCATGCTCCATTTGCAGGGCTGGTCTTCACATAATACTTCAGGGAATTATAGCCATTGCACCAGCCCGTTGTAGTGGTAGTAGAGATGTCTGCCGGATCGGTCTTACATATCATCGTACCCCATCCGTCATATTCATATTTGGTAGTAAGGGCGGCATTCGGGTTGGTTTCGTCTTTTTCTGTAAGGACATTTCCCCACTGGTCATAAGTGAAGGTGTTGACCATGCTTGTGGCAGATTCTGAGGCTTTGGCTACAAACCGACCGGAATTATCATAGACATTTACCTTGGTATTCGGGTCTACTCCGCTGCCTGAGGATACCGACGTGAGTATATTTCCATAAACATCATAAGTATTGGTGGTCTTAAGAGGCAGCGAGGATCCATCGTGATCGATGGTTGTCAGTATGTCGCCCTTATCATTATAGGTATAGGACGTCTTTACAGCAAACGGCCGGCTGTCATCTTTATGTTTCTGGATGCGTTCTACACTTGCTGGCATCCACATACCGGCTTTCTGGGTATAGCCACTATAGTTGACCTGTTTATACATATCAGAGCCGTCATTCCATACGGTTTCACTTGCAGGTACACCTTTGCTGACATCATAAGTAGTGGAAACGGTCGCCGTGTTGCCGTCGAAATCCTTGATGGTCTTGCCGGAAATATAAGAGAAATAGTTTCCTGCGCCAGCGTCTGTTACAGTAGCAACCGATTGAACGACAGAAGTCTTGCCCCCCTGGGTAGTAGTAGACTTGGATTCTGTAGGAATCCATCTATTCTCATCCCATTTGGTGATCTCTGTTTCTTCCTTTACCCCTAGAGTTGTATTCTCATCCGAAACCTTGGTGAAGCCAAGGAAGCCCCTGCCTGCAATATGTACTTTGGCTCCCTCATATTTATATTTAGTAGTTTGGGAAGCCGCTGCACCATTGCTGACCGAAACCTCAGATACTAACGCTATCGGCAAAGTATAAGTGTTTACAGGGTAGCTGCCAGCTTTGCCAAAAGAATAGACAGAAGGGTCCGTGCCAGGTTTGTATGTTATGTAGGTTACCTTTCCTAATCCATTGGTAATAGAAGACACTCTACCTTTATTGGCCATGTCGCTACCAATGCGATAGATGTGGATCATGTCATCAGTTTTGTCACCTGGATATAGCAGACGCTTACCAAAATTTGCAAGCTGAGGGTCACCATCTCCAGTAAAGTCACCCAGGAAAACATGACTACAATTCGCACTTTCACAATCATTGGTCACAATATCCTTAAATACTGAGAAACCGCTACCAGTTGAACGGACAAATATGGTCTCTGTATTCTTATAGTCATTCCTGGCGCGGAAGCCTCCATGATGTACATAGTTCGCCTTGGAAACGACAAAGTCGCACAGACCGTCATGGTTAAAGTCGTATGCGATAAGATTGAACCGGTCGTTATCCTTTGAAGTGGACTGATTGATTACGTTCAGGCTTATGGCATTGTTGTTAACGAAGAATGTGCCATCGCCATTGTTCAGGGCCAGGCCATACGCTTTGTCCTGATGGAATACGAAGTCAGGAAGACCATCACCGTTGAAGTCTCCCTGGGCCATGCGGAAATTGTTGCCCAGGTTCGTGCCCTGCTTTGTATTGCCCTCTGTGTATTTGTCAGAAGTCAGAGCTCCACCATTGTTGAAATATATCTTATACCCGCCATCATAGAAAACAATGATATCTGTCAGTCCGTCATGGTTGTAATCGCCTACAAAAATCTTTTGGGGATCTTTCGGGAATCTGAACTTAATCGGCTGACTATGCACACTAATAGCACCATATTCGTTGAATATTGCTGCACTCTCTATAGCTCCATAGTAATAGCCATTCCTTGCCTTGACCTCCAAATAGATCAATTCGTCTTTTCCATCGCCATTAAAATCAGAAGTTGCAAGTAATGGCAGTTTGCCGCAGTTTATTTTCTTCTCAAAACTTTGGACATCGAAACTGCGCGTCCCTTGTATTGCGCCTAAAATGGTTCTGCCTAACACGGCATAATACTTAAAACCTTGTTCTCTGTCATCTGCGCTATAGTATGGTATGATCAGGTCATTATAACCATCACCATCAAAATCCATCGCCTGAATATCACCAATAATATTTTTAAGGTCGTCAATTGAAAAACTTGGTTCCAACTCGAACATCTTAGGCTTTTGATATGACACTTCCCCATTCGTATTTTTTTTGCTTAAGCTTACGAAAAGGAAGGTCTTGTTTGTGGGGTTGGAGCCCATCCACGTTCCAGGCGAAATGCGTATAATATCACTTATTCCGTCATTGTTGATATCAATAGCTATAAAATTCTTTGAATGCTCTTTTAACCATACACCGAAATCTTTATCTGAGGTCGACACATTGATATTGCCCGTTGATATGTATTCAGACGGCAGAAAGTTCCAATTAATTCTGATAGGAGACAAAGACTCTCCAATGCCATTTTTCAGGTCGATTTTGGTAAGGCGATAGTATTTATTTGCTAGGGCGTCCAGTTAGATGTTCCGAGAAACAGAGGCTGATATCACCCGTTGAGTTGTTAAT
>OMUH01000014.1 GCA_900314195.1 uncultured Prevotella sp.
GCAGCCTCAGCCTCTGCCTTTGCAGCAGCCTCGGCAGCCTTCTTGTCAGCTACCTTCTTTGCAATAGCCTCGTTAACCTTCTTCTCATCAGCGAGTGACTTTGCAGCAGCATCCTTCTTTGCTGTAGCTACCTGCTCACGAACGCCGTTGAGCTTCTGTGTCTTAGCCTCTTTCCAAGCATCGAAACGCTTCTGAGCCTCAGCATCGTCGAAAGCACCTTTCTTTACGCCGCCGTGAAGATGCTTCATGAGATAAACACCTTCGTTCTTAAGAATGTAACGAACAGTGTCAGTAGGCTGTGCGCCTGTCTCAAGCCAGTAAAGAGCACGGTCGAAATTCAAATCAACAGTAGCAGGGTTGGTGTTCGGATCGAACATTCCAAGCTTCTCAGTAAATTTACCATCACGTGGTGCGTTAACGTCAGCGATGACGATTCTGTAAATAGGATGACCCTTACGGCCGCCACGCTGCAGTCTGATTTTTGTTGCCATTTTTTTTGTTTAATTTTAATTAGGTTTGAATTTTATGCATCCAACTCGTGAATGCGGGTGCAAAGTTACTGTTTTTCTGTTGATAACGAAAATTTTCCGGCCTCTATTTTTTCTGTTGCCGTTATTTTTCGAGCGTCATGCCGAGAAGAAGGCCCTTATTGCTGCTCAGCAAGCTGCCGAGCGACGATATTGCAGAGTTGCCGGTGAGCGATGTTATGGTCTTGAAATATTTAAGCAGCTTGGATGCATCCATGACAATAAGCAGCTTGTCGCCGTCCACCTGTGTGGTGCCGATAAACTGCTGTACGCCGCCGGCGTATGTCAGCTCCACATTCTTCTTGTTGAGCTTGTATGTGCCCGACATGGTCTTGTTGCCGACAGTCTGCGTGAAGTTGCCGTTCTTGTCGAAGGTCATCTTCATCTTGCCCTTGACGATGCCGGCCTTTGTGAGCTGCTTCTGCAGGTCTTTCTCAATCTTGTTTGACAGCACCTTTCCGGCCATGCCGGCAAGCACGTTGTCGTTTTCGAGCACTACAGCCGGCTCGGTATATTTCCATGTGCCTACGAGGTCATCAGCAGAGGCTACGCTGTTGGCGTTGAACACCGACGTCAGTCCGGAGAGGATGCCTCCGAGCAGCGACGTGCTTGAAGACGACGTTGTTGAGGTCTGTGTTGTCTCAGCAGCCGTTGATGCCGTCGTTGTCTTCTTTGTGCTCTTGGAGCTCTTCTTTGAAGAAGTCGTTCTGCCCTTCTTCGTTGTAGTTTTTTTTGTTGTCTTCTTCTTTGGTTTAGCTGTTACGAGCTCCGTTTCCGTAGCTTTAGCAAGTTCAGCTGCAATTGTCTCTTCCGCGCTTACGGCAAGAGGCGCTGTCAGCATAGCTGCTGCCAGCATGATGTTTAACGTCTTTCTCATAATTTCCTGTTATTTTAAATAATATTATTTATCAATCCTTTTCATTCTGACAAATCAAAACAGACATTCCTTCATTTGACGACTTTCTTCACTGACGTTCCGTCGGCCTTCCTGATTATATAAACGCCCGGCGCCAACGGCTCATCAGCCGCCACTCTGCGTCCCTGAAGATTGTAAACAGCCGTGCCGTTGCCGTCTGTGAGCACGGCGCTGCTGATGCCGGCCGTTATTCTGTCGGGGAAGAACGAGAATGACAATGTGCCGTCAGTATGCTGCTTTATTGAATTCACAACACAGTGCAGCACGCTGCCGCCGTCGGTATTCTTATTGTTCAGCGTAAAGGCCGGACTGCTGTATTCAGAGATGCTGTCATTGACATTTCCCAACAGCCCTTTGTATGGATAAAGGAAAGTCGACTCATCTGTAGCATAAATACTGTTAGGATCAGAATTGTCGGCACGAAGAATAGTCAGCCTGTCGTATGTGTTTGTCCTGCTTTCATCACCTACATAATAAGTGCCGTTAACGCTGTTGACAACATTATAGCTCCAGATGCAGCTGTCATAGTCGACATGCGCAACGAGCAGTCCGTTGTCGGGCAGATAAGAATCCCACCCTGTTTTATCGCGGTTTTCCAAAAGATAATATTCATCGCGGTGAGCCGGATTATATATTACGTAAGCCTCGGCAGCCACGTTGAGCGGCTGCATGGCCGTCACCTGCCGTGCCCTTGTCAGCTCCTGCGGCGACAGCCATCCGGCAGCCATGCGCTCATAGGCAGAATAGCCTGCAGGGCACTCTCCGATTCCGTTCTGACCGTTATATGACCCGTTGCTCATGATGTCATAATTGCCGAGCCCGTAGCCGCTGCCTACGGTGTCATATAAGTCAGGCAGTCCCATGCAGTGTGAGAACTCATGGCAGATAACGCCTATTCCCATCATATAATTCCCTGTGCCGCCAAACACCGACATGTTGACAAGTTCGTTTCCGCAGGCGTATGTATTGAAGATATATCCATTCTGCTCAACGCCGTAGTCATAAATGTCCGAAGAGGCCTGCCCTCCGTGTCCGAAATGGCCTCCAGGCCCGCCGGCGCTGCTCTGCCGGCGTCCGAACAGTCCGAAGAAGTCGCCATTATCATCATCATATGCCGCCGAATAGAGGTCATACTCATGCGGCCATACAGTATATTCACTGCCGCCGGTAGCCTCGCCGTAGCCGGCATAGACGATATACACCTGGTCAACGATGCTGTCGCCGTCCCAGTCGTATTTAGATATGTCAACAGAGTCTGTTGCCGCCCGGCAAGCCTCTGCTATCATGCGGCCGGCATATATGTCTTTTTCACTACTGCTGCTGCCGTTGCGTCCGTAATAGATCATGCTGTTCTCAAGCCTTACCGGGCCGACAACGTCAAACTGCATGTCAAACGTGCCGTAGCTCTGGCTGAGGAAATAATCTCTCACGCTGCCAGTTGCTCCGTAGCTGTTGGTATATCCCCGCCTGTTGGCAAGCGACTCATACTCAGCCTTTGGATTGCTTATTGTGAACCGGCGGTCCTGAAACTCAACGAGTATTATCAGCCCGCGACGGCTGCCGCTGTAAGCACCGGCACTGCGCTTCACCGCGGACCTGAGCCGCGGCAGCTGTTTTTTTTGCATGCTGCTCTTGCCGCCCACCGTTATCTGCCTGGCCCTTTCTTCCGACAGCGGCACAAACATACCGGCGGAGTCGAGAAGCCACTTCGCACCGTCACGGTCTATATAATAATGTGAATGCTCGTCGCCGACGAGCATAACCGTTTTTGCCGTGCCGTCACTCTGCGTCATTGTCATCCACCGCCGCAATGCCGGAACGGCCGACAGTGCAAGAGTAAAGAATAATGCCGGAATGAGTAACAATATCCTACTTTTCATAAGTCTTTTAGTGTTAGTAAATATTATGACGGCCGCTCAGCCGCATTATTTTTTCAATAAGCAAAGATACCACAAAAAGGCTTTATGATATAAGAAAATTCCACAAAAATGTTGTATTCTTCAACAAAAATAATATTTGACAACAAAAAGACACATTCCGGATATGCCGAGGAAAGCACAGCTCATCCTCAGTCGTCAAGCTGCCAGATGCCCTGCGGCGTGCGCCGTTTCAGCACGTCAAGCACCACTCCCCTTTCCGTCATGCCCACATTCTGCATGGCCTGCTCAACGGTCTTGCGTGCCAGCTCCGGATGGTTGTTGTCCTGGCTGAGATGGCACAGCCACACATGCTTAAGCCGTTCGCTGCCGTATTTTGTTATGGCTCCGGCACACTCCTCGTTGCTCAGATGGCCAACCGGTCCGGCTATGCGCTCCTTAAGATAGTCTGGATATGGTCCCTGCCACAGCATCTGCCTGTCGTGGTTGGCCTCAATGACCAGATAATCAGCAGCCGCAATACTGGCCGGCAAATTCTCGGCAATATGCCCGATGTCGGTCATCAGACAGAACACGGCGCTGCCGTGTTTTATCATATAGCCAACATTGTCAGAGCTGTCATGCGGCACGGCAAACGGTGTGATGCGGAACTCGCCGATTTCTGTTTCAACGTCTTTTTCTATCACACGGACATTTTCCTCCGGCACTTTCACGCGCACGCTGTAGTTTCTGTTAATGCCTTTGTGCACCTTCTGAGTGGTAAACACAGGCACGTTATAATCAGTGCTGAAACAGCCTACTGACTTGATATGGTCAGCATGGTCGTGCGTAACAAGAATATTGTGTACTGCCGCCGGCGACAGGCCGAACTTGGCGAAATGTTTCTTCAGCTGTCTTATGCCTATACCGGCATCGATCATAAGCGCATCGGTGCCGGTATAAAGAAAGTAACAGTTGCCGCTGCTGCCACTACCGAATGATATGAAATTCAGCATTTTTATCGTTTGTTTCTGCAAAATTAACAAACATTCCGCAGAATGGCAACTTTTTATTATTCTTATTTCTCAGTGTTCAGCGAGTCTGCCCACCGCCACTTTATTTCCGTTGTGAATATAATTACATACACAGTAAACAATATTGACAAACCAATTTTCAAAAATGGCAAGAAAACGAGCAAGCCTACAGTTGGTCGTGTGGAACGGCATTCTCGCGTAATATATAAAGCTCTGATAATAAAGCTGTTGTAATTTTATTACAAAATAAAAGACGGAAAAACAGGCTTTTATGTAATAAAAACAGAAAAATAAAGCAGTCGTTTACGCATCGTAAAGCAATGCTTTGGAAAAATATCTCCGTGAAATAAAAAATTATCTCATTGCTTTACGACGGTAATGTCGTTATTTATCAGAATAATGGCTTATTATGCATAATTTATGCAATTATAACAGAAAACGTAAGATTACAGTGGAAATTTTTTTAGAGCGATTTTTAGTTAATATTCTTTAATTTCTTCTGATTTTTCTTTACAATAGCAGAGCCTTAAGGAGGCAAACGAAAACGCAGAACAGAAATGTGCCGGTCTTTAAGATGCCACAACTGCTGAAAAGACAATGGTACATCGCCGAGGAACCAAAGATGGGAAAATCAGTTTCTATACCCCAGGCTGCGGTCGCTTTGCTTCCCTTAGCCTGGGGCTACGAAAGAGACAGCCTCTGCGAGACTGTAAGTAAAAAAAACAGCAAGAAAATGCAGCCTGCGGACGGCCACAAGGGCCGCGCCCTGCACGTGGACAATCACTACTGATTTTCAGCGGAAAACGAAATAAGCATATCAACAGCAAACTTCATCAATCCACAGCCCCGGAGGGGCTGACTCATCCGTTTATCTTTGTAGCCCGGCATAAGGCACCCCGGTGAAACTGGATTATTTCTTGCTGAAAAATAAGCAGAAATTATTTTTTTATATATCACTAATAGCGATATAAAAGAAAATAGGCGTAATTTTGCTCTTGCAAAATTACGCCTACACATATTTATAATAAATTTCAGCTAAAAAAAATATATATGATAAAACATAAGAACAGTTTCCGCATGACAGCGGCAGCAATGGCGGCCGGCATACTTTTCCTGACATCATGCAACGGTCATGCCGGTTCTGAGAAACAACTGAAGGAATGCGCCGACTCCTTTGCCACGGCATATTACGACTGGCATTTTTCCAAAGCCCTGCCCTACGTGACAGCAGGCTCACAGAAATGGCTTCGCTTCGCGGCCTCACAAGTGCATCAGAAAGACGTTGACATTCTGCGCGGCATGGAAAGCGGGGCCGCCCATGAGCTCGGAGACATTACATACACCGGCGACTCAACGGCCGATGTAGAGCTCAACGTAAGCAACTACCTCGGCATGGACACGCTGGGACGCGTCGGCCACATTGTGAAGAACGGCCGCTTTACGATAAAGATGCGTTACGACGGCGGCCGGTGGCTCGTCAGAATGGAAGGCCTACCGCGAAATGAAACGCCAGATCGCGGCCGAAGTCAGGATGAATAACGGCATAGTGCTCGTCATTCGATTCGTAAGCCGGGTTGATGGCTTTCATGCCGGCATCGAAGCGAAGGATGAAATAGCCGAAGTTAAGCCTCAGCCCGAGGCCGTAGGCCACGGCTATCTGCTTAAGAAACGTGTCAAAGCGGAACTGCCCGCCTGGCTGGTCGCTGTAACTGCGCAGCGTCCAGATGTTGCCGGCATCAACGAAGAAAGCAGCGTTCAGCTTCCAGAAGAGATGCGTGCGCATCTCGGCATTGAGGTCCAGCTTCATGTCGCCGGTCTGATTTATGAAGTCAATACGTCCGTCGCGGCCGCGGAAGCTGCCCGGTCCGAGTCCGCGCACGCTCCATCCGCGCACGGAATTGGCGCCGCCGGAGAAATAGCGTTTCTCAAACGGCAGCACGTTTGAGTTGCCGTAAGGGCATGCTATGCCGAGGGCGGCATGAAGGGCCAGCGAGTTGCGCTCGTCGAACACGAACTGATGAGTATAGTCGGCATCAAACTTTGCATACTGCGCATAGGCAATGTTGAAAAGCATGCGCTGTCCCTCGCCGTTGCGCCTGAAGCCGGTATGGCTGAGCAGCGACAGCAGGTTGCCGGCCGTCTCGATGTTTATGCGGAAGGCATCAGTGCCGTCGCTGTAGCTGACACCAGCGCCCATCTTCATGATGAACAGGTTCTCATAGTTATAACGCAGAATGGCGTTGCGGTTGCTGACAGAGTCTAGATAATCATGCTTGAACGTTGCCGAAATCCACGGCATATAGACATAGTTAAGGTCGAGCAGGTCATACCGCCAGTTTAGATGGTGCTTAGGCTCAGCCCACCTGTAACGCCATGCCGCCGAGAACACGCGCCGCTGGAACTCCGGCCTGTTCTGCATGTCCCACCGCAGCGACAGCTCCGATGTGGCCGTCTGCCTGCGGCGGAAGCTTCGCGAGAGAAACGGGGCCACAAACCGCGGAAAGGAAAGGCGTGTCTCTACGGAATATTCCTGATAGTTCTGGTCCTGATAGCCTTCAAGGCCTGTTATGGCCTCAAAGGCTCCGCGCAGCTGCACCGTCAGCTGCTCTGACCCGCGGAAGAGGTTGCGGTTCGTATATGTCAGCGACGCCGCTGCGCCGAGGTCGCCGGCGGTGTTTGTGCCTTCGGGCTGAAACGACAGCGTCGACGGTTTGTTTGTCGACACATGTATCTGACAGTCGAGCACGTTGGTGTCGCGCCGCTCGTCAAAACGAATGCTGGTGTATCTGACAGCCTGCAAACGTGCGAAGTTATTGTACGTGCGCTGCAGATCAGTGCCGCTGTACATGCTTCCCGTGCGCAGCGCAGTGGCATTCTCGAGCACACGCCTGCGAAGATGCACGCCGCTGCTGTCGCCCGTGAAAGTGATGTTGCCTATCATATAACGGCTGTGCGGCACATCAGCTGATGATGCCGTTTCCCTGTACTTCAGCAGATGAAGCGTGAGGCCTACGTCGCGGCTGCCGGCCACAGTGTCGGCATCATACTGAATAAAATCCTTGTGAAACTTATAATATCCGTTGTCGGCCAGATAAGCCGCCATGCGCCCGCGCTCGGCATCAAGCTCGTCGGTGGTGAAGCGGCTGCCGCCCTTCAGCTGCGGGCGGTAGCCGCGCTCAAGCGTACGGGCCACGCCGCTGTCCTGGATGTCATAATCGAGCCGCCCTATCAGCCACGGCTTGCCGGGATGAAGGGTGTAAACGGCCGTCACCTTGTGCTTGCGGCGCCGTGCCGTCACATCGGCCGAAGCATTCATATATCCCATGGAGCGCATGGCAAGGGTGAGGTCGTGGCACGAACGCTCTGCCTCAACGGAATCATATACCACCGGCTTCTCGCCTATCACCCTCAGGCGGCGGTTCAGCCAGTGAACGGTGTCGCTGCCGGCAAGAGCATAGGCTGCCATGGGGACGCGGAGAAGAGAAAACCATTTTGAGTTTGCCTTCTGATGAACATACAACATCATCGGGCCGGCCTTGAAAGACCGGTCGTCAGAACGTATCTCTACATTGTCGAGCAGATAGCTGCCTTGCGGTATGAGCCGTTCGGAAGAACAGCCAGAAAGAACGACGGCAGCCAGTACAACAAAAAAAATGCGCAGCTTTGAAGGCATATTATATGACATGTCTGCAAAGTTACGCATTTTTAATCGTTTGCAACCTTTTTTATTAAGAAAAGGTTCAGCGTGATTTTACCTTACGATAACCTTTTTCCCGTTGTGAATATCGAAACCAAATAATTGCCAAGTTTTTTGCAAACACGATATTTTTTTTATACATTTGCCCCCGTTATTAACCGTAACGACACTACAGCAGCCTGTCATAGATGCAGGTTTTAGATATAAGAGAGAAACATAAAACCATTTCGTAAGAACTAACTTTTTTGACCATGAGACAACTTAAAATACAGAAAAGCATCACCAACCGCGGCACACAGTCGCTGAACAACTATCTTGCCGAAATCGGCAGGATACCGATGATAACGCCCGACGAGGAAATAACTCTTGCCAATGCCATCCGTAAGGGCGGCAAGGAGGGCGAGCGGGCTAAGGACAAGCTTGTCAGGGCCAACCTGCGTTTTGTGGTCAGCGTGGCAAAGCAATATCAGCATAAGGGCATGTCGCTCTCCGACCTCATAGACGAAGGAAACATTGGTCTCGTGAAGGCTGCCGAAAAATATGACGAGACACGCGGATTCAAATTCATATCCTACGCCGTGTGGTGGATACGCCAAAGCATCATGCAGGCGCTTGCCGAGCAAAGTCGCATGGTGCGCATACCGCTCAACCAGGTGGGAGCGCTCACACGCATAAACAACGAAATACAGAAGTTTGAACAAGAACACCAGCGAAGGCCGTCGCCGGAAGAGATTGCAGAGATGACTGACATTGACCCGGAGAAAATACAGCAGGCCATGAAGGCCGACAACCACCAGGTGAGCATTGACGCACCGCTCTCTGATGATGACGACAACTCAATGGCGTCTATGCTCATGACTGACGAAGACCGCACAGACGAGAATGCCGACAAGACCTCCATGGCTGAGGACATTCAGTCTATTCTTGAAACGGTGCTGAAGCCGCGTGAGATTGACATTATTAAAGAGAGCTACGGCATCGGCTGCCATCAGCACACTATGGATGAGATTGGCGCAAAATACAACCTGTCGCGCGAACGCGTCAGACAGATACGCGAGAAGTGCATATCCAAAATACGTATGTCGGGATATGCCAAAATTCTCGCCAAATATCTCGGATAACAACAAGAATAATATTCAAAACAACTAAACAGTAATATTCTAAGAAACTGAACAAGTAATATTCAAAGAGGTAATATCCGAAAAATAACTTCCGCATATTTTCAGAGAGAATTTGTCAACGTACAAGGTGCGTTCCTTGTGACGTCCGTTCGGAAAGAACAGCAAATATATTTAAAGCTTGCGTACGACAGCGCCATTCCTGTACCGATATTTTCTACGGAAGTTATTTTCCACACATATTTACCACATTATATTTATACAACATGCGCAAGCCCCGGACTGCGAACGCTGGACGCGTTCATAGCCCGGGGCTTGTGAATGAACAGCTAATAGCTCTTTACAGGTCGACCACTGTTATGCCTGCGCCGCCGAACTGCACATGCTCATCAGCAAAGTGGGTCACGTTAGGCACCGTAGACAGATACTGTCTTATCAGCTGGCGCAGAATGCCGTTGCCTTTTCCGTGAAGGATGCGCACGCGCGGCACGCCGGTGAGAATGGCATCATCGATGAATCGCTGAACGGCCATGAGAGCCTCATCGCCGCGCATGCCTCTGACGTCAATGTCCTGATGGAAGTCATGACGGTGGCTGTCAATGGTCTGCTGCGTGACACGTGATACGTCGGCCGAGCGAAGCTCCTCGGCGCGGCGGTCGGCCTTGGTCATGGCGGCCTGTTGCTCTGCCGCCGGCACTGACGCCGAATGTTCAAGGCGCGACAGAGAGGTCTTCGTTCTTACGTCGCCGAACACCACCGTGGCCGTCTTGCCGTCAACGCTCTCTACCCTGCCAATGGTTGTAGTGCCCTTTATCCTTACGCTGTCGCCTGCGGCAATCGGCTTGTCTGACGATGCTTTCCTTACCGCAGCCGAGCGAAGCTTCTCGGCAGCAGCCGTCTGCTCAGCCTTTTTGTTGCGCATGTGTTTCTCGTGACGCTCACGGCGGCTCTTTATCTGTTCTATCTTGCGTGCAATGGCATCATCGTCCTGCTTCGTGCCGTCGGCAACAGCCGTCTGCTCAAACTCTTTCAATTCCTGCCTGAGCTTTCGCGTCTGCTCCTTCTCGGCCTGGCTCTGACGTATCTCACGTATAGTGTTCTCTATTCGGCGGTTGCTTTCCTTGAACAGTTCTTCCTGCTGCCGCCGTGTCTGTTCAATTATCTCCTTGCGCTGCTTCTCAACCTGCTCGAGACGTTCTTCATACTGCGATATTGTTTTCTCAAGGTCTTTCTCACGCTGGTGTATGTTCTGCCGCTTGTTCTCCCAATAGCGTTTGTCGCGCACTATGTCCTGCAGATACTTGTCACTCTGTATATAGTCAGAGCCCACTATGTCGCTTGCCTCATTAATGACATCGGCCGGCAGTCCTATTTTCCTGGCAATGTCTATGGCAAACGATGAGCCCGGCCGGCCTATTGCGAGTTGGAAGAGCGGACGCATCTCTGCGCGGTCATAGAGCATGGCGCCGTTGACCACGCCGTCATGGCTGTCGGCGAAGTGCTTAAGGTTCTGATAGTGGGTGGTGATGACGCCCCATGCGCCTTGCGCCGTCAGCCGCGAGAGCACACTTTCAGCAATGGCGCCGCCTATCTGCGGCTCCGTGCCTGTGCCGAACTCATCAATGAGCAGCAGCGTCTTGCCGGTGGCCTGTTTGAGCATGTTTTTCATGTTAAGCAGATGCGATGAATATGTTGACAAATCATTCTCGAGGCTCTGCTCGTCGCCCATGTCAATCATTATATCTGCGAAGACGCCGGCTTCCGACCTGTCGCCGACGGGGATGCTCATGCCGCACTGCAGCATATACTGCAACAGTCCTACCGTTTTCAGACAAACCGACTTTCCGCCGGCGTTAGGTCCGGAGATGATAAGAATATGCTTTTCCGGCGTGAGGGTAATGTCGAGCGGCACGATTTTCCTGTCGCCGCCGTCGGCAAGCTTCTTCTCAAGCAGCGGGTGGCGTGCCTGCCGCCAGTCGATGAGCGGCATGTCGCCGAGATGCGGTTCCTCGGCCCGCGTGCTGACGGCATAGCGTGCCTTGGCCTGTATGAAGTCTATATGCGCGAGAAAGCGGAAATTGAGAAGAAGGGCATGCACATGCGGGCGCAGCGTGTCGGTGAACGCTGTCAGTATGCTTATTATCTCCTGCCGCTCATCGCTCTGCAGCTCGCGTATGCGGTTGTTGGCCTCCACGACAACTGCCGGCTCTACGAACACGGTCTTTCCCGTGGCACTCTCGTCGAGCACTATACCCTTTATCTTTCTCTTCAGCCCTGGCGCTACCGGAATGACCAGGCGGCCGTCGCGCATGGTTGGCGTAACGTCTTTCTCCACCGTTCCCTCGTTCTTCGCCGACTGCAGTATGCCGTTCAGCGTGCGCGATATGGAGCCCTCCGTGCGTTTCAGCTCCGCGCGTATCTCGGCCAGCCGCGGCGAAGCCGTATCGCGGATGTTCCCGTATTTGTCGATTATCTGATCCATGCGTGCCACGAGAGATGGAAACGGCATTACAGCCTCAGCAAGAGCGTGCAGCGCCGGATAGGTGTATGTGACGGGGCGTGCCCAGCCGTCGCGCGCTTCTTCAAGAGCGTGACTGTCGTCGGCATCGGAATGATTGAGCAGCGCTGCTATTGACGCCGACGAGGCAAGGCCTCGGCGAAGGTCATATAGCTCCTGCGCGTCAAGCCACGTATTCTGCACCTTTATCTTCTTGAGCGCCTCGCGGCAGTCATAAAAGCCGTCGCCGGTTTCCAGCCCAGACGTTATGATAACCTTATATTCGCGAATCTGCTCAAGAAGCTCATTAATGTCGGACGCTTTTGTCAGGAACGTCATCTCGTCAACCACCGACTTGCCGAGCGTTGAGTGGCACAAGCCTTTCAGTATGTCACGTATTTCATTAAATCCTATTTTCTGTTCGAAGTTTGCGGGATAAATCATTTTTGTTTTAGATAAGCTTTTTTACTTTGTCTGAACACCGGCAGAACGGCTTTCAGACATTTATTTCTTACACATAAAAACGGCATAAGGATATAGTCCCGACGCCGTTTACTATGTAATCTTAAAAGAATATGATGCTATTTTTAATAATATTTCAAACTGTTTTTTACTCTACGGCATATAACGGATTACAGTCTTGTAACCTGCTTGACACCTTTTATGCCGCGCAGCTTCTTTATCAGCGATGCCGTTTTCGTGGCGTCATTGATGAGCACCACGAGATTGCCGGAGAAGAGTCCGTCGTGAGAATCGATGTTTATGTTTCTCATGACAATATTTTCCTCTTTTGAAATCACGTTTGTGATGTTGCTGACAATACCTATGTCGTCATTGCCGATTATGCGCAGCGTGATAGCATATTTTGATGCGCCCTTTCCGCTCCACCGCGCCTTCACGATGCGATAGCCGAATCGTTTGCGCAGCTCCGGCGCATTCGGGCAGTTCTGACGGTGTATCTTTATGCCGCCGCTGACGGTGATGAAGCCGAAGATAGGGTCGCCATAGATAGGATGACAGCATTTGGCAAGAGTATAGTCAACGCCCTTGAGGCTCTGGTCAATGACGAGTACATCGTCATTGTCGCGGGCCATCTCCTCGTTTGGATTGGAGTACTCAAACTTATCAGCGCTCTCGGCAGTCTTCGGCTTGTCTGTGCCCTGCTCGTGCTCATGTATCTCGTTGTATTTGTCAATGACATCGTTTACGTCGAGCTTGCCTTCGGCAATATCGCGGTAGAAGTCAGACGTTTCCTTGTAGCCGAGCTTCTTTATTGTGTGCGACAGCGTGCCCTCGTCTTCCTCTATCTTGCGGTTCTTGAAACGGCGCTCAAGGGTCTCGCGCGCCAGCTTCCCCTCCTTCTCGTGTGTTTCCTTGATGGCAAGGCGTATTTTCGACTTAGCCTTCGACGTCTTTACTATTCCGAGCCATTCGGGCTTAGGATGCTGGCTGGCCTGCGTGAGCACCTCCACCTGGTCGCCGGAGTGCATGACAGCACGGAAGGTGACAGCCTTGCCGTTTATCTTTCCGCCGACACACGTGTTTCCAATCTTGGAGTGTATGTGATAAGCGAAGTCGAGAATGGTGGCACCCTTCGGGAATTTCAGCAGGTCTCCTTTCGGCGTGAAAACATATATCTCATCGTCATAAAGGTCCATGCGGAACTGATCCATGAGCTGCAAGTCGTCATTGTTCTCCAATGCCGACCGTATATTCGCCAGCCAGTCGTCAATGCCGCCCTCGCTCTTTATTCCCTTGTAGCGCCAGTGCGCAGCAAGTCCGTGCTCAGCAATCTCGTCCATGCGCTCGGTGCGTATCTGCACCTCCACCCATTTGTTTTCCGGTCCGAGCACGGTGATATGCAAGCTCTCATAGCCGTTGCTCTTCGGCACGCTGAGCCAGTCGCGCAGCCGCTTCGGGTTCGGCTGATACATATCGGTAATTATCGAATACACCTGCCAGCATTCCATCTTCTCCTTGTCGAGCGGCGAGTCGAGGATAATTCTTATGGCAAACAGGTCATAGATGCCTTCGAATCCGCATTTCTGCTTCTTCATCTTCTGCCATATAGAGTGTATGCTCTTCGTCCGGCCCTTTATGTGGAATTTCAGTCCGGCAGCCTCGAGTTTCTCCTTTATCGGTCCGATGAACCGCTCTATGTAGGCGTCGCGCGAGCGCTTGGTGGCGTTCAGCTTGTCCTTAATCATATAGTAGGCATCGTGCTCAAGATATTTGAGGCTGAGGTCTTCAAGCTCGCTCTTCAGTGTGTACAGTCCGAGCTTGTGTGCCAGCGGCGCATACAGATAGCTTGCCTCCTCGCTCACCTCATGCTTTGCTTCGAGTGCCGCGGTGTCACGTATCTGTCGCATGAGGTTCACACGGCTTGCTATCATGATAAGAATGACGCGCATGTCTTCAGAGAAAGAGATGAGCAGGTTTCTGAAGTTGTCACTCTCTATCACCGGGTTGCGCTTGTAAAGCTCGTCAATCCTCACCAGTCCTCTGACGATGTGTGCCACGCTGTCGCCGAACTGCGTCTTCAGCGCGTCGACGTCAATCTCGTCGTCGGCATTGCATGCATACAGCAGGCAGGCTATCACACCGTCGCGCTTCAGCCCTATCTCGTCAACGGCTATCTGTGCCGTCTGCAGCGCACGCAGCACAGGATTAAGCCCGAACACGTCACGGTGCACCTTGCCGCTGTCAAGCGACTGCATAATGCTTTGCTTTATCTTGTCCTCGTCACCTTCCTTGAAGGTGTCGCCGATAGTGTCGCGCAGGT
This sequence comes from uncultured Prevotella sp., assembly GCA_900314195.1. Lineage (GTDB taxonomy): Bacteria > Bacteroidota > Bacteroidia > Bacteroidales > Bacteroidaceae > Prevotella. Next base: position 14,428 of record OMUH01000014.1, read on the forward strand.
GCTGCAGAATACTATGTGTCTGCGCTATCTCGTCTGATGTGAATTTCAATGGTTCATCCATAATCATCTGCGTTTTTAAGTAGATACGCCAGCGACAGAAGCCGCACTGCGTATGCAGGCAAAGTTACAAAAAAAACTGTTATTTCTTGTCCGTACTGCTATTTTATTGTATTTTTGTGTCTGTGAATACTTATTTCATGTTATGACGGCGTTAAAAAGATTAACATCATTCATACCACGCCCGCCACATTTTCAAAACAATTTTTTATTAAACAGATATTAAACGGAAAAAACAATATTGCTATGACAGAAAAGAATAATAATACCTCCACTGCCGGCAGCGACAAGCTAGTCAGCGACAACATGGGATTTGTGGTATCCGTAGCCCGCAGCTTTGCCGGGCGCGGCCTGTCTCTCGACGACCTCATTGCCGAGGGCACGCTCGGCATGCTTGAGGCTGCGCGCCGCTTTGACGCCGGCCGCGGCACGCCCTTCACAGCCTACGCCGCGCCCTTCGTGCGCGCAGCAATGCGCCATGCCGTTGACGAAGAGAACGCCCTCTACCGCATACCGCGCAAGGAGGCTACGGCAGCGGAGAAGAAAAAGTCGAAGGCACGCTCGCTTGACGCCCCGCTCTCTGCCGGCAACCAGTTCAGCCTGCTCGACGTGCTGGCCGACAAGAATGCCGAGATGCCCGACGACCAGGACCTGCAGAACAGGGTAAGAGGCGAGATAAACAGCTGCCTCGACGTACTCAGCGACAGAGAACGCACCGTGGTAACGGCTTTCTACGGCCTCAACGGCACGCGCCTGCCACTCAGCGAGATTGCTAGTAATCTCGGCATCAAGCGCGAGCGGGCACGACAGATACGCACTGCCGCAGTAAGGAAAATAGCGCGCCGCACAAAGAACGCAGCGCTAAGAAGTTTTCTGAGACGATAAGCCTGTCTGACTTTTCTTGAATATTCTTTGCATATTTTCGTGCATCGCGCCGACGGCGGATAGGAGTATAAAAAAAATATCAATAAAAAGAGGCTGTTTCATTTTGTATAAAAAAATGAAACAGCCTCTTTTTATACTATAATTCGTCAAATTCCTGTTCTGACAGTCCTGTTATCTTCTTAATAATTTCTATATCCAACCTCCCTGACATCAACAATGCTGTTCTTTTCTTCATATTAGTGAGATTTGGTTTTTGTTTATGTGCACATATTGTTCCTTGTAAAGGAA
>OMUH01000015.1 GCA_900314195.1 uncultured Prevotella sp.
TATGACAGTTTTTGTGGGCCGGCACGGGGCGCGGCCCCTACACGTTGCGAAATATCTTGCCAACAAAACATGCTGAAAAGTAGTCGGCGATTCTGAGTTTTCTCGGATAGTCGGTAGCGGGCACTCGTTATGTCCGATACGATACCGCAATCCGTTTCAAACGGTTGCAGGAAGTATGTAAAAAGTAGAATAATTATTAATACTTTTAATAACGTTACTAAAGAAAAATACTTATTCTAAACAGGACAGGTGGTATTGTGAACCATTTTTTGTATCTTTGTTGCATTATATGGATATGGATAAAGACAAAAAGACACAGACAGACCTCTGTGTGCCGAGAAATTATATATTATGCTTTCTCTCTGAGTGTTCTGCATCAAAAGATTGTGCACGCTTCTTTGCAGGCAGAAACACCGGTGAGCGTAAGCTGGCAACAGTGGTTCTGCCTGCTGCCGTGGCAGACGGAAAGTGCGAATGGTTTCACCGGCTCAGAAAGATTAATGGAGCATGGGGCTTCGACAAGCTCTTCGACGGAGCAAAACTGAAGGATGCTCCTTCTTTGCGTAAGTCAATTAAAGAATATCTTGGCGGCAACGGAACATATTATCTTTATCAGCACGGTAAGAAACTGCTCAAACCAGAGCAGCAAGAATGGATCATTGCCTTATTCAGGCAGTATGGTTATGCTGACGGACTGGAGTTTGACGGATACAGAGAGGTCTATGACTGGTAAAAAAAAGACATACAAGTGTTTTCTTGTATGACATATCAGTGTTACAAGACTGTTGTAACGATGTTACAGCAGCTTTGTAATGCAATTACAGCAGCATTGTAACATGATTACAAAGGTCTTTGTAATATACTGTTGCAATGAAAACAAATTATGAGCGTTTCTGTTCACAGTAACATTGATGACGATCAGCTTCTCAATGTGTTGAGTTTTCTTTTCCGCCCATTTTCTCTATCATCTCGTCAAGGGCCGGTATCATTGCTGTCAGATGACTGACGTCAATGCCGCACTTGCCGAACATTTCAATCATGCAGTTTGGTATCTTTGCTGCTTCTTTTTTCATTTCCCTGCCCTTTTCCGTAAGGTAGACAATCTGCTGGCGCTTGTCCGTCTCACTGTCATGCCTGGCCACAAGGCCGAGTTTCTCCATACGCTTTATAAGCGGCGATGTGGTGTTTATGCCCAGCAGCAGCCGCTTGCCTATGTCGTTGACGGGCTGATTGTCTTTCTCCCAAAGCACCAGTAAGACGAGATACTGCGTATATGTGATGCCAAGCGGCTTGAAGTATGGCTCATAAGCCTGAGTAATCAGCCTGCTTGCCGTGTAAAGACGGAAGCAGAGCTGATTGTCAAGTTTCAGTTGATTATAAGTCTTTGTCATTTTCTATTCAACGACTCTCTTATCATCATATAAGGATTACAGCGCAGCCTCAACCTGTTTCTCAACTTCCTTCATGTCTGCAGTTGGCTCAAAGCGCGCAATGACATTGCCGTTGCGGTCTATGAGGAACTTGGTGAAGTTCCACTGTATGTCGTCCTTCTTGCGCGGTTCCGGATTGGCTTCATTATAAAGTTTCTCCATCACGGCCTTGAGCTTTGCTTCATAGCTGCCATTAAAGCCTTTCTGCTCCTTGAGCCATGTGTAGAGCGGAAGCTCGTTGGCACCGTTGACATCACTCTTCTTGAACTGCGGGAAATCAGCACCGAACTTGAGCGTGCAGAACTGATGAATCTCATCGTCTGAGCCGGGTGCCTGATGACCGAACTGATTGCATGGAACATCGAGAATTTCAAGTCCCTTGTCCTTCAGGCGGTGATACATTGCCTCAAGATCCTCATACTGTGGAGTGAAGCCGCAGCCGGTGGCCGTATTGACTATGAGCAGCACCTTGCCCTTGTACTGTGAGAGACTTACTTCATTACCCTTTTTGTCATTAAGACTGAAATCATAAACTGTCTTCATATTCTTTACTTTGTTTTAAACAACCTTCAGCTGCGCTCGGCATAGCCCAAGCAAGCTTGCCCTACTCTCGTTTGCAAAAGCTTTGTGCGATGCCAGCATGGTTATCACCAGCACGGCCTTGGTTTTTATTCTGTTAATTATCTTGTTTACGATTGTAAAGATATTGAAATAATTACATATCGCAAGCGATGTGATAAATAATTTAACCAGCCTTAACTTTATATCGTCCAAGATACTATTTCCATAAAGGTTTATTAACTTTATATTGCGCACGATGCAATTGAAAATTATTTTTTTCTGGCCATTGTTATTATGCATACCTTTAAAAGCATTACATTCCGGCAATGCATTATTCTGAAAAGAAAAAAGATAAGTTTAATGCGAATTTTGTGTAAAAGCCGGTTTATTTATTCAGAGTAACTTTGCACCGTAGAAAACAAAAAACATAATTTATGAATATGAATATAAAAAAGATTTTATCCGGCATTTTGCTGACCGGTGCAATGCTTCTGTCAGCGAACTTATGATTCGTGTTTAACTCCTACTTGATTTTGATAAAATAAGGTAGAATTAGAGTGTTCAATATAATGACAATTGAATTCTATCAACCCCTTTCTCTTTCTGACGAACAAAATTGACCTATCTTATTTAACAGGTACAAAACAACTAATGTCGCCCCACTGATTTTTCATAACGAGCGTATCCTTGCGAAATGAAATATGTTGTACGATAGTTGTTCCATCAGCGTCTATAGTCATACTGTCGCCTGCAAACTGATAAGGTATTGCCACAATAGGATATTCATCAACATAATATAAACTATCCTTATCGATTTTTAACACTGTAACATCATAACCAAGTGGCGCCCAAAAACCAAATAATCGGGCTTGTAAACTCTGCCGAGGCGAAAAAGCCATGCAAAACAGCATGACAAAAGCAACTGTTGAAATAAAAAATATTTTTTTCATATTTGTTAACTATGAGTCTGACGAATACGCGCCGCTATGCAGTTTCTACTCCCGACCATTTTCTGCCATTGCTGTATATTCTTGGCGCATCAGAAGGCGAAAAGCCGTTTGTGTTCATATATACAGGTATGCCCCGTCCTTACGGATAACGTATATACGAATATCCTGTGCATTACTAGCAGACGGCGCCGAGAGCTTTCAGCTCTCAGGACGGTTTACACCATCAGCGGCCCACAGAAGAGTCGACAAGACTTCGTCTGAAATTTGCTTGTCGGCAAAGTTGCGCGACGATTGGCGGTTCTGCAAAGCCTGCATAAGGAGATTAACATTTTTCTCAATCTTTCCATATACATTGTCAGAAGCACGCTGAGCCCCAAATTGGCCAATGATATTCTCAGCCTGTTTATTTGCCCTGCCTTACCCTCTTGTCAATGCAGTCAACAATGATGTCGGCACATTCCTCCAATCCAAGCGCACTCGTATTTACTACCATATCGTAATCACGCGCATCGGTCCAGCGACGGCCGGTATACTGGAAATAATGATTGTTTCGTCCTGTGTTAACCTGTTCTATACGCTTTCCCGCATTCTCAGCATCAAGACCGTCATTCTTCATTACCCTCTTTACGGCATCCTCACAACTGGAAGTTACAAACACGCGAAAAGCCTTCTTGTCATTACGCAATATCCAGTTTGCACACCTGCCTATTATGACACACGGCTTCTTCATTGCCAGGTTCCTTATAATGCGGCTCTCACTGACGAAGATAGCATCATCGTGCGACGGGTTCATTGAGACAGGAATACTCTTATCGGTAAAGATAAGTTCCCACAGTTTGGAGTTGCTGATGTTCTGCTCGTTCTCACGTACGAACTCAGTGCTGTAGCCCAGCTTCCTGGCTGTCTCGTCAATGATGTCATGGTCGTAATAATCAACACCCAGACGCTTGGCAAGCATTTTTCCGAGCATAAGTCCGCCGCTGCCATACTCTCGCGCAATGGTGATAATAAATGGAACGGCATCTTCTTCTGTGCGGACAATCTGTTCTTCATCATCTTCGTTCTTCCTTTCACTTGCCGGTATAAATATCTTGTCGAGCCATGTTATATGCGGGGCAAAAATGCGCACCATAAAACCGACATAGAACATGCTGACCAATGTTCCGACGCCAATCATCTTCCAATCCCAGTGATGGAAGAAGACGAGCATGAAGACAACACCTATGACAACAAGAGACGTGTCTGAACAGATTTTCACCTTTCCAAAGTCTTTCTTGACGAATTTTGCCAGTGCCACCGGCAGTCCTTCTCCGGCCAGCATCAGCGAGTCGCAGCGCACCTCACAGGCAATGCCGAAAGCAAGCAATCCGCCACCGATAAGCAACTCTATGAATTGCAGTGGATAGCCAATGGTATGCGGTAATGTTGATGGAATCTGCAAGTAACCCGTCATCCACATTGTCACGTCTGTGTAAAATCCGAACAGAAACGAGACGAGTATCTGCGAGAGCTGTCTCAGCTCATAATCCTTACGCAGCAGCAGTATCTGTATAATGATAAACGTCACGTGCATCAGTATAACCAGGTTTCCCATTGTCAGTGTCATACCGGGTATCAGTGACAGTACATAAGGTGGTGCCGATATTGGTGAAGAGCCAAGATTGGCACGTATTGACAATGATGTGCCGAATGCGATAATGAACAGAATGAACACAAAGCTGACATAGCGCCTTATCCATTCTTCTTTGCTTCTTTTTACTTTCCCCATTTTCGATTTCCTTTTTGTGTCTGTGTATCGATTGTTTTATACACAATGTCTGTGCAGCCATTCCATAATGACGTCAACGACATACTCTTGTTCTGACGGAGTGAGCTGTCTGCCTTTTGGTATACCATGCCACTTCTGCAGGCAATTACGGCAACAGCAGCCTGTGGCATGCTGGGCAATGAACGGCGGAAATATGCCGTGCCGCATAGGCGTCTGACGGCCGTCGTTGGGAATGCTGGCCGGAGCAAGGCGCCTGGATATTATCTCCCTTGCACCTTGCTCTATCTTTACCCATCCCTTTTCGCGGATGTATTCCTTGTCTTTTTTATTGAGATAGAAAGACGAGCGGAACTTACTTTTGGCAAGTCTGTCGAAAAGTGGATTCAAGTCAGCTTTCCGGCTTTTTTCCTTTTGCTCATCATCATCGTCATCTTCTGAGAACAAATCCAATTCCTTGTACATGCTCTTTTTATCCTTTCAGTATATCGCTAACCTCCTGCGCCATGTTCGCAACAAAAGTCTATTCTTCAACTATCTCCATTGTCATGCTGACATCATTCTTTGGACGGTCATCACGAAGAGTCTCAGCGTTCTGAATTTTCTCGACGACATCAAGGCCTTCCTCAACTTCACCAAATACGGTGTACTGGTTGTCGAGGAACGGAGTTCCGCCAACGGTAGTGTAAGCCTTCACCTGCTCATCGGTGAACTTTGGCTTGCCCGTCTCCTTGCTCTTTTTCTGAGTCTCTTCAACAAGTTGGTCTTGCAGTTGCTGTAATCCAGCACGGTCACGGTTGCGACGAAGGTTCAGAATCTCTTCACGGTGAGCCTGAGCAAGCTGATTGAAAATAGCTTGCTCTTGCTGCATCTCCATCTGCCGTTCCATCTGCTTTAGTTCCTGAGGCTTATAAACTTTTCCCCAAACAATGTAGAACTGGCTGCCACTGCTCTCACGCTCAGGGTTTACCTGATCAGCAAGTCGTGCAGCACTCAGAGCACCCCGCTTGTGGAAGTACTTAGGGTAAACGAACTCGGCAGGAATAGTATACCCCGGTCCGCCTGTTCCAAGTCGCTTGCCTTGTGGCGCATTCTTGCTGTCAGGATCTCCGCCCTGAATCATGAAGTCCTTGATAACGCGGTGGAACAGCGTTCCGTTGAAAAACTCTTCCTTCACAAGCTTTATAAAGTTATTACGATGTTTCGGTGTCTCGTCGTATAGGCGAACAATGATGTCGCCCTCTGTTGTATTAATTCTTATCTTAGTCATTTGTAAAATGTCATTTGGTTTTACTTACAATGTGGATTTGTTGCCTTTACCTTGTTGCTTATTTCTATTATTAGTCCAAGCAATCATTATTTACTAAAGTAGTGCAAAATTACTCTGTTTTCTTCTACTTGCCAAATATTGGCGGGTTTTATTTACAAAAGGAAAGTCTTGCAGCCTGACGGTTGTAAATTTGCAGAAGCAATTTTTTGCTGAAAAGTTGCGGAAGTTATTTTTTACAATACTTCGGTAATTTAATTCTTAAAATCCCAATTACCAAAGAAAAAGAATAAAAAATGCCGAAAATCTCAAAGGTTAGCTGGTAAAAAATGCCGAAAATCTCAAAGAAGCAAATCCTGAATATGCCGAAAATCTCAATACATGCTAATCAAATAATCCATTCGTCAGGTTTACTGCATCCACTCTTTCTCCATCAATGTGACCTCAACTGAAAATGGTATGTAACACAATAACAAAACATTCTTTGAAATGTTACTTGTTTGTTACCTACAATCATATAAAAACGTTATAACTAATTGTGCTACAACGGCATATAAACATACAATATGATAAAAGCCTATTTTCAGGAAGACGGTGGCCGAACCACCGTCTTCTTGAATCCTCATTCGGGC
>OMUH01000134.1 GCA_900314195.1 uncultured Prevotella sp.
AAGACCCACAGACAGGTTATGGCTATATCCCGAATGACACTACAACGGAGGAGACTTTCTTCTTCCATAGCGACCATTTGGGCAGCACATCCTACATTACGGACGATAAAGGTAACATCACTCAATATGATGCTTACCTGCCCTATGGTGAGTTGCTCGTTGACGAACACTCATCAAGTGAAGACATGCCGTACAAGTTCAATGGCAAGGAATTTGATGAGGAGACTGGATTATACTATTACGGTGCAAGGTACATGAATCCAGTCACGAGTCTGTGGTATGGGGTGGATCCTAAAAAAGAGTTATCTGATTTTTGGGGTTGTTATTTATATTGCAATGACAATCCTATCATTCTAATAGATAAATTTGGAGAAAAAACTGAAAAAAATAATCCAAAGAAAGAACCAATATATTATGTATATGAAAGTCGATGGCCAAATGTTTATAAAACACATAAGAAGTATTTGGGTAAGAAGACTATAAAAAATCTAACTTATGATTCTAATCCAAATAATCGAAGGGAAAGAAGGCAAGAATCGCTCAGAGGATATAGTGTGCTATCTGGATTTGATAGGGATGAATTTCCTTATGCAACTACAAAAGAAGGTGGAAAAGGGGCTGCGGTGAACTATGTTCCTTCCTCTGAAAATAGAAGTCATGGTGCTAATTTAGGTTCATTTATTAGAGTAAATAAATTAAAGTCTGGAGATAAGTTTTTAGTTGTTTTAGTTCCTGCCAATAATAAGAGACGGCCATCACCATATAAAGTTCCTGCGACAAGAAGCTATAGACAGCAAAAACCTGTAGACAATCTAATGGTGGGGGTTGCCCTTGGAAAAGTTTTCTCAGGATTATTAAATGTTTTTGAGAAAGTTGCACAACGTGCTACCCCAATATTGATACCACCTACAACAATTTATATGAATGAAATTAATGATAGTAGAAATCCAAAAATACAATAATAATATAAACATATGAAAGAGCTTATCAAAGATTTAGAAAACTGTTTAATTGAATGCAGAAACCCGATATTAAGCAATATGGATCAAGATTGCGACAGAAAAACAGAAAACGATATTGTAGAGGCCTTTAAGTCCATAGGACTGATATGTTGCCAAGAACTTATGGACTTGTATCTCTGGAAAACAGGATGCACTAAAGAGTTTATTTTTGATTTGAGCGAAGACGAAAATGAATGGAATCACTTTTTACTTTGCTCATATGGTAACTATGCATCTTACATGGATTCTAGGAATATTATGATTTCGAACAAGAGCAACGATGCTGTCTATGCAGAAGACCACTATATGTATCCTTTTATTTATTGTGGCGTTTATGAAGATCCTATACTCATAGATCTTAATCCTAGTAGGGAGACTTACAAGGCTTTATTCTACTATAGCCCTGAAGTAACATTGTCGGAAAATCCTATTATGATTTATGACTCTATTGAAAGCTGGATAAAAACAATTATTCAATGTTATAAACAACATATTTATCATATAGATAGTAATGGATTTCTTCAGTATGATAGAGAACGTGAGCCAAAACTCTCACGAAAGATGAATCCCAAATCTGTGTTCTGGAAATTATTTGATTAATATCTTTAAGAAGTTTCAGTTCTCCCACACAGATAGGTCACGACCATTACACGTATGATGCCAACGGCAACCCAATACTTGTAACGAATGACAGTACAAATACTTCAAGAGAAATGTACTGGGATGAAGACAACCGCCTGATGGTGTTAAGCGATAACGGCAAAACCTCAAGATATACCTATAACGCCGGTGGCGAGCGCATCATGAAGAGCTACGGCACGATGGAGGGCGTGTACATCAACGGCGCACCACAGGGAATCACCCTGACAGATGTCGACTTCAGGCTGCGCCAAGACAAAATGAGCAAGCTCTTTTGTGCTTGGCTTGCACTGAAGTTCCACGAAACGGATAACTTTACGCTCTATCCAGCAAGCATCCTCACGGTCAACAAAAACCGTTTTACCAAGCATTACTTTATCGGTAGCCAGCGCATAGCAAGTAGAATTGGCACCGGTACGTTCAACAACGTCTATGGCGTGAATGGCAGCTACGTCACCGCCGGTCAGCATGACTATGCCGAACGCATGAACCAAATCCAGTCGCAGAAGGAAGCCTATTATAAAGAGCTTGGTATCGCTCCGGGCGTACCCACCGAGAAGGGAACGTACGGCGACCCGGAGAATACGGGAGTAGGTTACAACACTATCATCACCAATCTTGGCGACCACAGCGTGCCGCAAGGCTGGGTACAGACACCAAAGCATAACACGACAGAGGGCAGCACACCGGGGACACCCATCAGTTGGAATGATCCGAGCAATCCGGATGACCCACAGGCTGGCTATGGCTATATCCCGAGCGACACGACTACGGAGGAGACTTTCTTCTTCCATAGCGACCATTTGGGCAGCACTTCTTACATTACCGATGACAAAGGTAACATCACTCAGTATGATGCTTACCTTCCCTATGGTGAGCTGCTAGTGGACGAGCACTCTTCATCCGGGGAGATGCCTTATAAGTTCAACGGCAAGGAGTTTGACGATGAGACTGGATTATACTACTACGGCGCGAGGTATATGAATCCTGTCACAAGTATGTGGTATGGAGTGGATCCTTTAGCGGAGACATATGATGAATTAGGTGCTTATGTATATTGTGCAGGGAATCCTATTTCACTTTCAGACGCAGATGGTGAGTCATTCTTTGATCCAGGCGATAATCAGAGTATCTGGTCAGGCGTTAAATCTTTTATTAAGGGAGTTGGCAAGAGCTTCAAAAGTACCTATAATATGGTTCGGCATCCCGTAAAAACAGGACGGGCTCTTTTGCATGCAGCAAAAGCAAGATGGAATGCAGGGCTTAATAGTAGCGATATAAATGAAAGAGGTGAAGCTTGGGGAGAAACAACGGGTGATATTGCCCAAGCAGTTGTTGGAGTTGGGGTCACTAAGGCTACTGCCAAGTCTACTTCAGTAGTTGCTAAAGCTGTAAAAGCAGCAAAAACAGCAAGAACAGTAAACAGAAGTTCAATCGTGTTAGGTAGTGGCAAGTCTGCTGTAAAAGAATTTATTGGACCAGTTGGTGAGAAAGAACTTGTCAATTTTACAGGAGATATAAAAGTTATTAAAACAACAAAAGATATAAATTTATCAAGATATTATGGTGGCAAATCTATGGCTATGGGAAGATATTTAAACAATGGAGCTATTGATGTTGCTTATGATAGAAATCACCTTGCAATTCTCGAAGAATGGAACACTATGACAGGAGTTGCAATAATAAAAGTTCCCAAAGGTACAATATTGATGCAAGGGAGAGCTGCATCACAGGGAACACTCAAAGGTGGAGGAATGCAATACTTTACGCCATCCACTTCGGGCTTTACTCAAATAAAATAAAATATTATGGCAATAATAAAATCAGAAGATGGCAATCCTTGGGATTTTGCAGATAAATATATTTATCAATCACATGTGATTGAATTTGGAGTCTTGCATAATTTCGCCAAAGAAGGACCTCTTTATGGCAAACTTATAATAGATGGAAGCATAGTATCAAATGCTAAATGTAATGGATTTGGAGGCCCAGTCCTATTTAAGGATGAATTGCTTTATGTTCCATTGTATCAGTATGCAACAAGCAAATTTGACATTGTGGGAGCTTATATAGCAGAGGTTAATTTAATTACCAAATCTGTTCGAATCATTGGAACGAAGTATCCAATGGTATATATAGATCATATGGAAGATTCTTTAATTTATTTTTATGTGTATTGGTGTAAACAGAAGGATAGGTTGGAAAGTATAGATATACATACGAAATTACATATCTTTACAAGTGATGATTTTAATAAGATGAGAAGAAAATATGAATTAAATCAAAAAAAAGAATCGTTTTTTGGTAAATTGCTTTATAGGATAATAGACAAATTTGGAATATGAGACCCTTTTATTTTGATTGAAGGTAGAAATATAAGACTAATAATGTCATAGTACAGGGTGATTTTTCTGATGACCACTTTAAAATAAAATATTTCATAAATTTGTACTACTTAATAAAATATAGCACTAATAATGACAGCTGGTTATTACTGTTGTAGGTATATAAGAAGCAATAGTCAGCGAGACACCCAATTGCCAACAGAGTCTTAGGACATAATGTGTAGGGACTTGCGAATGCTCATCCCCACACACCTGCTATTCATTACTACTTATGGGTAAGACATCAATTACATCAAATGCTACAAAGTATAAACTACCAGCTACAATTCCCGCAAAAAGCTAGTTTCCGTTGATTCTTGTTACGATCTTCCACAATAAGAATGCCTTTCACATTATAGAATTCACTATCACCTTTGCTTTGTGTATGGTTGATTGTCACTTTTAAAGTAAACTTTTTATTCTTGTACCAAAATACGTCTTTCCGATTGGATACAAGAGTAAACTCTTCTAGACGACGATTAATCACCATGTAGGCCGTGGTTGCAAGGTCATTCACCATTATGTAGCTTTTATTTCGCATTTTGTTTGGATACTTATAAAAGACACAACATCCACCATCTATCTCTGATGGTATAGAGTCGAAGCTTCCTATTTCAATGCTGACATTCGATTTTACCTCTGCAAAAGATGTGAGAGAATATAGTATTGAAAAACAAGTAATTATAGATAACTTTAAAGTATTCATTTCTATCTGTTTTATAATTTCACTTTGGCATAGATATATGCACATGATCGTAATGCCCACCTCTAATTTTTCGAGCCCATGGAGCAGGAATTACTTTTCCTTTTACTACCTTATTTATAATAAATGGACCGTAATTTTCCAGATACCCGGGAGTATTCCGGATTAAGTTCTGTAAGTATCTTGCATAAGCATTTTGAGGTGAAACATGCTGACCATTTATATAGTTAATATCTATAGCTCTAGACCCATTTGCTACACTATGTGCTGACCGTGTTGCATTAGAAGGGTGATTAGACGTGCTTGATATATTTACGGAATAAATGCCATTCTGAGAGGCTGTATGCAGAATACTATTGAGATAGACACTTAGACTCAGAGCTATTGGGTGGTCAGCTCCTCTGTCAAATGTTACACAAACATCCTCACTTCTAAAGGGGACTAGACCATTACTTTTGTGACCAATGACCTCGATTTCATCCAACTCTACTGTACCATCAGGGAGCACTTTGTATGGTTTATCATCATTGTTCCCATCATGCGCCGCATGATTAAACAATCCAATCGACATCCCCTGCATTGCCCCTTGCAGGAAATCTCCTCCCGTGGCCCAAGCTACTACACCACCCATGGCCGTCGTAGAAGCTACCATAAGTCCAGAGTTCAAGTTAACGCTTTGTTCATAAGACCCTATTCCTGAAGAAGCTGCTCCTGAAATCAATCCATTCCAGAAATTATCTCCATTTAAAGCATTGAATACACCATTAGACAAGCCATGTGCACCAGCTCTAAGCATTTCATGGCCAAACGAGCCCGCCTGTCCGAAGAGTGAGCCAATACCATAAGTAGCTGCCGCGCTAAGACCTCCGAGCAAGGCTCCTCTCCATATTGGCTTATCTGACATAGCAGCATTCATTGCGCCCATTATTGCGCCAATTGCTGTAATTGCGATAAAATCGTCAAGGACAAAAGTATTACCACTAGGATCTATATATTTGAGAGGATTATTCAGACAATAACTATAGCTGTTATAGTTCTGACTATTGTCTCCTTCCTGTATGTATTTATCAGGGCTCAGGAATCTACCGAGTACTGGATCATAGACACGCCCATTCATATTGATGAGGTTGAACTCATTCAGCATCTCATGGCCACAATAACCTCTGATAAGGCCAATAGTATTGACTGAAACGGTTTGTTTACCCCACGCATCATACTCTGCCGAGAACACTTTGCTGCCATTTTCATCAACAACAGACAAAATGCTACCTAAGTTGTCCTTGAATGACTGGTATGTCTGGAATTTTCCATTCTGTCGGATAATAATGACATCACCATCCAGATAATAGTATTCGCGAGTAACACCATTAGCAACGACCTTCTCGTAATCGTCCAGGTAGGTTACTTTACGCAGAATCGTATTACCTTGCCTCAGAAAACTCAAGCAACGTTCAAGATCCGGACCATAATCAATGGTCATAACCTTTCCATTTTCCTGAATTGACGAGATTTTATTGAGTTCATTAAAACAAGTTGTACAAGCCTGTGTAGAAATAAGATTATCTGCATTATCTACTGATGATACCGCATGCGGACGCTCTGCACTATAATAGTACTGACCAATACCGGTCTTGGAAGTTATATTACCATTATCGGCGTATTTTATATGCATCGTCTCCTGAGTTCCGACTTTAACAGATACCAATCGGTCAAGATTATCGTAACCAAATGTTTCCTCAGGAAGTGAATTATGAGTACGAGAAAGCAGGTTGCCTGTTGCTCCATCATAATTCATTTTAAACTGATCAAGTACGGTATTGCCATTCTTCAGAACGATATCGCTTTTGAAACCTCGTGAATCGAGTGTAAACGTTGTCGTATATTTATTTAAGAATGAGGTTTTGGTTTCTAATCCATCATAATCATCAACCTGATATACAATCTTGTCATTTGCTGTAGTCTGGGTCTTATTTCCATACTTGTCGTATGTATATTTTACAATAAGTTTACCAGGATAAGTAGTCTGTACCAACTGATTGATTCCATTATATACATACTTAAACTGATATATTCCACTACCGCTAACTGTTCGCGTTTCGGTAATTACCCGGCCCAATTCGTCATGGGTATATTCTACGCTATTACCATTTACTGTAGTTTTTATCAGATGGTTGATAGAATTACCCGATGTACCATAAGTATTCGTAATTAATGTATTACCAGCCATGGTTGACGCAAGCCGCCCTTGAGCGTCATACGTATAGGTGGTTGTAATATTACGAGCATCTGTAGATTTCATCACCTTACCATCGGCAGCATACTCATAGCGGATATTGCCGGCGTCTGGCGATTGAACTGCAATTTTATTTCCTACTTCATCATATTCGATATAGGTCTTGGCACCGTTGGTCGTTATCTCAACAGGCTTGCTTACTGAAGAGTAGATATAGTCAACTTGTGTTACTGGATCTACTGATTTGACAAGATTACCCCATGCATCGGTAACTTTTGTATAACTTCTACCACCAGTTGTTTCGGTTACACTACGATTGCCATAGCTAAATGTAGATGTTTTTCCAGAGCTTTTAACATCACTTACAACGCGACCCCTTTCGTCATACCTAAATGTTTCTGAAAGTGTAAGTTTACCTGACCTTTCTTCTATCTTAGCCTTCTGTCCCTTAGAATTGTAAGTAGTAGCCAAAGAGTAAGCATTATTGTTCTGCATGACAGACTCCTTGAGCACTTCGTGGCCTGCATTATCGAACCATACAGTAACCCAAGGGCTTCCGGTAGAAGAAGTTTTGATGAAGTATTTCTTATCATTGTAAGAACCCCATCCCATTTCTTTGGTAGTGGTAATACCAAAAGAATTCGTCTCGCTAATTTCTGTTCCCCATCCATCATAAACATGCTTAGCCGTCAGAATATGAGATTTATTAGTCTCATCATTCTCTGTAAGAACATTACCAAACAAGTCATAAGTATAGGTTGTTACTCGAGGACTAACACCATCATATGCCTTAACGACAAACCGGCCAGAAGCATCGTACACATTCGTCTCAGTATTGGCAATAATATCCTTACCAGTCTGAGTTGATGTCAATACATTACCATAATCGTCATACGTAGTATTTACCGTGAGAGGTAATGTTGATCCATCATTGGCAACTACTGTAGTTACTTCGCCCTTGCTATTATAAGTATATGTGGTTGTAGAAGAGTATACTTCAGAATCATCTTTATATTTTTGTGATTTAACAACATTCTGAGGCATCCACTGGTTCCTCTTCTGTATATAGCTATTATAAGTTACCTTCTTATACATGTTATCGCCATCATTTCTGACGATTTGAACTGTAGGTACTCCCTTTTCCGTATCATAAGTAGTATATGTCTCTGATGTGTTTCCATCCAAATCGGTCAATGATTCTCTAGAAGTATATGCAAAATAATTTTGACCACTTATGTTGTCAGCAATAGTTGTATACGAAACGATCTTTGAAGAATTGGCGCCAACTGTTGACGTGGTAGTAGTCTGAAGAGGTATCCATTTATCAGCATCCCACTTATCTACCGTTGTTGTTTCCTTAGTGCCTAAGGTAAGGTTCTCTGTAGTCATAGAAGAAAAGCCTACTGTACCTTTACCAGCGATGTGCAACTTCAAATCGCCATATTTATATTGAATGCTTTGTGAACCTGCAGCTCCATTACCCTTAATGACTTGAGAGACCAATGGCACAGGAATAGTATAGGTATTTACAGGATAGGCAGAAGTATGAGTTTGGGTATAGACTGATGGATCTGTTGCACTTTTATAATAAATATAGGTCTGCAGTCCAAACCCGTCTGTAATAGAAGAAATTTTCCCCTTGCTAAATAAATTATAGCCACTACGATAAGTATGAATCTTATCATCAGAATTATCATTATCTGCAAGAAGATTTTTGCCGAATGAAGCATATTGTACATCACCATCACCAGTAAAGTCGCCTAAGAATATATTATTAGGTTCTGCATCTTTTTCCTGATGTGAGACATATTCTCTGTACAATTCAAATCCAGTACCTGTTGACCTGACGAAAATAGTTTTTGTATATTTGTAATAATACTTTGAGCGAAATCCACCATGGAATACGTAATGTGCCTTGGTAATCACAAAGTCACATTTGCCATCATGATCAAAATCGTAGGCCGCCATGTTGAAACGATCATTATCTTTGTTCGTATTCTGATCGGTTTCACTTAGAGTAACAGCTTCATTATTGACCGTAAACGTACCATCCCCATTATTGATGGCAAGACCATATTTCCAGTTACCCTGAAGGAAGGCAAAATCATTCATGCCATCACCATCGAAGTCACCCTGTACGATACGATGCTTATTACCAAGATTAGTTCCCTTCTTTGAATTATACTCAGTATATTTCGTAGAAGATAATTCACCACCATTATTGAAGTAGATCTTATAACCCCCATCGTAAAAGACAATGATATCAGCAAGACCATCATGATTGTAATCACCTACAAAAAACTTCTTTGGGTCACGATCTAATTTAAATTGAAATTTTGTAGCATCTAAACTGTTACGATCTTTATAACGAAGAATGGCACCATTGAAATAGCCATCCTTAGCACGGTCCTCCAAATAGAATAAATCATCTCGACCGTCTCCATTTGAGTCAAAAGTGGTAAACAGCGGGGTGTGGTCACAATTAACCATCCCACTTGTTATCTCACTGAAACCACCACCATTCACTATACTCTTGCCCCATATAATGGAATACCGTTCTCCATAATTGCTCTTATAACCACAATAATACGGGATAATCAGGTCATTGTAACCGTCACCATCGAAGTCCATGGCTTGAATACCACCAATAACATTATTCAAATCGTCCATTGAGAATGACGGACTCAAATCAAATTGCTTTGGTGTCTGATAAGTCACATTACCATTGGCATCTTTCTTGCTTAAACTGACAAAAAGGAATGTTTTCCCCTGTCTGCTCTCACCACCATTATAACGCTGCACATAAGCACCTGGTGATAAACGTATAATATCACTTATACCATCATTGTTTACATCTACGGCAATGAACGTCCTGGAGTTCTCTTCAATCATGCTATTAGGAGAATTTGTCTGTACGTTCAAATTCGTATTAGAAATATACAATGAAGGCAAATAATCCCAATTAATTTCGATTGGAGCTACCTTACGTCCTGCCCCGTTAGCCAAATCTACCTGAGCTAGGCGGTAGTACTTATCTTTGGTTCCGTCAGAAGTACTATTATAGGTGAACGTATAAGTACGAAATATTGAGCCATTCGTCTGCGTCGTTATCTTAGACAAACAAACATCCATCTTACCTTGTCTGTCACCAATAGCAAACGGACGGGCATATGAACCTGTCAAAGAACCGTATGTAAAGAGAATAAGATTGGTAATGCCGCGACTCTTAGCTGTATTAAGACCATATTCGATACTGACAGGGCGAAGATTATAATTCGTTGTTGTGTAATGGTATTTTATCAAATTACTATGTACATCAGTAGTTTGATTAATATACCATGCGGCAATACATGTTACACCTTTTCTATTTACAAAAGACAAACGCGAATCATTCGTATTGCCTAACTGATAAGTCTTGCCATCAGCACAGACCACAGAAAACCAACATGCACTCGTATTGATATTGCTATGGAGGGTTACTATAGTATAAGGGTCACCTTCTGGCGTATATGTAGAGCCATTATAACCATAAGTTCCTGTTTTCAATATCAAGCGTTGTCCGTCAAGAAACAGAGCATCATCTATACCATACGAGATTCCAGTAATTTGCCTGTCATGATATAAATCTCTACAACCACGTGTAATGCATGATAAGCCTGTGATGTTAAAACCGAAACCAGCCAAACCGTTACCCGACTGGCTGTTATAACTTACACCGATAGAAGGGCTTAGGCCACCGCCATTTGGTGCTTCTATGCTTATCTTATAAATAGCCGAACCTGAACCGTCCACCGAGAACGCACCTTTTGGACTTCCGACATCATAATTCGATGTGTTGTTAACAGGCTCAGAACCAATATGAATAGTTGGATCTTTAATAATAGATATGCCAGCCGTATCAATAGGAGTTATGGGCTTCAAAATATTGCCCGTATTGACAGTTTTGTCCTTCTCACCATCACCACCATGGCTTCCCCACATAGGGCAGGCATAGCCCACTGCCAAGACAAGCAGATAGAATATAACTTTGTTCGTTTTCATTGCTTGATAATTTTCCATGTGGACGTATTTTCATTTACTGTTATTTTCAGAAGATACAGTCCGGGTTCTTGATTACTGATGTCAATATTGTTCGTCGTTCCCGCATTGGAATCTTTGAAGATTAGATCTCCACTTATGGTAAACAGTGAAAGGGTGCACTTGTCCCCGTTGTCTAATCTGCTAATGTCAACACGGAGCTGACCCTGGGTAGGATTAGGATATATCTTGACATTTCTCTCATCGATGTCGTCTGTAAATGAGCGTTCAATCCCTGGAGATGCTTTCGCCTTCTTTACTGTTTCCAAAACAATTGTTCTCTCCACCCTGTTTCCTGAAGAGTCATAGCTATAGCCAATCTTGCTTTGGGCTCTTACAGCCAATGAGGTGAAAAGCAATAATCCTAATATAAAATTGACTTTTAACATTATAGGATAATTTGTAGATTAATGACCACAAACCCAGAAGGTTTGTATATTAACATGTCTTTAAGAATAAAGACGGATTCTCTTGCCGTGAAATTGCAAGGGTTATTGGTTGTAGTTTTAATAGGTCTATAATAAATTGTATAGTCTATCAATAAACTCTACAACTAAAATTTGTTTGTCGGACAATGATGTAACTTTCTTTAGTGTAATTGCTGTAGTTTCCCAAATGCAGCGGTTCGTATTAGGTTTATAGGAAAAGTGTGGGAATTCTTATCGTTTTGCCGTCGAGCTTTCGGTTTTCCCATGATTGAACAACATAACCCCATGTTCTCCGTCATATTTTATACAACGGTTAGGAATTCAATATTGTTTCAACATTTGAAGCACCTGCGTTTAGTCGATGACAAAGTACAAACTCTCTTCCTATTTCAATCTCATTAGGTTAATTCTACTTAGCTTTCAAATCTTTTGCTAAAGTAAATATTTAATTTTAAATTACAAAGAAAATTCAAAGAAAATTATTAAACAAGTTAAAATATTGGATAAAAGCTAATTTTTGAATTACCAGACAGCAAGGACAAAATGCTCAGATGCTATGAGGTTGCCAAACACGAGACGAACGACAATGCATAGTTGACAAGGATGCTCTCCCATTGGAGTATGACTACCTATTCATCAATGAGGATGGCATATCCGGTGCAAAATGGGGTTCTGTCACCAAATGGCTCGACCTCATGAACGGCTTTTGATATGACGACCTTCCAGATGTAGGATGCGTCAGTAACGTACCTTCCACCTTCTGTGTCAGATAGAATCTATCCGCGGATTGTCTTACCCTAGAAAAAGTTGACTCTTAAAGGTCAACAAAAAGGCATGGGAGCGGCCAAAATTTCTAAAATTATTCCGGTCTCGGCAGCAACAATTTCATTATGGTTGCGTAACTTTGCAGCAGACAGTGCTGATACAGCATCCTCGGAACAGGTTGCGAAGCATACGCTGTCAGAAGAACAGATGGAGGCTAATATGAAGAGGGAAGCTTCAACAGATGGAGACTTGGAATCTTTACGTAAGGAGATAGCAGATGACTAACACTGGACTTGAAGAGTCCAATGGTTTCGGAACCGCTTATGTCCAACCAAAAATCAGAG
>OMUH01000059.1 GCA_900314195.1 uncultured Prevotella sp.
TATGACAGTTTTTGTGGGCCGGCACGGGGCGCGGCCCCTACACGTTGCGAAATATCTTGCCAACAAAACATGCTGATTTTGCTGGAATAGCTAGGACAGCTGCTGAAAGGTGTCCGTCTTTTTGGTAATGTCTTATTTCTTGTTTTTTTCAGACAGGCGGTAGGCTTTCGGGGTTATGCCGGTGTGGAGCTTGAAATAGCGTGTAAGGGCGGCCTGGTCAGGAAAGTTAAACTGCCGGCTTATCTGCTTCATGCTCAGCGAGTGGTCGCGCAGCCGCAGGCGCAGATGGAGCATGATGAACTCGTCAATAATGTTTTTCGGCGACAAGCCAGTCTGTCGCCGCGTTATGTTGCCGAGATATTTCCCTGAGATGTTCATTTTCTCTGTATAGAACTGCACATCGCGCTGTTTAAGATAGTTGTCGTCGAGCAGCTGCATGAACTTGCTGAAAAGCTGTCTGGTGCGGCTTGTCTCGTGGTTGTTTTCTGTCTTGCCGTGAAAATTACTGTAGTCATGAAACCCGAGGAAAAGCGATTGCAGCTGTAAGGCTGTAATGCGGTCGGTGTCAGTGAATTCATTGCTGCCGTAATAAAACCCGAACAGCTTGAACAATGGCCTCATTATGTTCTCAATAATCTCGGGCGCAGAGCATATCCTGTCTTCCCTCAGCCGGTCGTAGACGGCCTGCTCTATGTTCAGGCTTGCCGCACGCAGCACGTCAGAAGAATACCTCAGTACTGTTGACGAGTAATCATCAGTCACATTACTCCAGCTCACCACATCGCCAGGAAATATTATTGCCACCGCCGGCGCAGCCGTTTCCCATGCATCGAAATTCACGTGCAGCGTAGCCTTTCCGTCCGTAATGAAAATAAGCGCGCCGTGTCCGGAGGCATGAATGTCCCGGTCTATGTCTATTGCATTGTTCTTGACAAGTTTTGTTTCCATATTGTCTTTGTTGTTTAGCAAGGCTAAAAAAAAACTCCAGCTTTTTTCTGTTCATTTGAAAAAATTCATTTGAAAAAAAATGTGGCCGTTTTTTTACACATAGCATTATATATATATTTCTAATATTGTATTAAGGAAGCTTTGTATGTTCTTGTTTTGGCTGTAAAATTACAAAAAAAATATCATAATGTTCCGAAAAAGCCAAATATGCGAGTTGTTTTCTTTGCAGTCATTATTTGCAAAATAATTAATTTTGCAAACGATTTCAGCGGTATGACATCTAAAAGTTTTTTCATGCTGCGGCGGAAAACCGTTACAGCCGGCAAATGATTGATGCCGGCTTATTCCGCCACGGCAGAAACAGTCCGGCCGTTTCTTTGTTATCTGTCAGAAGGTAAGAATGAAGCGGCCGAGCAGAGGTGTGCTGTGCCGTTTGCAAGATTTATTCAGGATAAAAAAGTATATGAAGAAAACAGCAGTATTATTATTTTTTGCTGTGGCAATGGCGTTTCAGCCTTGCTGCGGGCAGCAGGTTCGTCGTCTTGGTGTCAGCGAGATGTTTGATCTGCTTGAACATGGCAACAGCACTCTTCGTGCCTCACGCACCGGCGTTGATGCGGCTCGTGAGGGCGTTCGTGCTGCACGTTCGCAGCGTTTGCCCGATGTCAGCGTGCAGCTGTCTGGCAGCTATGCCGGCAACGTGCAGCTCACCGACCGCGACTTCTCAAACGCACATGGCCTTTCGTCACCTCATTGGGGCAATCAGTTCCTTGTTGACGCCCGTCAGACAGTCTATGGCGGCGGAGCTATAAACGCCGGCATAAAGATGGCAGAGCTTGGTGAGCGTCAAGCCTCGCTGAGCGTCGATGCTACACGCGAGCGCGAGCGTTTCCTGGTGCTCAGCCAGTATCTCGACCTGCAGAAACTTGCCAACCGCGAGCGTGTGCTGTTGAGCAATATAGACCTTACGGAGAAGCTGATAAGCAACATAAACGACAAATACAATCAGGGGGTGGCATTGAAGAATGATGTCACACGCTATGAGCTTCAGCTCGAGACGCTGAAACTTCGGCTGACCGAACTGCACAATGCCCGTTCCGTGGCCAGTCATCAGCTGTGTCTTTCTCTCGGTCTTGACGGCGATGTCAGCATAGATCCTGCTGACGACGTGGCATCTGTGGCCTACGGCCGTGACGGCGAGAAAGCGTGGCAGCAGCAGGCATCGGCAGGCAGTCCGTCGCTGAAGCTGGCTGCCGTCGGCACCGAAATGGCTGCGGCAAACGAAAAACTGGCGCGCAGCGAGATGCTGCCTAAGGTGCAGGTCATGTTGCAGAACAATTTCAACGGACCTATCACCTTTGAATTGCCGCCTATAGACAAGAACCTCAACGTGTGGTTTGTAGGTGTCGGCGTTCAGTATCAGCTGTCATCGCTGTTCAAGAGCAACCGCAAGGTCAGCCAGGCACGCCTCGCCACACGTCAGGCGCGTGAGCGGCAGACCGCCGCTGCCGAGCAGCTCGACAATCAGATGCATGCCGCTTATACGGAGTACGACCAGAGCTATGCCGAACTTAACACATGTATCAAGAAGGTTGAACTGGCTCGTCAGAACTATGATGTCATCAACGACCGCTACCTGAACCAGCTGGCCCTTGTCACCGACATGCTCGACGCCAGCAACACGCGCCTTGACGCCGAGCTTGGCGAGGCCGATGCGCGCATCGGAATAGCTTACGCTTATTATAAGCTCAAGTATGTAGCCGGTACGCTTTGATATATTCCCCGAAAAAAATAAAACAAGACAAAGAAATCATGAACAGAAAAAAACAAATAGTCAGAATTTACAATATAGTGATAATAGCGCTGATGGTTCTCGGCGTTATATATGTGTGCAGCCGATTCGTGCATCTCGGCAGCGTTGAATATACCGACAACGCCCTTGTGCACCGTAACATGACGCCGGTCAACACGCGTGTGCAGGGTTTCATACGCGAGATACGCTTTCACGACTATCAGTATGTTCACAAAGGCGACACACTTGCCATCATTGAGGATGCCGAGTTTCGTCTTGCCCTTGCCGAGGCCGAGGCCGGCGTACGCGGCGAGAAGAAGGGCAGCGGTGCTGTTTCTGCCGGCATCGCCACGGTGGCGCGCAATGTCAGCGTGGCCAGTGCCGGCATGAGCGTGGCTGCCGCCGATGTCAGCGAGGCTAAGGAGGGCATGGACAATGCCCGCCGTGACTACGACCGTTTCTCGGCATTGCTGAAGAAGGGTGCCGTGACGCAGCAGCAGTATGACAACGTCAAGACACGCTATGAGCAGGCCCGTTCACGCTGGCAGGCCGCGCAGGCCCGTCTGAAGCAGGCCGGCGCGAGCCGTACGGCCACGGCTGGCATAGCAGCCGAACAGCAGCAGCGCCTCGGACAGTCGAAGGCCGGCGAGAGCGTGGCACAGGCTCGTCTTAACCTTGCACGCTTGAACCTGTCGTATACCATCATAACGGCACCATGCGACGGATATGTCGGCCGTAAGAATATTTATGTTGGCCAGCTCGTCCAGCCGGGCCAGCTCATGGCCACCATCACCGACCAGAGCAGCGTGTGGGTAGAGGCCAACTATCGTGAGACACAGATGGAGCATATCACCATCGGCGAACCTGTAAGCATCAAATGCGATGCTGTCAGCGGCGTGACATACCACGGTCGCGTGACGGCCATTGCCTCAGCCAGCGGAGCAGCCATCAGCGGAATACCGCAGGATAATGCCACCGGCAATTTCGTGAAGGTGGAGCAGCGCGTACCCGTGCGCATAGAGCTGACCAAGGAGAACTCTGCTGCCGACGTGAAGCGCCTGCTCAGCGGACTGAGCGTAGAGTGTGAGGTTGATTATTAACTTGCAGAGAGGAGGTTTTGAACTAACAATATGGCTGATCCGTTTATAGGACGTCCTTTCGCCATGCCAATGGTGAAACCGTTCATACCCAAGGCTCTGCAGCCGTGGATATATCTGCTGTTCGCCGTAATCTTCCAGCTCGTTGATACGGTTTATATGGGTTCCATGCAGCAGATGTTGGGCTCAACGGGACTCATGCGCGAAGATGTGCAGTTTCTTTTTCTCTGCGGAGTGGTTGGCGTGGCCATGCCGTTCCCTATTCTCTTCCGTCTTAAGTTCCGGTTCACGAACAGGCAGCTTGAGCTCTTCTCGATAACAGGCATGATAGTATGTCTGCTGCTCACCCTGGCGCTGTTTAACTTCACCGACTGCACGCAGACGCTCCCGCTGCTGTGCGTGCTGTCGTATGCCTGCTGTTTCATGAAGCTCATGGCAACGTTTGAGGTGTTCAGCAACATTCAGCTATGGATGACGCCGAAGCGTGACTTCCAGATTTTCTTTCCGCTGCTTTACATAGTGATTCTCGGCGATATGAGCGGCAGCTCATGGGTGTCGCAGCAGCTTACGTATTATTGCGGGTCGTGGCAGGCCATGCAGTGGCTCATCATCGGACTGCTCACCATTGTGCTTCTGTTCTTCTACACCTGCACGCAACCGTTCCGGTTCATGAAGCCACTGCCTTTCGTGTCGGTCGACTGGCTCGGACTGGCACTGTGGTCGGCATTCCTGCTTGAGGTCATCTGGCTGTTCTGCTATGCAGAATATTACAACTGGACCGACAGCCGGCTGTGGTGTGCCGTGCTATGCATAGTGCCCTTCACGTTTCTGTTTGCCTTTAACCGCATGCGCCACATTCACCATGCTTATATCGACATTAACGTGTTCAAGTATAAGGCCTTGTGGCCTATACTTGTCATGTTCGCCGTTGCGGAGCTCATGAACAGTACGCCGAACGCGCTGCAGAACATATTTACTGGGCAGATTATGCACTGGGGCATGATGACAACATCGTTTCTTAACCTTGTGGTCATCTTCGGAAACGTAACTGGATGTCTGTTCTGCCTGTGGTGGATGAAGATGCTGCGGCTGCCTTACACACGACTGCTTACCATCGGCTTCGGTTTTCTGCTTGTATATCAGCTGCTGATGTATTTCCTCATCACGCCGGGCGCGGCTTTCTATATGCTCTGGGTGCCTACGTTCATCCGCTCGTTCGGATATACCATCTTCTTCGTCACGCTGACGCTCTATCTTGAGGAGCTGCTGCCGTTCCAGCATTTTTTCATGGGGCTCACTATAGCCGGGTTCGTGCGCAACGGACTCGTTGACACGATGTGCTCCGGCATATACAGCTATTGGATGCGGCGGCTGACGGCATACAATCTTTCGGGCACGCTGCCATTCACCGTTCCTGACGGCATAATGATGAGCATCAAGCAGCTCTACGGCGCAACATGTCTCGGAGCGTCATTTTTCATGCTGCTCATGCTGCTGTGGCATGTCACTCCCGTCAGAAGCACTATGAAGCATGTGCCTTACTGGGGTAAGATAGGCCGGGAAATGCGCCGCGAACTGCACGGCTGAGCTTTTTGTTTGTTTCTCCGGAATTTTATTTGCCATTCTGTTATGTAAATAAAATTCCGAAGAAATTAAAGAATATTAACTAAAAATACGGCTAAAAAAAATTCGGACTCAGCTCTGTAATTTCTCTTCTTTTGTATAAAATATAAATATATTCTCATTTTTTCACCCGTTTCATTGTTTTCATGTCGTAAAGCAATGAGATAAATTTCTGTTGCACGGAGATATTTTTCCAAAGCATTGCTTTACGGTTGCTAAATCAATGCTTTATTTTTCTGTTTTTATTACATAAATGACCGTTTTAGATGTTTTGTTCTTGTAATAAAATTACAAGCTATTGATTATCTGTATATTATAAATCGTGCGAGAATGCCATCCTGCACGACCGGCAATAGATTGGCTCTGTTTTCTGCCATTTTTGAAAACTCAGTTGTCAGTATTTTTCGCATTTGACGGGTAAAATCAAGCTTTGCTTGCTGAGCCGGCAAAAAAATGCGTTTACCATGTTGATTATAAAAAAATCAAAGTTTCTGCTGTCATTAATATCCTAATTGTTACCTTTGCAGCAGTATGGCAAAAGAAAAGACTATAAAGAAAGAAAAGGTAAGAGAGCATGTTGTCATAAAGGCACCGGGCAGCTGGACTGTTACGATGTGGAATGACGATTTCACCACGATGGATTTTGTTGTGATGGTGCTCGAACATGTGTTCCTTAAGCCGGAGGCGGAGGCTACGCGCATCATGCTCGATGTAGACAGGAACGGGCAGTGCGTTGTGGGACGGTACAGCTATGACATTGCTACGTCGCGCACGCAGCGTGCCATGCAGCTGGCGCGCAGTGCCGGCTTTCCGCTGAAGGTTACGTGCGAGGAGGACTGACAATCATAAACAGAAGGATATGAACACTTATATAGATTATGCTATAATAAAATGCTGCACCATGGAGCAGCAATATGTCACTCCGGAGCACTTGCTCTTCGGTATAGCCTATGTGGATGATTTCAGAAATGCTCTTAGAAGCATGGGCGGTGATGCCAACAGCCTGCAGGCTCATCTTGACGAATATCTGAGCAGCATTGATGAGAAAACTGATTTGCGGCCGGAGCTGTCTGTACAGCTGGGCCATGTCATAGTAGATGCCGTTCACGAATCAATAAAAACAGAAATGAGTATGGTTGTAGACTGGCAGCATTATGTCGTTGCCATTCTCGGCCTGAAAGAATCGTGGGCAGCATACTTCCTAAGGCTGGAGCTCGGCGACAGGGAGGCGGAGTTCTGCAAAAAGATAATGAAGCCTTTTTATGACGGGAAAGGAAGCATTATAGATAAAGTAGGGAAAGTATTGTCGGACATCAGGCTGCTGACTAATGACAATGCTGACGCTGACTATGATGACTCCGACTCTGACGACGGCAGCACAAATGATAATGATGATGAAGAAAAGAACGGACAAGGAAAGCTGAATCCGAATATCTTCTTCTCGCCGTTCGGAGCAAGCGACGGCATTGATGCTGATGCAGACTGGCACACTATGGTGACGTGTGTCAATGATGAATGCAGCCGCCACAACCCGCTCATAGGCCGGCGTGCCGAGCTTGAGCGCACCGTGCAGGTGCTGTGCCGCAAAGACAAGAACAACCCGCTGCATGTGGGTGAGCCGGGAGTGGGAAAAACGGCGCTCGTATATGGACTGGCGGATATGATAAACCGTGGTGACGTGCCAGAAAGATTGAAAAACTGCCGCATATATTCAATGGACATGGGTAGCATGCTGGCCGGTACGCAGTATCGAGGTGATTTCGAAAACCGCATTAAAAAGATTATGGATGGCGCGAAGAAAGAGCCCGGTTCAATTATATATATCGATGAGATACACACCATAGTGAGCAACGGCCACGGCTCCGACGGCCCGGGGGCTGCCGACTTGCTGAAGCCTTATCTTGAGAATGGTGACATTCGCTTCATAGGCTCAACGACATACGAGGACTTCAAGCGGTCGCTGGCAGGGGCGAAGAGCGTGGTGCGCAGGTTCCAGCTCATCGACATAAAAGAGCCGTCGGAAGAAGAGACTGTGGAGATTCTCAACGGCCTGAAAAAAGATTATTCCAGATTCCACAAGGTGGTGTTTGACAAGGGTGTCATTGAATATGCTGTTCATGCCTCGGCGAAGTATGTCACTGACCGCTGTCTGCCCGACAAGGCAATAGACATTGTTGACGAGGCCGGCGCGTGGCGCGAGCTCCATCCGAAGGAGGGCGTAAAGACCCAGCATGTAGGAAAAGACATAATACGCCAGGTGCTCATGCGCACGTGCCGCATAGATGCCTCGGCACTGAAGAGCGAGGATAACAAAGAGCTGTCTACACTGCTCAGCCGTATGCAGAAACAGATATTCGGACAGGATGAGGCTGTCAGACAGGTGGTGGAGGCCGTACAGATGGCCAAGGCCGGACTGCAGGATGACGGCAAGCCGCTGGCAAGTCTGCTCTTCGTGGGACCTACCGGAGTGGGAAAGACTGAGGTGGCGCGCGTGCTCGCACAAGAGCTCGGCGTGAGCCTCGTGCGCTTTGACATGAGTGAATATTCCGAGAAGCACACTGTGGCCAAGCTCATTGGCTCGCCGGCAGGGTATGTGGGCTATGAAGACGGCGGACTGCTCACTGATGCCATTCGCAAGACACCAAACTGCGTGCTGCTGCTCGATGAGATTGAAAAGGCGCATCAGGATATTTACAATATTCTTCTTCAGGTCATGGACTATGCCGTGCTCACCGACAACCGCGGCAGAAAGGCTGATTTCCGTAATGTCATTATCATAATGACATCAAACGCCGGCGCACAGTATGCCTCGCAGGCCTCTGTAGGATTCACGGGCAGCATAACACGCGGACAGGCCATGCTCGACGCCGTTAAGAAGATGTTCCGTCCGGAGTTTATAAACCGTCTGTCGCAGACAGTGGTGTTCAGAGACATTACGCGGGCAATGGCGTCGGCCATCCTTGACAAGAAGCTTGCACGCCTTGAGGCCATGCTGAAGAAGAAGAAGGTTAGCATGACGCTCGATGAGGCCGGCCGCAGCTATCTGCTTGAGAAAGGATTCACGCCGGAATACGGTGCACGTGAGATGGACAGGGTGATAGCTCGCGACCTCAAGCCGCTGCTCATGCGCGGCATTCTCTTCGGCAGGCTCGCCAAAGGCGGTACGGTTAGAATTACACGTGGCAATGACGGTCTGGCGATTGAATGAGCAGCTTGCGTTTCCTGACCCTCACTATGGTGACGATGACGGACTGATAGCGGTAGGCGGTGATCTGTCGGCCGACCGTCTTCTGCTGGCTTATTCAAACGGCATCTTCCCGTGGTACAGCTTCCGCAGCTACGACGGTGAGGAGGGCAGTGACGAGATTTTGTGGTACTGTCCGCTTGACAGGTTCGTAATCTTTCCTGAAGAGATTCATGTCAGCCACAGTATGCGTACGCTTATCAACAGCGGAGCATACAGCGTTACCGTTGACAGATGTTTCGGCATGGTCATTAACAGGTGTGCTCATGCCGGCGGACGATATGACATGGAAGGTGCATGGCTTGGTCCGGATATGATAGCTGCTTATACGCGTCTTCATGACATGGGGTTTGCACACAGCGTAGAGGTATGGAAGGACGGAGAACTGGCCGGCGGACTTTACGGTGTGGCCATAGGCACGTCGTTCTTCGGCGAGAGCATGTTCTCCGACAAGCCGTCGGCATCGAAGCTCGCCCTTATTCACCTGGCCAGCATGCTCAGCGGCCGCGGCGGACTGATAGACTGTCAGTTTGAAACGCCGCATCTGAAGAGCATGGGAGGCCGCCATATTCCTTATGATGATTACATGCGAATCATCAGCCGCGAAGAACTGGAATAAAATTCCGTCATAACGGTTCAGAAGTTTTTGCTGATATGTAACTATTCAACGAATGCCTCTTTATAAGTAAAAGCCGAAGTTATATCAGAGCCGCACCATGCACGTATGGTCAACACATACGTTTTTTTAAAAAACATTATGCTACTATTGCTGAATTAGTTATTAAAGTAGCGGAAGCTATTTTTTTTTTACTATGCTTAGCTAACCAGTTACTATGTTTGTTTATACTTAGTGTTAAAAATTCTTTATACTTATTGAAATACCTGTGTAAATAAAAAAACGCGATAATTTTATTTGTATTTTGAATATTCTTTGCTAAATTCGCAAATGAGTCTATTAACTTTTAAGATGTGCCGAAATTTTGGCTTTAATATATTGTGATTTATAAAATAATGACAGATTACGCACATATAAAAACAACTATTACTGGTTTTGAAACTCAGTCAATAAAGGAACATTGTATCGGAACATCTGTTTTTGCTGAGAAAATGGCAGAGCCTTTTGGCGCAGGCCCATGGGCGAAGCTGTGTGGGTTGTGGCATGACATAGGAAAATATTCGCCAGATTTTCAGAATCATATAAAGTCAGCTTCTGGCTTTGACACATCGATAAAAGATCCTGGTAAAGTAGATCATGCAACTGCCGGGACTTTACTTTCAAAGGAATTATTAGGTAATTCGTCCCTTCCTGTTGCTTATTGTATTTGTGGACATCATGCCGGATTAATGGATTATGTCGGTGATGGACGCAGTAATCTTCAGTTTCATCTGTCTTCTCAGTCACAGCATTATCTTGACGATATTCGCGGTGTCTTGCCTAAATACAATTCTCTGCCAAATTTACCGAATCCACATTTTGATAATAATACTCTTACACCTAAGGGATGGCATGTGTGGATTCGTATGTTGTATTCTTGTCTTGTGGATGCAGACTGGCTTGATACTGAAAGATTTATGAAGCCGGAATGTTTTGAAGCTCGTGGTAAATACAAAACACTTTCACAATTAAGTCCAATTCTTGACGAATATCTTTTAGATTTATCAAACAGAGTGCCTGCAACAAAAGTAAATGCAATTCGAGCAGACATACAAAACGCTTGCCGCGAGGCGGCAGTCTTTCCGCAGGGCATATACAGTCTTACTGTACCGACTGGCGGTGGAAAGACCTTGTCGTCACTTCTATGGGCAATGAAACATGCCATGAAATACGGCTTGGAGAGGATAATTATAGCGATACCTTACACAAGCATTGTTACTCAAACTGCTGACAGTCTTCGAAAAATATTCGGCCAGGACAATGTTGTTGAACATCATAGCTATGTAGACATTGACAAAATGCCTGATAAGCGTAGACAAGCTATGAAGTTAGCCACAGAAAACTGGGATGCTCCGATTATTGTTACTACGAACGTGCAGCTTTTTGAATCATTGTATTCAAACAAACCGTCATGCTGCCGCAAACTTCATAATATAGCCAAATCTGTGCTTATTCTTGATGAGGTACAAACTCTGCCAGCAGAAAATTTGCACCCGATAATAGACATACTGAGCAGTTTGAGCAAATATATGGGAACAAGTATTTTGCTGACTACAGCCACGCAGCCTGCTTTTTCCGGTAAAATAGGAAGTGGGCAGACTGAGTTTGACGGCTTGGAAAGCCAAGAGATAATTCATGATGTCGATGGGTTGTTCAAAAAAATGCGTCGTGTAACAATTAAATTTGAGAAGGATACATATACATTCAATTCACTTGCAGATATCATTTCGGAATCAGAACAAATCCTTTGTGTTGTAAATACACGTAACGAGGCACAACAGCTTTACAATGCCTTGCATGACAGAAAAAACACAATCCATCTGTCAAGAATGATGTGCCAACAACATATCAGTGACGAAATTAAAGTTATAAAGGAAAAATTACAGAAAGGTGAGCCGGTTAAAGTAATCAGCACTCAGCTTATAGAAGCCGGTGTAGATATTGATTTCCCCGTCGTATGGCGCGAGATGGTTGGGCTGGACTCTATAGCTCAATCGGCAGGCAGATGCAACCGCGAAGGAAAACAGCAGATGGGACAGGTTCATGTGTTCAGTCTTGACGGAGCTCGTCTTCGCGGGATAATGGCTAAGGCAACAGACACCGCGAGAGATTTGCTAAATGCAGGTGAAACAGATTTTCTTAGTCCTGAAACAGCACAAGAATACTTTCGTCTGTTTTATTCAAAACTGAATGATACAGACAAATCCGGTGTAACGGAGGACCTTTATAAAATATGCCCGGATTTTGAATCGGCTGCCAACGCATTTCGTTTGATTGATGATAAGTCTTTGGCAATATATGTACCATATTCTGTTGAGGGTGAGAAACTGACAGAACAACTGCGAAATGGTGTATATTCACCGCAGCTTTTTCGCAAACTGCAGAGGTACAGTGTAAACATCCCTATAAACAGACGGGACGATGTTGAACATTTAGGTACTGTTAAACTGAGTGACTATATTTATGTCCTTCCAGACCGGAGCAATTATGATGAAAATACTGGCCTTGTATTTGACAATAAATGGTTGGAAAACGACCTTTTGATATAAATGGATAAATCATATAAACTATAAACTACATGGAATATCATGACAAAGAATACTGCCTTGAAGTGTGGGGTGATTTTGCATGCTTTACCCGGCCTGAGCTGAAAGTGGAGCGTGTGAGCTATGATGTCATTACACCGTCTGCTGCAAGGGCAATTTTCGAGGCAATCTTTTGGAAACCTGCCATTCATTGGCAGGTGACAAGGATAGAAGTGCTTAATCCTATCAGATGGTTTAATATTAAACGCAATGAGGTTGGCAAGACTATGAGTCCTTCTTCAGACGGACTGATAATCGAGGAAAACAGACAGCAACGTTCTTCGATGATTTTGCGTAATGTCCGTTATCGCATTTTTGCACGGCAGGAGTTCATCCCTGTCAAAGACCGTCCGACTGAAGAACAACGAAAGTATGCCAAGGACGAAAATCCAGGTAAGTATAATGCTATGTTCGAGCGTCGTGCATCAAAAGGCCAGTGTTTCAATCAGCCGTATTTAGGCTGTCGTGAGTTTTCTTGTAATTTCTGTCTTGTTGAACCTACGGCTTATAATGATGGAATAGATGAAACTCGTGATCTTGGATTGATGTTGTATGATATGGATTTTCAAGAAGGTGATACTTACGGTGAGAAACCTGCAACGGCGTTGTTTTACCGGGTGCAGATGAATCATGGTGTTATTATTGTTCCGCCAAAAGAAAGTGAGGAGGTGTTAAGATGATATTGCAGGCACTTTGTGAATATTATGACCGTAAGGCTGCACTCGGCGAGATGCCGCCATACGGCAGAGAATGGAAGCCTATTCCGTATATTGTTGTCATTAATAAAGAAGGCGATTTCATCAGATTGGAATCGACATTAGAAGGCGAAGGGAAAGATCAACATCCGAAGCAATTCATGCTCAGTCATTCCAAAGGGCGTTCAGGCAGCAAAAGCTGGACTGTCGCAAACAGTCTATGGGATCACTACGGCTATGTGTTCGGTTTTCCGAAGAAAATGGATTTTAATAATTCTAAAAGCGTTGAGAACGGACATTTGCAGAATAAATCGTTTCAAAAAGAACTTAATCGTCTTCTGAAACTTAATCCAGGTAATGCCTCATTAGCCGCGGTATTAAAATTCTATGAAAAAAAGAATGCAAACATCAGCAAGATAAAGCAAGATTCGCTTTATGAAGAGGCTTTTAAAAAAGACGGTACTAATTTTGCTTTTCGATTGCTTACGGAACATGAACCTGTTGGTTGTGAAAAAAAATTTAATTACGGTGATGATGATGAAAATGAACCGACAGGTTTGTGTCTTGTAACCGGAGAGCATAAGCCTATAGCTGTTCTCAACAATGCCATCTATTTGCGTAATGCCAATGCCAGCGGAGCGAAGCTTGTTGGATTTCAGAAAGGTTCAGGATATGATTCTTATCAGAAAGAACAAGGATTTAATGCTCCCATATCGGAAGAAGCGAACTATGCTTATACAACTGCATTGAATACGCTGCTGTCGCCGAAATCAAAGAATAAGTATTTTTTTAACAAAGATACGCTAGTGTTTTGGGCGGCAAAAGATAATGAGCTTGAACAATCTTTTCCATCATTTTTTGTGGCAACGCCCAAAGATGACCCTGACAGTAATGTTAAGAGGATATCAGCATTGATGAAAGCTCCGCTGACGGGTTCTCTTACCGATGATGATGATACGATGTTTTATCTGCTTCTTCTTAGTCCGAACAATAAGCGTATTGCTGTAAAACTATGGGAAGAGGAGACGGTAAGGACTATAGCAGCCAACATCCGAAAGTATTTTAAAGACTTGGAAATAGATCTGGGACCTAATGACAAAGAATACTTGCCGCTTGGGGACTTGCTGCGAAGTATATCGTTGCAAGGTAAAGACGAAAACTTGCCGCCGCAACTGTTTCAGTCTATGATGCGGGCTATACTTGAAGGATTACCTTTTCCAGAGCTGCTTCAGCTGCAGACAATTGAACGCATAAGGGCTGACAAAAAAATAGCACGCAAACGCTCAGCCTTACTGAAAGCATATCTAAACAGAAAAAGAAATAATAACGAAAAACAAATAACTATGTCATTAGATTTAACAAACAACAATCAGGCTTACCTTTGCGGCAGACTTTTCGCAATATTTGAAAAGATACAGCAGGAGGCTAATCCGGGTGGAGTAAATTCCACTGTAAAAGACCGGTATTTTGATTCATTCTCATGCACACCGAACCTGGCATTTGCCAGACTTTCAGCATTGTCTAATCACCATATACAAAAATTGTCTCAGGCAAGACAGGTCTATTTCGAAAAATTGAAAGGAGAAGTTATGGACAACATCAATTCAAATGGTCTTCCTGCACACTTTTCATTGGACGATCAGTCGCGCTTTACAATTGGTTATTATCATCAGCATCAGTCCTTTTTCAAGAAAAAGGATGATACCGAGGTCTCAGACAACATTAATAATAAATAAACTCTTCATTATATATTTAAACAAATTCAATTATGGAACCAATAAAGAATCGTTATGATTTTATCTACCTGTTTGATGTTGAAGACGGCAATCCGAACGGTGACCCTGATGCTGGCAACATGCCACGCATAGATGCTGAAACCGGTGAAGGACTTGTCACAGACGTATGTTTGAAAAGAAAAGTGCGAAATTACGTACAGGCAGTAAAATACGGACAGCCGAATTATGGCATTTTTATTAAAGAGGGAAGTGTGCTTGGAGCTACTATCGCAGATAGCACGAAAAATGAAGCGCCGGGAAAAGAATCACGAAAGGTAATGTGTGAGAAATTTTATGATGTCAGGGCTTTCGGTGCAGTAATGTCACTTAAAAAGAAAAATGCCGGACAGGTTAGAGGACCTATACAGCTTACCTTCGGACGTTCTGTTTCTCCAATTGTAACGTCTGAACATACAATAACACGAATGGCTGTAGCCGATGATAAAGATACAAAAGAAGAAGACTTTGGTACACGGCAGACTATGGGACGTAAATATACGGTTCCGTATGGTCTCTATCTTACACATGGTTATGTTTCCGCAAATCTTGCTAAACAAACCGGATTTACAGAAGATGACTTAAATCTGTTTTGGGAGGCTTTGAAAAACATGTTCGATGTTGACCACAGTGCAGCTCGTGGTATGATGTGCTCTCGCAGGCTGATTGTGTTCCGTCATGATTCAGAACTTGGCAATGCACCATCCTATCAGCTTTTTGACCGTGTCAGCGTTACATTGAAGGACGCTTCGCGCCCTCCGCGTTCATTTGACGATTATGATGTCATGATAGACGAAGGCAATCTGCCACAAGGGGTGGAGATACTGAATCTTATATAGTGTATAGGAATGTATACAGACGATGACCTGTTGATGCTGTCCGGTATCCAGCATTTTGCATTTTGCCCGAGACAGTGGGCGTTGGCATACGTTGATTCTCAGTGGGAAGACAATCACCTTACAATAGAAGGTGATTGGCTTCACCGCAGAGTAGACAATCCTTATGCTATGGAATACGACGACGGTATTGTAACTTTAAGGTCTGTCTCTGTAAAATCATACCAACTTGGATTCTTTGGAATTGCAGATTTTCTGGAACTTTATCCGTTGCAAGATGAAGCAAAAAAGCCTTTTATTATCAGCCGCTTTCCTGGAAATTGGCAGGTACTGCCAATAGAATATAAGCATGGAAAGGCTAAGAATAACGACATTGATGAAGTGCAACTTTGTGCTCAGGCTATGTGCCTGGAAGAAATGTACGGAATAGAAATACTCCGCGGCGCATTCTTTTATGGCGAGACAAGACGTAGAACTTATGTCACATTTAGTGAAACTTTACGCAAACGAGTGACAGAACTTTCCAATGTTATGCATGGCTTGTTCGCTAGCGGAGAAATGCCAGATGCTAAAGCTGAAAGGAAATGTAAATCATGTTCATTGCAAAATATTTGCATGTCACAAGATTTACGGCATGCATCATCAGTTAAAGAATATCTTAAACTTTTGAGCCAATGAGAAAGTTGCTTAATACGCTTTATGTCACTAATCCGGATGTTTATCTAATTAAAGACGGTGATAATGTAGTAGCCAAACTTGAACAGAATGAGGTGTTGAGAATACCGGCAATAAATTTGGAAGGTATAGTCTGTTTTAATAGGCTTGGCGCTTCTCAATATTTGATGTCTATGTGTGCAGAAAAAAAACATAGGCATGTGTTTTCTTACGCCTAACGGACAGTTCCTGGCTCGTGTAACTGGTCGGGTGAATGGAAACGTGTTGTTAAGGCGCAGACAGTACAGATTCGCAGACGATCATAATTGGAGCCTTAATCTAAGTAAGGTGATGATAGGCGGTAAAATACTTAATTCGCGTAAGATACTGGACCGTTTTCGCCGTGATCATCTTCAAATGATACAGGATATTGATAATTATAAGCGCATTGCATCATTGTTGGACAATGACAGATATAATGTTTCAAAATGCGAGAAGATGGATACTCTTCGTGGAGTGGAAGGTGATGCGGCAAATGCTTATTTTTCACTTTTCGGACAAATGATTACCTCCAAAGAAAATATATTTGCTTTTAATGGTCGTAACAGAAGACCTCCAAAAGATCCAACAAATTGTTTGCTGTCGTTTGTTTATACTCTTTTGGCACACGAATGCCAGTCAGCTTTGGAAACAGTTGGGTTAGATCCTTATGTCGGTTTTATGCATACTGACAGACCTGGCAGAATAAGCCTTGCACTTGATATAATGGAAGAATTCCGTGGTTACTTGGCTGACAGGCTTGTTCTGTCATTAATAAATCGCGGTCAGGTAACTGCAAATGATTTTATAGAGAATGGCCAGGAAAATATAATTATGACCGATTCTTGTAAGAAAACAGTGCTTTCTGCTTGGCAAAAAAGAAAAAAAGAAACGATAACTCATCCATATCTTAAAGAAAATGTTTATGTAGGACTTCTGCCATATATACAAGCCATGCTTCTTGCAAGATATATACGAGGTAATCTTGATGGATACCCTGTTTTTATAATTCAATAAAAAATCCTCTATCAGCACAATATTAATATGCTTATCCTCGTTACTTATGATGTAGAGACTGTTTCGCCAAGCGGACAGCATAGATTGCAACAAGTCGCAAAGATATGCCGGAATTATGGACAGCGTGTTCAGAACTCGGTGTTTGAATGTGTTGTTGACTTTTCGCAATACACTAAATTAAAGCTGGAACTTAAAAGCATCATGGATGAAAAACATGATACAATAAGGTTATATAATTTAGGTAATAATTATTCTGCAAAGGTTGAAACGCTAGGAATTAAGATTGGTGTTAATGTTGAAGAAAATCTAATTATATAGACTTATTGGTTGATTTATATGTGGAAGTTTACAAATGCGAACAATAAGTACCTTTAAAATTTACGGAAGGTTCGCATATATTATATACATTGATTGTTATATCTTTATTTTATATTTTTTTTGTATTTCTTATAATGACGATTTTAGATTCGCATAAATTATGTTATAAGTATTTGATTATTAAGATAATGATATAACAACTGTCGCACCCCGCACGGGGTGCGTGGATTGAAACAGAACAAGGCTGTGAAGACAGCGCTTGACGCAAAGTCGCACCCCGCACGGGGTGCGTGGATTGAAACAAAGAGCTGAACGAGGAAGATTGAACATAAATATGTCGCACCCCGCACGGGGTGCGTGGATTGAAACGGGCCACGGAGCTTCTGCTCGTTCTCGCAAGAAGTCGCACCCCGCACGGGGTGCGTGGATTGAAACGCTTCTCGCAGGGCTGGTGCAACAGGAAGGAGGTCGCACCCCGCACGGGGTGCGTGGATTGAAACTCTGTCGCTGCTGCTGTTGTCATTGTCTGGGCTGCGTCGCACCCCGCACGGGGTGCGTGGATTGAAACATCATGTTCAGCGCCACCTCGAAGTCGTAGAAGGTCGCACCCCGCACGGGGTGCGTGGATTGAAACTGCCATAGTATTAATAATATTAAAATGTTGTGCACGTCGCACCCCGCACGGGGTGCGTGGATTGAAACTCCATGCGGCCGGCTCGTTAAGCGTTGCGAGGTGTCGCACCCCGCACGGGGTGCGTGGATTGAAACACGTTGGGTTGATATACTCTTGTTATCTGCTCTCCGGTCGCACCCCGCACGGGGTGCGTGGATTGAAACAATAAAATATATACATTTCCGCCCCGTTATATAGTCGCACCCCGCACGGGGTGCGTGGATTGAAACACCGCTGAATGAAACGCTCACTGGCTGGCCTATGTCGCACCCCGCACGGGGTGCGTGGATTGAAACGAAACGTTGTATTGACCCGTGCGATGTGCTATAGTCGCACCCCGCACGGGGTGCGTGGATTGAAACAACATATAGGTTCAACTATATAACGGGGCGGAAGTCGCACCCCGCACGGGGTGCGTGGATTGAAACAAGTTAGTAGGATAATGTTATTCAAGTTGATTGTCGCACCCCGCACGGGGTGCGTGGATTGAAACCTACACAGAGTAACATGAAAGCTGGAAGTAAATGTCGCACCCCGCACGGGGTGCGTGGATTGAAACATCTTGTGTGGATGATGTTTGCGAACAGATGGATGTCGCACCCCGCACGGGGTGCGTGGATTGAAACGCAAAGAAGCACAACATGACACCGCAGCAGACAGAGTCGCACCCCGCACGGGGTGCGTGGATTGAAACATGTGACTTCTACATATATGGGCTGCCATGTCCGTCGCACCCCGCACGGGGTGCGTGGATTGAAACAGAAAGCCGTCTGCGGAAAAGATGCGCGAAAATAGGTCGCACCCCGCACGGGGTGCGTGGATTGAAACATACCAGACGGGAAAGGCCGTCATGTACTGCTTGTCGCACCCCGCACGGGGTGCGTGGATTGAAACAATACTTCAACGACATTTTTTAGCGAAATTAATAGTCGCACCCCGCACGGGGTGCGTGGATTGAAACGATAGTAGCCTTCCAGCTCGTCGCAAATATCTGTCGCACCCCGCACGGGGTGCGTGGATTGAAACTCGAGCTTCTTGACTTCGAGGTAACTAATACCCTCTGTCGCACCCCGCACGGGGTGCGTGGATTGAAACTTTGCTGCGGCTGCCCTTGCCTGTTTTGCCCGTGTCGCACCCCGCACGGGGTGCGTGGATTGAAACGCACGAGCATTATTTTCGAGTGTTGAAGAAGAAAGGTCGCACCCCGCACGGGGTGCGTGGATTGAAACGAGATGTCCGGCGAAATGCAGAAGTCAGTAAACGTCGCACCCCGCACGGGGTGCGTGGATTGAAACGGGTATAGAGTGTTTGGCTGATTGATCTTCTTTGTCGCACCCCGCACGGGGTGCGTGGATTGAAACGCGGACGTTCGGCATGGGTGCGGTCGCTTTATGGTCGCACCCCGCACGGGGTGCGTGGATTGAAACTTATGAACCATGATAAATCGGCATATTATGTAAGTCGCACCCAGCACGGGGTGCGTGGATTGAAACTTCATTGCGTTTATTATATATCCATTACCGTCTGTCGCACCTTGCAAGTTTGTGGATAAGATTATTATACAGTTTAGGACTAGTCTGCTCTATGCACTGAGCGTGTTAATTGAATTATCTGTTAAGGTGTAAGTAGCAATATAACATTGGTTGTAACTTTCGAAAGTGCGTGATATTATGTATCTATTCAGCGAAATTTAATTTTCAACTTGACTTTTAGATTTTAATAATGAAATGTTGTCCGCGTTCAAGAGTAACCATTCAATTTAGGCCGCCTTTTCTATAAGCTGTAAATTTTCGACCTTTGCCGAAAATTTACAGCTTTATGTTTAATCTCAACGAGAACAATCAGT
>OMUH01000044.1 GCA_900314195.1 uncultured Prevotella sp.
ACCGAAACATCAAAACGCATACGATTATTTTCAGCGGTTATGACAGTTCTTGTGGGCCGGCACGGGGCGCGGCCCCTACACGTTGCGAAATATATTGCCAACAAAACATGCTGATTTGTGGTCAGTCACAGACTTTTGTAAATGCCACGGAATTTGCCCACGTGCATGGTGCTGCTGCCGTCAGCGGTTAAAAAACATTCTTGCTGCACGTAGTTGCGTTCGGTTACATTTAGTCATTTCAATTATATGTCAAAATAAAAAATAAATGTTTTTTTATTTTGTTATTCAGTCTTTTTTACATAATTTTGTTTTAACCTATATTAGTTATAATGTTTATAGCGGCTAACAGGCTGTCAGTTACTTCAAGCAGTAAAAAACTGGGCAGTGTGTATGCATATAAAAACAAACAATATGAGAAGAACATTTGGAAGGATATTATTGTACGTAGGGCTTGCCGTTGTGCTTGCTTCATGCGGAACTACAGAAAAGGTACCGATAACAGGTCGGACACATAAGATATCAGCATCTCAGGAACAGCAGATACTCAGCCTCTCAGCACAGGAATACCGCAAGTATCTGTCTTCCGCCAAGAAGTCGACAAATACGGAATGGACAAACAGAGTGGTGCGTGTCGGCACGAATCTTGCCCATGCCGTTGAAAATTATCTCGTCAACAACGGCTATGCCAGTCAGGTGAAGGATTTCAACTGGGAATTCAATCTTGTTCAGGACACGCAGGCAAACGCATTTTGTATGCCTGGCGGAAAGATAGTAGTCTATGAGGGACTGTTTGCCTATGCCACGTCAGACGATCAGCTTGCCGTAGTACTAGGTCATGAGATAGCGCATGCCGTAGCCAAGCACAGTGCCGAGCAGTATACTAAGAGGCAAAACCAGAGTATCGGCGTAAACATTGGCTCAGCCATTCTCGGAGCAGTCACCGGCAGCTCAGACGCAGCCAGCATAGCCTCGCAGGCAGCCTCGACATATTTCTCGTTTAAAAACCTCAAATACAGCCGCGACGATGAGCTTGAGGCAGATCATCTTGGAATAATCTTTGCGGCCATGGCTGGTTACGATCCTCGTACAGCGATACCGTTCTGGCAGCGCATGGCAACAAAGGCTTCTGCCACCAACGAGCTGATGTCCACCCACCCGTCTGATGCCCATCGCATTGAGGCCCTGCAGAAAGAGATGCCTGAGGCTCTTGCTTATTACAAGCCTTCTGTGAAATCTACTTCTTCGTCGTCAGTTAAGAAGACAACAAAAATCCGCAGCAGGAAAACAAGTAAAACAAAGAGAAGAAGATAACGTATTCGTGTGATTGCAAATCTTTGCGGGCGGCCACGTTTATGTTCCACCGGTATGTAGGAAAACGAATGGGGCGCCGCATCCTGCACGTGTTACAATTTTCTGTTGCAAAGTTGTTTTTCATATATTTCCAGAAAAGTTTTTTTTATATAAACCTTACGAGCCATGATTGATTACCTTTCACAAAACATGTGGCTGCTGTGGACAGTCATAATGTTCGTATGTTTGATAATAGAGCTGTCATCCGGCGACTTCTATGTCACATGTTTTGCCATAGGCGCACTTATCACAGTTCCTGCGGCGGCATTAGAAGTGTCGTTGTGGATGCAGGTGCTGGTGTGGGCCGTTGCCTCTGTGCTCAGCATACTGCTGGTCCGTCCGCAGCTTGTCAAGCATCTGCGCAAGCCTGGCAGAAAACTCGTGACAAACGCCGATGCCATTATCGGCCGCCGTGGAATAGTCATCGAGCCCATCGAGGCGTCAAAGCCGGGCTATGTGAAGATAGACGGAGATGAATGGCGTGCCGTCGGCGACGGCGGATTAACGTTTGAGAAAGGCGATGAGGTCACTGTAGTCGCACGTGATTCGGTAATAGTAACAGTAAGATGATTTTTATTAACCCAAATAATTTAAAAGCTTTATGGTAGTTTATTTTGTTATAGCAATAGTGGTGCTTGCCATTATTTTCGTAAAGATGTCAGTAGTGATTATACCGCAGAGTGAGACAAAGATAATCGAACGTCTCGGACGTTACTATGCTACACTCGGTCCCGGTATAAATATCATAATACCATTTATAGACCGTGCCAAGCAGATTGTCTCCGTTCAGAACGGAAGGTATATCTATACCACCACCATCGACCTTCGTGAGCAGGTTTATGATTTCGACCGTCAGAACGTAATCACCAAGGACAACATTCAGATGCAGATCAATGCCTTGCTTTATTTCCAGATAGTAGATCCAAACAAGGCTGTTTATGAGATAAACAATCTGCCTAATGCCATAGAGAAGCTCACCCAGACAACGCTTCGTAACATTATAGGCGAGATGGAGCTAGACCAGACGCTGACCTCACGCGATACTATAAATAGCAAGCTGCGCGGCGTACTTGACGACGCTACTAACAAATGGGGCGTAAAGGTCAACCGTGTGGAACTTCAGGACATCACTCCTCCGCAGAGCGTTCTTCA
This sequence comes from uncultured Prevotella sp., assembly GCA_900314195.1. GTDB lineage: Bacteria > Bacteroidota > Bacteroidia > Bacteroidales > Bacteroidaceae > Prevotella. Next base: position 2,503 of record OMUH01000044.1, read on the forward strand.
GGCCATGGAGAAGCAGATGCAGGCCGAGCGAAACAAGCGTGCCACTATTCTGACCTCAGAAGGAAAGAAGCAGGCACAGATTCTTCAGTCAGAAGGTGACAAGACGGCCATCATCAACAAGGCAGAGGCAGCCAAGCAGGAGGCTATTCTGAATGCCGAGGGCGAGGCTACCGCGCGCATCCGCAAGGCAGAGGCTGAAGCTATAGCCATAGAGAAGATAACCGAGGCCGTAGGCAAGTCAACCAATCCGGCCAACTACCTTCTTGCTCAGAAATATATCGCCATGCTGCAGGATGTGGCCAGCGGCGACAAGACAAAGACCGTATTCCTGCCTTACGAGGCCTCCAACCTCATGGGCAGCATCGGCGGAATAAAAGAGCTTTTCAAAGGTGAATAATTTTACGGTATCGCTGCATTATTCAATGTGAGCAGATGCCGGCACATTTTGTCTTCTGAACATAGCAAGCCTATTTCTAAGGGCACGGCCCTTGTTGCTGTCCGCAAACGGAAACACCATGCTGCGTACGGCGACAGGGGCTTTATCTTGCAGTCAGTTGTGAATTGTTTGCCAATGGCTTCCATTTAGGTTTAAATTAACAAATAAAAAATACTCAAAAAGATGAACTTGACAATAGTATGCGGCGCCCGTCCTAATTTTATAAAGGTGGCGCCACTTATAAGACTTATCGACAGTGCCGGTGACGGCAATACAACATATCAGCTTGTCTATACCGGTTCGGCAGACGATCCTGATGTAGAGTCATCGCTGTTTTCAGATCTCGGAATAAAAGCCCCTTCAGTGTTTCTTGATGTCGTCAGCACGAACATTAATGTCATAACGGGTCAGGTTATGGCAGCGTTTGAAGACTATCTGTCAGCAAACAATACCGACTGTGTTGTTGTCGTTGACGACCTGGCTTCCACCATGGGCGTGTCGATAGTTACAAAGAAAAAAGGCATCCTTCTTGCCCACATAGCTGCCGGCACCCGCAGTTTCGACATCACCATGCCAAAGGAGATAAACCGGCTTGTCATTGACGGGCTCAGCGACATACTCTTCACGGCCGGCATCAGCAACAATTCCATAGCCAACAGAGAAGGTGCTGAATTGTCAAAGGTATATATGGTCGGCAATATTCTCATGGACAACCTCCGCTATGTCAACGGCCGCAAGCCGGCAGGTTTTGATGAATATCTGTCGTCGCAGCTTGGCAATGCCTTTGTACCATCGTCACAGCCATACGTAGTGCTTACCATAAACCGCAGGGCACTAATAGCTGATTCTTACAAGCTTCTGTCGCTCATCGCAGCTGTTACGTCGAGTGTCGGTGATGTGCCAGTCATAGCGCCATTGCGGCAGAACGCACATGATGCTGTCGTTGCGGCAGCTGAAGGTGGCCATACCGACATAAAGGCGTTGCATTTCACCGAGCCCATGGGCTACTGTGCCTTCACGTATCTCACCTCACATGCCGCCGGCATCATCACCGATTCCGGGAATGTAGCTGAGGAGGCCACATTCAACCAGGTGCCGTGTGTGACTCTGAACAGCTACACAGAACATATAGAAACCGTCAAGACAGGCACGAACGTGCTTGTAGGTGAAAATCCCGACCTTCTTGCGGCAGCAGTTAAGGATATGGTAGCCGGCAAATGGAAGAAGAGCGGCATTCCCGACCGCTGGGACGGCCGTACGGCCGCACGCATACTGCAGATTCTTAATGAGCGTGTGCAGGATAACAAAAAAACAGAGTGAGGTTAAATAAATGGAAGAGAACAAGCAAAAGCAAACCACAAAAATATATATAAAGAACATGGTGTGCCAGCGGTGCGTCATGGCCGTCAGCAGCATTCTCTCTGACATGCATCTGAATGCCATGAGCGTAGAGCTCGGCGAGGCAGTCATCGAAGGACATCTTACTGCCGGTCAGCGTGCCGCGCTTGCCGGCCGCCTGTCGGCAGTAGGCTTTGAGCTTCTTGACGACCGGCGTCAGCAGACTATCTCGCGCATAAAAAACGCCATAATAAAACTCGTGCACTATCGTGACAACAACACTCAGCTCAACCTCAGCTCGTTCCTGTCATCAGAGCTTCTTGCCGACTACAGCAGTCTGAGCAAGCTGTTCAGCGAAGTAGAGGGCAAGACCATTGAGCGCTGTTATATGGAACAGCGCGTAGAGCGTGTCAAGGAGCTGATAAAATATGATGAGATGACGCTCACCCAGATAGCTCTCCAGATGAACTATTCCTCTGTGGCCTATCTCAGCAGTCAGTTCAAGGCCGTCACCGGCATGACGCCGACGCAGTTCAAGCGCGCCGGCAGGAACACCAGACGCCCGCTGGATAAGATTTAGTAGCGCCTGGCCCTGCTAATGGACATTTTTGCTGAAAAGCTGCGGAAGTTAATTTTAAATATTACTTGTTTGAAAAAAATAAAAAAAATAGTTGTAAAAAAACTTGTCCGTTTAGTTTTAAACCCTTATTTTTGCAAAGGGGATATAGTGCGGATTTGGTAACAGTCGACTTTTTTGCCTTTTTTGCATAATATTATGCCCTTGCGGCATGAAAGCCGTATTAAACATTAATGTTGAAAATTTCATAATTATGAAAAAGGATTTTTTGAGCGGATTATTACTTGCAACAATGTTGGGCTCAGCCACCTCTGCTTGGGCAGCCAAATATACGTATTCCTATACTTGTAATGGTGAGGTTGTTGCTTATTATGAGTCTGAGGGTGAAAGCTCAGAATTTATAAGAGGTAATGCAACGGTTTGGGGAACTGGTAAGTTTAAAGGACATAAATATTTTATTGAAGGAACTGCAGCTGAAGGGCCGAATTTTAAAATACCAGTAAAAGAATCGCATTATTCATTGACTTGGTTGGGTGAACAGTTTGACGGCGGTGATTTATTGTATGAGGCGAAGATATTATATGATCAAAAAATAGAGACTGATTTATCCAACATTCAAGATACTATCGTTTTTAATTTATATCGGAAAAAAGATGATAAATTATATAGGTTTACTCAAAATTTAAGTAAACCAACTTTTGCTGAAATAATATCAAGGTCTGATCTTTGGGGTGGTAAAAGTGATGATGCAGGTAATTATAAATATGATGATTTACCAAAGGTATTGTTTAAAAAACATAATGAAATTGATGAAAATGATGATACAGATGGCGTCATCTTTCAAAATATTTCATCTGATTTTGGCACGTTAGAATATTCATCAACCAACGAAAGCAAACAGTCTTACAATGATTTAGTGCTTTTTTATGGAGAAGGCGAGGATTCAAAGTATGGAGGAACTCGGTTTGTTTGGAATGGATATAATTTTAGTGGAAGAGGTATAAAAACTTTTGGAAATAGTTTTAGTACAAAATATTCAGGTGGGTATGCTGGTATTATAAAAGATAATGGAAAATATGTGTTAGGTTCATACCCAGCAGGGTCATACAGAATAAAAATAAGGAAATATACTATACTTGATAGAAATAAAGCAGAAAGGGATAAAGAGCTTAAGTATGTTGGTTATCCTAAGGATTTCCAGTCATACAGACAAAAACCTTTAGATATATATAGTAGCAGCAAATCAGGAAAAGAAGAGGTTCTTGGTTCTATTTCTGGCAACGACAATGACAAAGAGTATTCTTGTGTGGTAACATTGGAGTCACCTGCTGATTTATATTTGAAGGGAGATAATATTCCTTTTGATTATGTTGTTGTAGAGAAAAACACGGAAGATGTTCAAGTAAATGATTATGGTTATGCCACATATTCATCTTCTAATGCTCTCGATTTCCATTTATGTGCAAGTGAGGTTGATGTTTTTAAAGCAACTCTTGTAGATACGACACCTAAAGAGCATGAACAAACAGGTTTTTTGAAAAAAGTTAAATTTGTAAATGTTACGGATCAACAGATACCTGCAAATACAGGTATACTTGTAAGAAGCAAGTCACAAAAGGCTGTTACAGTTAAAGCTAATATTATAGATGAACAAGTTAAAGTTAGTAATTTTACTGATAACTATCTTATGCCAGTTGTAGAACCGAAATATGTAAGCTCTGTAGAAAATGAATATCGTAATTTTGTACTGAATAAACAAAATGTTGAGGATGAAGATGGTAATAAAGTAAGTCGTGTTAATTTTTATCGAATTCCAATAAATGGGGGAATGATGTGCAGGGCGCATTCTGCTTATTTGAGAATGCCTTCAACTTATACAAACGGCCAAGCTAAATCAATCAATATCGTATTTGATGACGAAGATGTTACTGACATCGATAAAGTATTTGAATCTAGCTCAACATTTGATAAGGCAGATAATGATAATATGTATAATCTTGCTGGACAGCGTGTTGACAGTTCATATAAGGGAATTATTATTCGTAATGGCAGGAAATATCTGAATAAATAAAAAGAACTTGAGATGATGAGAAAAAAATATATTAGTCCGGAGCTATTGATGGAAGATTTGCGTATTGATGGTAATCTCCTCACAGAAGTAAGTTGGTCGTATATTACGCCTGATCCAGGACATGATTATGATGGCGACCAATTTGGAGGTAACGGTGCGAAGGGAACTACTCCTGGTTCATTATGGGAAGACGAATCAGAGGAAGATGCTCCTAAAAAAGATCATTTCTGATATTGATTTTATAATGTAACGGTTTTTTAAGACAACGTTTGAAAATAAAAAGGATGACAGCTTAATCGGTTGTCATCCTTTTTTGCTTTACAACGTTCAGCGTGTCATCCAATGTCTCTTTGAATGACAACGCATGCAAATTAAGAGAGTGTCTCCTCAAGGCACAAAGCACAAAAAAACATGAAAAAGTACAAATATAAGAATCGCAGAACTGTTGCAACAATTCATTGTTTGGTTAAATAAAACTAAGGCGGATGCTAAATGACGGTAATCATTTTGTGGCTTATTCTTATTTTGATTATTTTTGCAGTGAAGAGTGTTGTGTGCAGTGCCTTATTCTGTTGAATATACAGTTTGTTGCACAGACATTCTTGTATAATTCTTGTATAATCAAAGAATGCGAATATGAAGAAGTTGTTTTTATTAATATCTTTTTGTCTGTCACTTTCTCTGCCGTCGTTCTCACAGATAGACAGCAACGGCGTGGCGCACGACCCGGCAGATGATGGAAAAACAGATAAGCCCACGTTCAAGGAGAAGATGAACGATGTCTTCACCGGTGCGCGTGACGGCATAGCCACTGCTGCCGAGAAGGTTGGCGATGCTGCCGATAAGATGAAGTCGAAGCTTGGCTACGACACGCGTGAGCAGGCACACACGCGCAAGCAGTATATGCCCATCTACAGGAAAAACAAATATAAGGGCAGCGACGGCGCCGACATGATAAGTCTCAGTCGCAGCAAGTTCTATGAGCGCTATCCTGAGGCCGACATCATATCGTCAGTTATTCCGGGCAAAGACTGGCAGAGCGAGCCTGTTTATAAGAACGGTGATATCGTGGGCTATCTCAACACCATTTATTGTTATATCCTTGCCCGCGACGGCCGCGGCGGCTATCTGAATGCTGAATACACGTTCCAGAAATACAAGCACGTGGGCGAGCCCTTTGAGCATGTCACCGCAAAGTGGCCGGAGTTCTCACGTGTTGATGATTTCTCGTCAGAGGTGTATGAGCAGATAAAATGAGCTGAGCAATATGTGGAAAATGGCTTCTGCATTTTTTCAGTAACTATGATAACGTAAAAATATACGCTTTCCTTACTGTTTATACGAAAAAAAATAAAAATAGTTTCATTTTATTTGGCAGAAAGAAATAAATATTTTACTTTTGCGGTTGTAAAACAAAAAACAAAGATCATGAACGTTACATTTGCATCTTTCTATTATTTTTATTTTTACTTTGCAGGCTTTTGCAGAGCGGGAAGTTGCGTGTGAATTTCAACTTATGTAGATAACAATAACAAAAGAAATAATCAGACGAAACGGTTCCGCTCATAACAGAGCAGAGCCGTTTTTCTTTTTACATATACTTTAATTCATGAAGAGAATAGCAATACAGGGAGAGAAGGGAAGTTTCCACGACATAGCCGCACATGAGTATTTTTCCGGTGAGCAGATACAGCTTATCTGCTGTGCCACCTTTGAGGATGTTTTTGACAATGTCCGCCGTGACCCCACCGTGATAGGCATGACGGCCATTGAGAACACCATAGCCGGCAGCCTTCTTCACAACTATGAGCTTCTGAGGCAGAGCAACAGCGTGGTGGTGGGCGAGCAGCGCCTTCACATAGAGCATTGCATCTGCTGTCTGCCCGATGACGACTGGACAACCATAACAGAGGTGCACTCACATCCCGTAGCTCTCATGCAGTGCCAGCGTTTTCTCAGCCGCCATCCCGAGCTGAAAGCCGTTGAAGATGAAGACACGGCCGGCTCGGCAGCCTACATCTCGCAGAACGAGAAGCACGGCTGGGCAGCCATCTGCTCAAGCTATGCCGCGCGCATGTATGGCTTGAAGGTTCTTGAAGACGACATCCATGACAACAAGCATAACTTCACCCGTTTCCTTGTTGTCTGCGACCCTAACAAGGCCGACTTCCTGCGTCCCATAACAAAGAGCAACAAGGCAAGCGTGGTGTTTGCGCTCAGCCATGAGAAAGGGTCGCTGAGCAAAGTGCTCACCATTCTCAGCTTCTATGACATAAACCTGACGAAGATACAGTCATTGCCCATCATCGGCCGCGAGTGGGAGTATCTTTTTTATGTAGACTTGACGTTTGACGACATCACGCGCTACCGCCAGAGCATAGACGCCATAACGCCGTTGGTGAGGAGCATACGCATTCTCGGTGAGTATGAAGAGCGCAGCTGACGCAGCCAGCAAGAAGAATATATCCGCCGACAGCGGACACGCCATATAAACAAAAATAAAGAACAGATGATAACACCAGCAAAAAGAGTAGATGAAATTCAGGAATATTACTTCAGCCGCAAGCTGAAAGAGGTGGCACAGCTCAATGCCAAAGGCATGGACATTATCAGTCTTGCCGTCGGCTCACCAGACATGCCGCCGTCAGAGCAAACCATAGACAAGCTGTGCGAGGTGGCGCGCCTCCCCGACGCACACGGCTACCAGCCTACAGCCGGCATACCGGAGCTCCGCAAGGCCATGGCTGCGTTTTATAATCGCTGGTATGACGTGGACCTTGACTGGCAGACAGAGATACAGCCGCTGATAGGCTCAAAGGAAGGCATCCTTTTTGCCGGCCTTACCTTCTGCAATCCCGGCGACGGCGTGCTGATTCCCAACCCCGGCTATCCCACATACACCGCTGTCAATAAGCTGCTTGGCACAAACATCATCTATTACACCCTTCGTGAGGACAACGGCTGGCAACCCGATTTCGACGAACTGGAAGGCATGGATCTCAGCAAGGTGAAGATGATGATTACCAACTATCCAAACATGCCCACCGGCGGCAACGCACGTAAGGAGACATATGAACGCCTTGTCGACTTCGGATACCGGCACAGCATACTCATTCTTAATGACAATCCTTACTCGCTTATTCTCAACGAGCATCCTATGAGCATACTTCAGGTGCCGGGTGCCAAAGACGTATGCGTGGAGTTCAACTCAATGTCGAAGAGCCATAACATGCCGGGATGGCGCGTGGCCATGATGGCCAGCAATGCCACGTTCATATCGTGGCTGCTGAAGGTGCAGAGCAATATCGAGAACGGCTCGTTCCGCGGCCTGCAGCTTGCTGCCGCCGAGGCCTTCAACACAAACAGCGACGACTGGCACCGGCAGAACAACTACGAGAACTACAGCCGCCGGCGCAGCATAGCCGAAGAGATTATGCTCACGCTCGGCTGCACGTTTGACAAGAACCAGGTGGGCATGTTCCTCTGGGGAAAGATACCCGACAAGTATAAAGATGTGGAAGACCTTACCGAGCGCGTGCTGCATGAGGCCCGTGTGTTCATAACGCCGGGATTCATCTTCGGCAGCAACGGCAGACGCTATATACGCATCTCGCTTTGTGCCAAGGATGAGAAAATGAAAGAGGCTCTTGATCGCATCAAGAAGCTTAAATGGTAAAAAAAACGCTGGCATAAAGGAATAAGAATGCTTCGTGCCGGATGCCAGTACATTTCATCAAACACGAAAACCAACATAAAAAATAACAATAAAATGGAATTAGACTTAGAACCATTGAATCTCCCGTCAGACAACGGGATACGTCCGGTAGTAATTGCCGGTCCCTGCTCGGCAGAGACAGAAGAGCAGGTGTTGACAACCGCCAAGCAGCTTGCCGCGAAGGGCTGCCATATCTTCCGTGCCGGAGTGTGGAAGCCCCGCACCAAGCCGGGAGGCTTTGAAGGCAACGGTGAGAAGGCTCTGCCGTGGATGCAGGAAGTGAAGGAGCAGACCGGTATGCTGACAGCTACCGAGGTGGCCACACCTGAGCATGTGGAACTGGCTGTCAAGTATGGCATAGACGTGCTGTGGGTAGGTGCCCGCACATCAGCAAACCCATTCGCCATGCAGGCACTCGCCGACAGCCTGAAGGGCTTTGAAGGTCCCGTGCTGGTCAAGAATCCTGTAAACCCAGACCTTGAGTTGTGGATAGGTGCCATGGAGCGCATCAACCAGGCCGGCATAAAGAAGCTCGGTGCCATTCACCGCGGCTTCTCGTCATACGACAAGAAGATATACCGCAACCTGCCTATGTGGCAGATACCAATAGAGCTGCACCGCCGCATTCCTAATCTTCCGATACTCTGCGACCCGAGCCATATCGGTGGCCGCCGCGACCTCATCGCTCCGCTGTGCCAGCAGGCAATGGACTTGGGCTTCGACGGACTGATAGTAGAGAGCCACTGCAATCCTGACGAGGCATGGAGCGATGCCAAGCAGCAGGTGACGCCGGATATCCTCGATTACATTCTCAGCCTGCTCGTTATCCGCGATGAGCACTCCACGACAGAGGGCCTCCGCCAGTTGCGCTCACAGATTGACGAGCTCGACAATAACCTTATGGACCTGCTTGCGAAGCGTTTCCGTGTGTGCCGTGAGATAGGAACGTTCAAGAAGGAACACAACATGACCGTTCTGCAGAGCAACCGATATAAGGAAATCCTTGAAAAGCGCGGCGCGCAGGCCAGCCTCTGCGGCATGGACCCTGAATTCGCTGCCCACGTTTTCGAGCTCATTCATGAGGAGAGCGTGCGCCAGCAGCTTGAGATAGTGAACCAGTAAGTATATGTGCCGATGAGAATACTGATAATGGGCGCCGGCAAGATGGGCTCCTTCTTTATCGACCTTCTGTCGTTCGATCATGACGTGGCGGTGTTTGAAAAAGACCCAAAACGCCTGCGGTTCACATATAACTGCCAGCGGTTTCAGTCGCTTGATGAGATAAAGGCATTCAAGCCGGAGCTGCTCATAAATGCCGTAACGGTGAAGTACACGCTGCCGGCATTCAAGGAAGTGCTGCCGTATCTTCCTGACGATTGCATCATTTCCGACATTGCCAGCGTCAAGACAGGCTTGAAAGACTTCTACGAGCAGAGCGGGTATCCGTATGTCAGCACGCACCCTATGTTCGGCCCGACGTTTGCCAACCTGAACCAGCTCAGCGAAGAGAATGCCATCATAATAAATGAAGGCGACTATATGGGCCGTATATTCTTCAAGGACCTGTATAACAAGCTCGGACTGAACATCTATGAATATTCCTTCAAGGAGCACGACGAGACCATAGCCTACTCACTGAGTATACCGTTTGTGTCGACATTCGTTTTTTCGGCGGTCATGAAGCATCAGGATGCGCCCGGAACAACCTTCAAGCGGCACATGCAGATAGCAAAGGGTGTGCTGAACGAAGATGTTTACCTGCTGCAGGAGATACTTTTCAATCCTTACACTTATGAGCAGGTGAGCAAGATCCGCGGAGAGCTCGACCAGCTCCTTGACATCATAAAAGACAAGGACAGCAAGGCTTTCAAGGCATATCTTACAAAGATAAGAAAGAACGTTTTGGAATGATAAGACAACTTATATTCTTTATATGCATGTTGCTGGCACCGGCTGCGGCCGGTGCGCAGCGCACATGCGTTGTCGCCGACATGGAGACAAAAATACCGTTGAAAGACGCTATCATACATACTAATACTAATCATTGGACCCGCACTAACTATACCGGACAGTTTGAGATGCGGTATGCTTTCGACTCGGCAACGGTGAGCAAGAACGGGTATGTGGCCACAGAGATATATCTCAAAGAACTGCCCGACACTGTGTGGCTGTTGCCCGAGGGGCGGCAGCTGAAAGAAGTGGAGGTGTGGGGTGAGAACAACCGGCACATTCAGATAATGCGTGAGGGCCTGCAGGAGAAGGCCCGCGAGATGGCTGCGCCGAAGAGCGGACTGTCATTCAGTCTTGACAAATTGCTTGACGTGCGTGCGCGCCGTGACGCCCGCCACCGCGTGAAGGCACAGAAGGTGATGCGCGACCGTGACATGGCCGGCGACCCGATAGTGAATGCATACAACCAGACGATGGAGGAGATGAAAGGCCGGAAAGCAACAACCGCCGCAGCTGATTCTGCAAAAACGGCTGGTGAGCCGACGGCAGGTAAACCGGCAGCCGCAAAAACAACTGAAGATTTTGCCGGCAGGCCGGTGGTGAAGCACGACGGGCAAGAAAGTGTGCCGTTGCCGGCTGACGCAAAAGACAATGCTGCCGTAAACAGCATAGAAAGGAAAAAACGCTGACCGGAGGTCAGCGTTTTTTTATTCACAAGGAAAGCTGTCAGACGAAAATTATTGACAAAGTGATTTTCAAAATCAGCTCATAGCGGCGCGCCCCTACGGTTGGTCGTGTGGAACGGCATTCTCGTGCAATTTATTTTCTGTTGATAATCAATAAGTTGTAATTTTGTTACAAAAATAAAACCTTAAAATTTGGCTGTAATGTAATAAAAGCAGAAAAATAAAGCAGTCGTTTACGGGTCGTAAAGCAATGCTTTGGAAAAATATCTCCGTAAGATAAAAAAATATCTCATTGCTTTACGAGACCGAAGCCATGTTTTGCGGCAATAATGACTTTATATGCATATTTTATGCAATTATGCCGCAGTTTAAAAGAAATCAGACAGAAATTTTTTATCGTGCTTTTTAGTTAATATTCTTTAATTTCTTCTGAATTTTATTTACATTAAGCAGTAGGTAATGTGTGAAATAAGTCCCCTTGGATTGGGGGTATGCATGATGCTGCCTTCCGGGTCACACTTGCAGCACAACGAAATGTGTAACAAATGTAGCAGATATTCATATTTATTTAACTTTTTGTTTCCGAAAAGCTTGATTAATTGAATAAAATATTTAAATATTTTGTAAGTTAAAGCTATTTATGTTATCTTTGCAGCACGAAAATTATAATCGATTATTATGTTTGAAAATCTTAGCGACAGACTTGAACACAGCTTTAAGATTCTTAAAGGTGAGGGCAAGATTACCGAAATAAATATAGCCGAAACAATGAAGGACGTGCGCAGAGCACTCCTTGATGCCGATGTCAACTATAAGGTTGCCAAGAGCTTTACCGACTCCGTGAAGAAGAAAGCGCTTGGAATGAATGTGCTGACAGCGGTGAAGCCGGGACAGCTGATGGTGAAGCTCGTGCACGATGAGCTTGCCGAGCTGATGGGCGGCGAGGCTACCGAGCTGAAGCTTAACAGCAACAAGCTGACCGTTATTCTGATGAGCGGTTTGCAAGGTTCCGGTAAGACAACATTCTCTGGCAAGCTTGCCAATATGCTCAAGACGCACCAGCACAAGAACCCGCTGCTCGTGGCCTGTGACGTTTACCGTCCGGCTGCTATTGATCAGTTGAAAGTGGTAGGCGGGCAGATAGGAGTGCCTGTTTACAGCGAGCCTGACAACAAGGATGTTGTAGCCATTTCGCGCAATGCCATCAACGAGGCCAAGTCGAAAGGCTATGATGTCGTGATAATCGATACAGCCGGCCGTCTTGCCGTAGATGAGCAGATGATGACCGAGATAAGCAATCTGAAGAAGGCTGTAGAGCCAGACGACACGCTGTTTGTCGTTGACTCCATGACGGGTCAGGATGCCGTTAACACAGCCAAGGAATTCAACGACCGCCTCGATTTTGACGGTGTTGTGCTGACAAAGCTCGACGGCGATACACGCGGTGGTGCTGCGCTCAGCATACGCACGGTGGTTACGAAGCCAATCATGTTTATCTCTACGGGCGAGAAGATGGATGCCATGGACGTGTTCCATCCGAAGCGCATGGCCGACCGTATACTCGGCATGGGCGATGTGGTGTCACTCGTTGAGCGTGCGCAGCAGCAATATGACGAGAAAGAGGCCAGACGCCTGCAGAAGAAGATACAGAAGAACCAGTTCGACTTCAACGACTTCCTCGGGCAGATAGAGCAGATAAAGAAGATGGGTAACCTTAAGGATCTGGCCGGTATGATACCGGGTGTCGGCAAGGCTATCCGCGACGTAGACATTCCTGACGACGCGTTTAAGGGCATTGAGGCTATTATCAGAAGCATGACGCCAAAGGAACGCACGAACCCGGAGATATTGAACTCCAGCCGCCGGCAGAGAATAGCCCGCGGCTCAGGCACGAACATACAGGAGGTGAACAAGCTGATAAAACAGTTTGACCAGACACGCAAGATGATGCGCATGCTGTCGGGCAACAAGATGGCCGGCATGATGGCACGTATGAAGGGCATGAAGATGCCACGCATGTAAGGATTATATTTATAAGGGAAAATGGCATATACGTTAATTGACGGCAAGGCTACGGCTGCGGCTATAAAGGCAGACATAGCAAAAGAAGTGAAAGATATCATTGCTGCCGGCGGCAAGCAGCCGCATTTGGCAGCTGTGCTCGTTGGTCACGACGGAGGCAGTGAGACATACGTAAAGAATAAGGTCATAGCATGTGAGCAATGCGGATTCAAGTCTACGCTTATACGTTATGAGGATGACGTGACAGAGGAAGAGCTGCTTGCCTGCGTTGACAGGCTTAATAAAGATGCTGACGTAGACGGGTTTATCGTTCAGCTGCCGCTGCCAAAGCATATTGACGAGCAGAAGATAATAATGGCTATTGACTACCGTAAGGATGTAGACGGTTTTCATCCGGTCAATGTCGGAAGAATGGCCATCGGACTGCCGTGCTTCATATCAGCCACACCGCTTGGAATAATGACACTGCTGAAACACTATAACATTCAGACAAGCGGAAAGAAATGTGTGGTGCTGGGCCGCAGCAATATAGTGGGCAAGCCTATGGCGCAGCTCATGATGCAGAAAAACTACGGTGATGCCACTGTTACCGTATGTCATTCACACTCAAAGAATCTTAAAGAGGAATGCCGCGAGGCTGACATTATAATAGCAGCCATCGGAAAGCCGGACTTTGTTACGGCAGACATGGTGAAAGAAGGTGCGGTTATCATCGACGTCGGCACTACGCGTGTTCCTGATGCCACAAAGAAAAAAGGCTTCCGCCTGAACGGCGACGTGAAGTTTGACGAGGTGGCACCGAAATGTTCTTTCATAACGCCGGTGCCGGGCGGTGTTGGCCCTATGACCATCTGCTCGCTGATGAAGAATACCCTTGCTGCCGGCAAGAAAGAATACTATAAGTAAGGAAACATAGAAAACTTGATTTTTTTATAACTCTCTAATTTGTTGTTGGGCCCGGATGCGTGATGCTTCTGTGCCCATTTTTTTTAAGAGAAACAAGGGTGTATTTGCTATCCGGTGCATGACCACTTTGTGCGGATACATTAATATAATAGCATCTTAACCATAAAAAACAATATAAATTTATCTTGACCAAAATGAAAAGACTACTTTACTCAATGCTGCTTGCCGCCGGTGCGGCTGTTCCGGCTGCTGCGCAAAATCCGTCATACACGATAAACGGCCGTGACACCACGTGCCAGATATTTGTCTACTCGCCCGGGCCGTCGGATGGCCTGCATGTAGCTTATTACGATGACACCGACAAATGGGTCGACATGGGCAATGTGGTGTCGAGCGACTACGGACCATGGGGACGCGAGAAGAAGATGTTTCATCCTTTCGTAGCCCAGGCACACGACGGCACGTGGCGTGCGCTGTGGCAGGTCAACGACCATGCGCCGGCATTTGCCGTGGCATGGAGCGATGACCTCATAAACTGGCGGCCGCAGGACTATCCTCAGATACGTGAGAAAGGGGCGTCTGCGCCGGTGGCATATCAGCGTGACGACAACACGTGGGACGTTTACGTGAAGACATCCCAGGGAAAACGCTACGTACATGCTTCAGACGATTTCAGGGTGTTCACGGAAGATACCATTCCTTCAGACGCTGACGACGTGCTGTGGGAGATGGGGCACGAAACTGTTGACGGAAAGGAATATGAGGGAAATGTTTTCCAGGTACCGGCATTACAGGTCAGCTATATCTTCAACTGGATGAAAGCTGTGGCGGCGGAGAATGCTGCTGACGCCGAGGCAAGCAAGATGGCGCCGAAGGCTGATGCACCGGTGGAGGCACGCCTTGATATTGACTATTCGCAGGTGAAAGACATTTCAGACAAACTGTGCGGAATATTCTTTGAAGATATAAGCTATGCTGCCGACGGAGGACTGTGGGCCGAGATGGTGCAGAACGGCGACTTTGAATATAACGGTGAGGACAGAAAACATACGTTCGGACCTGCGACGGCATGGAAGCAGATAGCCGGTAACCCGAAGTATCTTGCTTACAACAAGATGAATCTGTCAAAACAAATAGTGCGTACGGACAAGCCGTTGTCAAAGAACAATGCTCACTATGTGGTGATTAGTAACACTTCTATATATAATGAGGGTTGGGACGGATTTCATTTCACGCCGGGGGCTGACTACACTTTTTCTTTCTGGGAACGTAATCTTGATACTGACGAAAAGCAGTTTCGCATATCGTTGTTCAACAAGCAGGGAAAGGAGGTGGCCGGCGAGAAGATTGTGTCAGTATCGAAGGACTGGAAGAAATATGATGTCACGTTGTCTTTGAAAAAGATAAAGCCGGAAAATAAAAAAGAACTCGACGACGTGAAGCTTGTCATTACGCCGCTAAAGGATGGCAGCGCCGCCATAGACATGGTCAGCCTGATGCCGTCAGAGACATTCATGGGACATGGTCTGCGGAAAGACCTCGCCGACACCATTGCAGCCCTGAAGCCAAGGTTCGTACGCTTTCCTGGTGGATGCGCCACGCATGGCGACGGCACGGATAATATTTACAATTGGAAGGAATCAATAGGAGCACCGCAGAACCGCACGGCCCGGCCGAATATATGGCGCTATCATCAGTCGCGCAGGCTTGGCTTTTATGAGTTCTTCCAGTGGTGTGAGGACATGGGCGCCGAGCCGCTGCCTGTTCTTGCGGCCGGCGTGCCTTGTCAGAACTCCGGAGAGAATGCGGCCGGCGTGGCCGGACAGCAGGGGGGCATACCGATGAAAGACATGCCGCAGTATGTGCAGGATGTGCTTGACCTTATTGAATATGCCAACGGAGACCCCACTAAAAACAAATGGGCACGTGAGCGTGCCAAGGCCGGACATCCGCAGCCGTTTAACCTGAAGATGATTGGCATAGGCAATGAGGATTTAATCTCTACTGATTTTGAGAAACGCTATCTGATGATAGCAAAAGCTGTAAAGGAACGATACCCTGACATGAAAATTGTCGGTACTGCCGGACCGTTCCATTATCCAAGTTCTGATTACATTGAAGGGTGGCGTGTGGCAAAAGATGCAAAAACACAGTCGGGCAGTTATTTGTTCCATTCCATTGATGAGCATTATTATGAGCAGCCGGGGTGGTTCATTAACCATCAGGACTATTATGACAATTATGACCGCAAGGCTCCGAAGGTGTATCTTGGCGAATATGCATCCCGTGGCCGCGATGCCGTTGCCAATGCACTGGCGGAGGGTATATATATGTGCAGCCTGGAACGTAACGGAGATGTTGTGGAGATGACATCATACGCTCCGCTGCTTGCCAAGGACGGACACAGCAACTGGAGCCCTGACCTTATATATTTCAATAACGACACGGTAAGGACGACGCCGAGCTATGAAGTGCAGAAGCTGTTCTCAACACACAGCGGCGACAAGTACATAGCGTCTGTAATAAGCCTTCCTGATGAGAGCATGCGCAAATGGGTCGGCACAAGCGTAGTGCGCGATACGCATAATAACATCACTTGGGTGAAGGTTGTGAATGCGCTGCCGCAGCCGCTGAAGCTGAAGGTCGGAAACAAGGTGTTTTATGTTCCGGCAAGAGGGTGGAAGGCTTTCTCGCTTTGATTAGGAATAAAAACTTATGAAACGTAAAATATTATATAATGATTTGACGTTATAAATATATTTTGTCCGATTTGTAATATGTACTAATCAATAAATGACAAAGCTACGGTATTTGTAATGAAAAATATCAAAAAAAAGTAAATTTATTTGGCTCTTTGAATATTTTTTTATTACTTTGCAGCCGAATTAGAAAGCATAGAAATTATAAAAATTCTATTAAATACTTAAATTCAGAGAGACAATGAAAAAGTTAGTTTTAATGTTTGCTGCTGCTACAGTTGCAGCTTCTGTATCTGCTCAGGCACTTACAGAGAGCAAGACTACTGACAATTGGTACATTGGTATCAATGGTGGTGTTGCTACTAAGACAACGCAGAACAGTTGGCTGGGTAATCTGAATCCTAACGCCGGTCTTCGTATTGGCCGTTACTTCACTCCAGTATTCGGTTTTGCTGTTGAGAGTAATGCTTACTTCTCTAACAAGCCTTACAATGGCTGGGCTAAGAACACTTTCGACAAGTCTACACACACTGTTGTTCGTGGCATTAACACAAGCCTGTTGGCTACTGTTAACCTGAGCAACTGGTTCGGTGGCTACACCGGCGAGCGTCGTCTGTTCGAGGTTATCCCTGTTTACGGTATTGGCTGGGCACACTCTTTCACTTCTAACAGTGAGAAAGTAAACTGGAGCATTCCTAACGGCGGTGTTGGCGAAGAGGGTTCAAAGCGTTATCAGCAGGATGCTCTGACATCTAAGGCTGGTATCGACTTCCAGTTCAACCTTGGCGCTGAAAAGGCATGGTCTATATATGTAGAGCCTTCTATCACATGGGCTCTGAACGGTAACGGTTTCCAGGGCATTCAGTATAACCTCAACCGCTCTGCTGTTCAGCTGAACGCTGGTGTTGTCTACACATTCAAGAACTCTAACGGCACTCACTACTTCAAGAAGGCTGCCCTTCGTGACCAGGCTGAAATCGACGGTCTGAACTCTCAGATCAACAGCCTTCGTTCAAGCCTGAACGACAAGGACGGTCAGCTTGCTGACAAGGACAAGCAGATTCAGGATCTCCAGAACCAGCTTGACGAGTGCAACAAGAAGCCTAAGTATGTTAAGCCGGCAACTGCTACAAACCTTCAGCCGACAGTTCTGTTCCGTCAGGGCAAGAGCGTTGTCGACAAGGCTCAGCAGGCTCCTGTAGAGCTTATTGCTAACTACATGAAGAACCACAAGGATGCTAAGGTAACTATTAAGGGTTATGCTTCTCCTGAGGGTAACGCTGACTTCAACAACAAGCTGGCTCAGGCTCGTGCTGATGCTGTTAAGGATATGCTTGTTAAGAAGTACAAGATTGCTGCTGACCGTCTGACTGCAAAGGGCATGGGTGTTACTGACAAGCTCTTCGAGCAGGTTGAGTTCAACCGTGTTGCTACATTCAACGATGACAGCAATGTTAAAGACGACAACGCTGAATAATTAGTCAGTGAATAATATTTAAAATTAATAACGAAAATCCGGCAGGCTTTTAGTCTGCCGGATTTTTTTTGCTTATGGCTATGTCATAAGTTTTTGGAAAGCTTTGCTGAAAATACATAAGACTGTCAATGATTCACATGATGGGGTCCCATAAGTCTGAAAGAATTTTGCTTTTATAATTGCAGTCTTTCAAAAATGAATAAAATAAAAATATTTTCTTTCAATTTTTACCAAAATAGTAAAATTATGCACTGAATTATTGCTTATTACATATTTTATATTTATCTTTGCATGAAATTATTCATTTGGCTGTACTTTGTTGTTGTAACTTTTTACAGTGTTACTGTAAAAAATAATCATATCAGCCTTTTCTTTTATTTATATTTATAAGAAACAGAGAAAGATACAAAAACAAGCAATATGAAACATCAGTTGAGAAGTGCTGTCTGCACAGAAGGCAGAAGAATGGCCGGAGCCCGTGCACTTTGGGTTGCCGCCGGAATGAAACATGAACAGTTTGGGAAACCGATTATAGCTATTGTAAACAGTTTTACTCAGTTTGTACCTGGGCATACGCACTTGCATGATATTGGTCAGATTGTCAAGAAGGAAATAGAAGCAATGGGATGTTATGCTGCCGAGTTTGACACTATAGCCATTGATGACGGTATTGCAATGGGACATGACGGTATGCTTTATTCTCTTCCGAGTCGTGACATCATTGCTGACTCTGTAGAGTATATGGTCAATGCTCATAAGGCAGATGCCATGATATGCATTTCAAACTGTGACAAGGTGACACCGGGTATGCTGATGGCTGCCATGCGGCTGAACATTCCAACAGTGTTCTGCTCAGGCGGTCCTATGGAGGCCGGACAGTGGAAAGGTGAGAATGCTGACCTTATCACGGCTATGATTAACGGCGGTGATGAAAGTTGTTCTGACGAAGACCTGACAAAGATAGAAAAATGTGCATGTCCGGGATGCGGATGCTGTTCCGGTATGTTTACGGCCAATTCCATGAACTCACTGACTGAGGCTATCGGTCTTGCTCTTCCTGGTAACGGCACAATTCTCGCTACACACAAAAACCGCATACAGCTCTTCAAGGATGCTGCAAGACAGATTGTGAAGAATGCTTTCGCATATTATGAGGACGGCGATGAAAGTGTTCTGCCGAGAAATATTGCCACACGCCAGGCTTTTCTGAATGCCATGACGCTTGACATAGCTATGGGTGGCAGTACTAACACTGTTCTTCATCTGCTTGCCGTAGCGCAGGAGGGTGGAGTAGACTTCAAAATGGAAGATATTGACAAGCTCAGCCGTAAGGTGCCGTGCATCTGCAAGCTTGCCCCGAATACGCAGAAATACAGTGTTCAGGAGTGCAACAGGGCCGGCGGCATTCTTGGTATTCTGAACGAGCTGAACAAGGGCGGACTGATAGACGGAAGCGTGAAGCGTGTTGACGGCTTTACACTTGATGAGCAGATGAGAAAATATGACATTACCGGTAGCAGCATTGACCCGGAGGCTGACAGAATATATCATAGTGCTCCCGGCAGAAAGTTCTCTACTGTTATGGGCTCTCAGGATGCTCAGTGGCCGTCTCTTGATACAGACCGCGAGAACGGATGTATCCGCGACTTGCAGCACGCTTATACAAAAGACGGCGGACTGGCTGTATTGTTCGGAAATATTGCTCAGAACGGTTGTGTTGTCAAAACGGCAGGCGTTGCGTCTGAGCTGTGGCATTTTGAGGGACCGGCTGTGGTGTTCGATTCGCAGGAGGATGCCTGTGACGGTATACTAGGCGGAAAAGTGAATGCCGGCGACTGTGTTGTAATCACTCACGAGGGACCTAAGGGCGGTCCGGGTATGCAGGAGATGCTTTATCCTACATCTTATATAAAGAGCCGGCATCTTGGCAAGCAATGTGCTTTGATTACTGACGGCCGTTTCTCTGGCGGAACATCCGGACTAAGTATCGGACATATCTCGCCGGAGGCTGCAAGCGGTGGAAACATAGGTAAGATAAAAGATGGCGACATCATTGTCATAGATATACCGAGCCGCAGCATAAATGTTAAGCTCAGTGACGAGGAGCTTGCTGCACGGCCGCAGCAGCCGCTGAAGCGCAAGCGTGTTGTCAGCAAGGCCTTGCGTGCATACGCACAGAGCGTATCAAGTGCTGACAAAGGCGGCGTGCGTATTATAGATTGATAAAAAATTATGTTGTAAAAACCGAAGCAGTTAATGGCAAAAGAGATTATTTCAGGATCGGAGGCTTTAATGCGTTCGCTCCATAATGAAGGAGTAGACACTATATTCGGTTACCCGGGCGGGGCTATTATGCCTGTTTATGACTCTATATACAAATATACCCGTGGTGACAATAATTTGTTCAAACATATACTTGTCCGTCATGAGCAGGCTGCTGCTCATGCGGCAGAAGGATATGCCAGGGTAAGCGGCAAGGTCGGTGTATGCATTGTTACTAGTGGCCCGGGAGCTACGAACACGCTTACCGGCGTGGCTGATGCCATGATGGACTCTACGCCTATTGTCGTCATTGCCGGTCAGGTAGGCGTTGGAGCGCTTGGCACAGATGCCTTCCAGGAAGTTGACCTTGTCGGCGTTGCCCAGCCTATTACCAAGTGGGCTTATCAGATTCGACGTCCGGAGGATGTAGCGTGGGCTGTGAGCCGTGCTTTTTACATAGCACGGTCGGGAAGGCCGGGACCGGTGGTTCTTGACTTCCCTAAGAACGCACAGAACGGAAAGTGTGAATATGAGCCGGTGAGCGTCAATCATGTCCGCAGCTATGTTCCTTATCCTAAGGTGAACGAGGAAAACGTGAAAGCTGCGGCTGAAATTATCAACAACGCTAAGAGACCGTTTGCCCTTGTAGGACATGGCGTTGAGCTTGGCGGAGCTGAGAAAGAGCTTGCTGAGTTTCTTGAGAAAGGTGACATTCCGGCCGGACGCACACTGCTAGGGTTGTCGGCGCTGCCCACAGAGCACCCGCTCGATATGGGTATGCTCGGTATGCACGGCAGTTATGCTTGCAACATGCAGACTCAGAAATGTGACGTTCTTATAGCCATTGGCATGCGTTTCAGCGACAGAATAACAGGTGTGCCGTCAGAATATGCCAAGCAGGCAAAGATAATTCATTTTGATATTGATCCTTCTGAAATAAACAAGGTTATAAAAACAGATGTCTCAGTGCTTGGCGACTGCAAGCAGTCGCTGCCGGCAGTAACAAAGCTGTTGAAGAAGTGCAGCCATAAAGAATGGATTGATTCTTTCAAGCCTTATGCAGAAGAAGAAAATGAGAAGGTTATAAGCAAGGACTTGCATCCTGCTGACGGCCCGCTGCTTATGGGTGAGGTCGTGAACGCCGTTACGGAGGCTACGCATAATGAGGCTGTGCTAGTCAATGACGTAGGGCAGAACCAGATGGAGTCGAGCAGATACTTCAAGTTCACAAAGAACAGGTCGATAGTGACAAGTGGCGGATTCGGTACAATGGGCTTTGGACTGCCTGCTGCCGTCGGCGCCTGCTTCGGTGCTCCTGACAGAACGGTGTGTCTCTTTTGCGGTGACGGCGGTTTCCAGATGAGCATTCAGGAACTGGGCACTATAATGGAACAGCGCCTGCCTCTGAAGATGATTCTCTTGAATAATAATTATCTTGGAAACGTCAGGCAGTGGCAGGATCTTATGTTCGGTGGACGCCGGTCTTTCACGCGCATGATGAATCCGCATTATGAGGAGATTATTCGTGGCTATGGAATAGAGTATGATGTTGTTACAGACAGAAAGAACCTGAAAGAAAAAGTGGAAAAAATGGTTTCTTCAAAAGGGGCTTATCTGTTGGAATGCGCCATCAAGGAAGATGAGGATATTGTTCCGATGACAATGCCCGGCACGAATGTTGATGACATGCAACTTGAACTTCATTATTAAATTTATTCATTTAACTTTTTTGCAAAAGGACGATAATGGAAGATAACAGTAAGAAACTTTACACGCTGCTTGTTTATTCAGAGAACATAGCCGGTATTCTTAACCAGATTACTGCTGTGTTTACAAGACGTCAGGTAAATATCGAAAGTCTGAATGTGTCGGCAAGCAGCATAGAGAATATACACAAATACACCATTACGGCATGGAGCGATGAAAATCAGATTAAGAAAATAACCAAGGCCATAGAGAAGAAAATTGATGTGGTTAAGGCGGAATATTACCTTGATGACCAGATTTTCTTTTATGAAGTGGCTTTGTTTAAAATATCTACAGAAGTACTGCTGAAATATCCGGAGGTGTCGAGGGCTATCAGACGGCATGATGCCAGCATGATGGAGGTAAACCCTACTTATGCCACTGTGCTGCTTGCCGGATTGAGCAATGATATTACGGATTTATTTAAACAGCTTGACAGTTATAACTGTATTTTGCAATTTACAAGAAGCGGACGCATTGCTGTAACCCGCAGCTTCGAGGAGCCGATAACGGATTTCCTTGACGAACAGGAAAGAATTGAAAATAACTCCGACGATTAGGCTGGGTAAATCAATCCAGACTGTAAATACGATATGTCTGTGATTAGTATTTTGATTTTTCATCTTGCATAGCAAACAGAGTGCTTGTTATTCTTGCCGGTTGCATTTTGAATATTAGGATTGGTGTTAATAAAATAATGACAGATAGCAGTAATTTATTGTCAAAGGTTGCGTCTTATGATGCTAAGGCCGAGCAGTTTCATTGTGATTTCTCTAATCATCTTATGCTTGGACATCTTGGAAATGAACTTCTGAATGTCGCTGACAGGCACAGTATGGAAAGAGGCTACGGGATGCCGGCTTTGATAAAGATGAACCGCACGTGGGTGTTGAGCCGACTGGCTATAGAAATGAATGAAATGCCTGTGGCTTATGACAGATTTACTATTTCAACGTGGATAGAAGATGCTAAACGCTTTTACACAAGCAGAAATTTTAAAGTGTCAGGGAAAAAAGGCATGACACTCGGCTATGGACGCAGCATCTGGGCCATGATAGATGTGGAAACGCGTAAGCCGGTTGATATTTCTTCTGTGAAAGACGGACTGATAGGTGAGTATGTAGACAAAGATACGTTGTGCCCAATCAAACCGGCTTCAAGGGTAATCATAAACGGACCAATGCATCTGGCAAGGCAGATAAAGCCATGTTACGGAGATATAGACATAAACGGTCATGTCAATTCAATCAAATATTTGGAGCATATTATTGATTTGTTCCCGATTGAACTCTTTTCTGAATATTCTCTAAAAAGAATAGACATGGCTTATGTTGCTGAAAGTCATTATGGCGATATTCTTAATATTTATGTTGATGACAGTGAATATAATGTTTATGGCTCAACTTTAAATACTGTTGATTGCAGAACAGAAGAAAATTTGTCTGCGAATAAAAATGCGGATAATATAAGCCGGATTTATAATATACGCATCACAAAATGTTCGGAGAATGAAAAGAATGAAGTTGAAGTTGTAA
This sequence comes from uncultured Prevotella sp., assembly GCA_900314195.1. Lineage (GTDB taxonomy): Bacteria > Bacteroidota > Bacteroidia > Bacteroidales > Bacteroidaceae > Prevotella. Next base: position 25,923 of record OMUH01000044.1, read on the forward strand.
GATGTAGTGTTAAATTTGTAAAAGTATAAAAGAAAATTTGGTTGTAACATATTAAATCATTACCTTTGCAAATACTTAACGTTATCGCGCACAATGTATATAAATGCAACATGATTCAGTGAGTGATTAGCACGTTGGGGGTATTCAACAAGCACAAACTCAGAATGCGCTTAGTTGGTTTACGGGAAAAAATATAATTATTAATTAACGAAAAAACACAAAAGAAAACCGCAGTCATCAGTTTGACTGCATAAAACATTTTAGTTTATGGCAAAAATGAATTTCGGTGGCGTTGTTGAGAACATCGTTACAAACAAAGAGTTTACTTTAGAGAAAGCACGTGAAGTATTGAAAAACGAAACCATCGCTGTCATCGGTTATGGTATTCAGGGTCCTGGCCAGTCTGGCAACCTGCGTGATAACGGTTTCAATGTTATCGTAGGTCAGCGTAAGGGACATTCTTACGATAAGGCTGTTGCTGACGGATGGGTGCCGGGTAAAACTTTGTTCTCTGTAGAAGAGGCTGTTCAGAAAGGTACTATTATCTGTATGCTGCTTTCTGATGCTGGTCAGATTTCTGTTTGGCCTACAATAAAGCAGTATCTTACACCGGGTAAGACATTGTATTACAGCCATGGTTTTGCTATCAACTGGCAGGATCGTACAGGGGTTGTTCCACCAAAGGATATCGATGTAATAATGGTTGCTCCTAAAGGCTCTGGTACTTCTTTGCGTACTCTGTTCCTTGAGGGTAGCGGTATCAACAGTTCTTTTGCTGTTTACCAGGATGCTTCAGGCCATGCTCTTGACAAGACTCTTGCTATGGGCGTTGGTATTGGCTCTGGCTATCTGTTTGAGACAACATTCAAGAAAGAGGCTACTTCTGACCTTACTGGTGAGCGCGGCTCTCTGATGGGTGCTATTGAAGGCTTGTTTGAGGCTCAGTATGAGGTGCTTCGTGAACATGGACATTCTCCTTCGGAGGCTTTCAATGAGACTGTTGAGGAATTCACTCAGAGTCTTTGCCCGCTGTTCGGTCAGAAAGGTATGGACTGGATGTATGCCAACTGCTCAACAACAGCACAGCGCGGTGCTCTTGACTGGCGTCCTCGCTTCAAGGCTGCTTGCAAGCCTGTAATGGAGTGGCTTTATGCAAGTGTTGAGTCTGGTAATGAGGCGCAGATTTCTATCGATAAGAACTCACAGTCTGATTACCGTGATAAGCTGAATGCTGAGCTGAAGGAAATGCACGATATGGAAATGTGGCGTGCCGGTGAGACTGTTCGCAGCCTTCGTCCGGAGAATCAGAAGGACTAATTTTTTTCTCGTACATAATGTTGAACTGGGAGTCTGTCCGTGAGGGCAGGCTCTTTTTGTTTGCTATTATTTATTATTTAGCAAAGTTTTTTAAAATAATTTCTGATGAAATTATTCTTGTGGACATAATGCAGCAGCCCGCAAGCTTAAATGTGTTTGCTGTTCTGTAAACGTTCTATTTCCCGCCCACACCCACTTTAACCGCCTTGTATAAGGCGGTT
>OMUH01000016.1 GCA_900314195.1 uncultured Prevotella sp.
AGGGCTTGCTCGGGACTTCCACCCGTTAGACAATGCTCATGCCGAGCGTACTATATAAAAGATCCATGTCAGAGCAAGACTAACTTCTGACATGGATCTTTTATTTCAACTCTGAAACAAAAGAAAGTCAACAACTTTTGCGCGTAAAAAAAACATTTTTTATCTTTGCAGAAAGATAAAATAATAATATAAAAATGACATTTAATATTCAACAGAAGCATGCCCTTTTTGTGTTTCTGTCACTATTGATAATATTCTCAGGATGCGGTAAAAAAAAGACAAGTACCACAAAGACAAAACAAGCAAAAGCTAAAGAAATACAAATAGATACCGCTCTAAGCCACCGACTTGATGAATTTGCAAAAATGCCGAAACCTTCAGGCAAATTCGGATTCTACGTTTATGACCTCACAGCCGGAAAATCTGTTTACGCATTCAAGGAACACGATGCCATGCCGTCGGCATCATGCATGAAACTGCTGACAGGCATTGCCGGAATAAATCTTCTCGGGCCGAGATATACGTATAACACCATAACATCCGTTTCCGGCAGCACAAGCAACGGAACACTTAACGGCGACATATTCTTTAAAGGTGGAATGGACCCGCTGTTCAACGAAGACGATATAAAGGAACATGCCAAAAGCATAAAGCAAAAGGGAATAAAAAACATAACCGGAAAAGTTTATATCAGCCTTGCCATGAGAGAGCCCGTGAAGGCTGAGCCACACTGGTATCCCTGGGACCTGTCATTCCATAATTATGGTCTCTTCTACAAAGGAGAAGACAAGGTAAGGCAAGCATTGAAAACTGCAATGAAAGCACAGGGCATTGCAGTTACCGACTCACAGCTCGTGCTGGAAAGAAAAGACAATGCAAAGGCCAAAAACATCTGCATGACCATTCACCCGATGACAGATGTAATAAACAAAATGTGGAAAAACAGTTCAAACACACAGGCCACATCACTACTCTACACAATTGGACACCACATAAACAAGCTCAGTGACCATCCGGAAAACGTTGGAGTAAAATATCTGAGATATTTCATTAAAAGAAAAATCGGCGTAAAAGACACTAACATAGTAATCCATGACGGTTGCGGACTTTGCACAGAAAACCACCTGTCTCCGTATGCCCTTGTGAAAATTCTTAGCTACGGATACAGACATCAGTATATGTACAAAATAATGAAAAATGAACTTTCTATATCCGGAATAGACGGCACCGTAAAAGCATTGTTAAGAAACGAGAAACTGCGCGGCCGCATCCATGCCAAGACAGGAACACTGTCTCATCCATACGGTATAAGCTCTCTTGCCGGATATTGCAAGGCTGCAAACGGACACACACTGGCCTTTGCCATAATGGGCAGCGACATGTCTGTGCTTGATACTAGAGAATTAGAAAAAAAATTATGCATGCTTATGATAAAATAGGAAAAAGGAAAAAAAACAGACGTCTGCGTGCGGTCCCAACATGTAATGGCCTGTCAATATTTATACGTTAAAACAGAATCAGACACGGCAAGTATATATCAAGAGTGGCATTCATCGCTGTTCTTTTTCCAAATGCAAAGGTAGACTTTTTTGATGTGCATTGCAATACTCAGAAGTAGGTAATTGATTTCTAATAATTTTTAGGTATTGGATAAAAATGTATTTATTTGTATTTTTGCAATGACTTATTGTAAAGCGACAAAGCAACAATAAAATTCTTTTAATATGCCAAAAAAGCCACCATACATAAGGATATTTAAAGAACATTATGATTTTAACATTACACTGAAAGAAATGAGAAATCAGAAGATGTATGAGCCTGATGATAAGCTTATCACCATTATCAGCGACAATTACGACGTACTGCAAAGTCTTGGGAGCTTTGGCATAAATTTGGGTTTCGGTGATAAAACTGTGAGGGAAGTATGTGAAGAACAGCACGTTGACACTTATACGTTTCTTACAATAGTCAATTTCACTACCAACGGATACCGTGACTATGATGACGCGGACTCGCTGTCTGTACCGACGCTGCTAAAATACCTGAAAGCATCACATGAGTATTTTCTAGGTTTTCAGTTGCCTTACATCAGACAACAGCTTGAGGCAGCTCTTGATGAGAACGACAATCTCGCAAGACTAATATTGAAATTGTATGATGAATATGCGCACACAGTAACCAACCACATGAAATATGAGGAGAAGACTGTGTTCCCGTATGTGCAGGCACTGCTCGACAACAAGCATCCGTCAGACTATGACATAGATACTTTCTCAAAACATCACAGGCAGACAGACGTGAAGCTTAAAGAGCTCAAGAACATCATAATAAAATATCTGCCTTCAGACGGCCTGCACAACAATCAGCTGACTGCTACTTTCTATGACATATACAACAACGAGAAATGGCTGCGGCTTCATGCACTCGTAGAGGAACAGATATTCATTCCTGCCATAAGGAGAATGGAACGCGCCACCCACCAGAACGACGTGACGTTGAAGATTTCAAACATGATAAACCACACGAACAGCTCTGAGATATTAAGCGAGCGTGAGCGCGACGTCATTGTCAGCCTCGTGCAAGGCATGACCAACAAGGAGATTGCAGATCATCTGTGCATAAGCATTAACACTGTGATTACACACAGGCGCAATATTGCAAAGAAGTTGCAAATCCATTCAGCAGCAGGACTTACAATATATGCTATCGTCAATAATCTTGTTGACATAAGCAGTGTGAAGCTATAGCATACAGAAGAATAAAGAAAGACTTCTGCACCAGCCATTTACAAATGGCAGTAAGACAAAAATGCATCAGCAAAAGCTGCACAATTATTCCGTAAGTACCTCATTATATGAGAAAAACAACTAATAGAAAAGCCTTATTCCATGTTTTGGAATAAGGCTTTCTCTTTATTCAAATTTCATACAAAAGAGGAATTCACCATTTACCATTTGTAAAGTTAACAGAACGCGTCAACTCACTCTATATATTTTTTATCTGCAAGGCACGTGTAGAATTCAGAACACACAAAATCATCACGCCGACATCAGCAAAGACTGCCATTCCCATGTTGGCAAGGCCAAAAGCGGCCAACACAAGAACCAGCACTTTCACGAGAATGGCAAACCATGCATTTTGTCCGGCTATACGTATCGTCCGCCGCGACAGTTTTACAGCCCGTGCTATTTTTGACGGTTTATCATCCATCAGCACTACGTCAGCTGCTTCTATAGCTGCATCAGAGCCTAAAGCGCCCATGGCTATACCTACATCTGCCCTTGCCAAAACCGGCGCGTCATTAATGCCGTCGCCGACAAAGGCAAGCGTTCCCTTTGCTTCTTCCTTTATCAAACGTTCAACCTGCCTGACCTTCTCATCGGGAAGGAGCTCGGCATGCCATTCATCCAATCCGAGCTTCTCAGCCACAAAAGCGGCCACGTTCCGCTTGTCGCCGGTAAGCATAACAGTGTGCTCAACGCCAAGCTTCTTCAGTTCTGAAACGGCCGACTGAGCGTCCGGCTTCACCTGATCAGCAATTACTATATGACCGGCATAAATTCCATCCAAGGAAACATGAATTATTGTACCAACAATAGAATCGCATTTACTGCAATGGTGCACCTCTGCGCCAACAGAGTTCATCATGCGCTCATTGCCGACACAAGCCTTATGGCCATTGACAACAGCACGAATGCCTTGTCCGGCCACTTCCTCAATATCCTCCACAGAACATCCGTCTTGAATGTCAGGATAAGCAGCACGCAATGCAGCTGCTATTGGATGTGTGGAAAACCTCTCAACATGAGCTGCAAGATGAAGAAGTTCCTGTTCCGAAATCATTTCCGGATGAACGGCATCTACCTTGAACACACCGTTTGTCAGCGTTCCCGTCTTGTCAAAAACTACCGTATTCAGTTTTGACAACACATCCATAAAACGGCCACCCTTTATTAATATGCCCAAGCGGGAAGCTCCGCCTATTCCGCCAAAAAATGTAAGCGGCACAGAAATAACAAGGGCACAAGGACAACTGACAATCAGAAATGTCAATGCCCGGTAAAGCCATGTCGGAAATGCTGACAAATATGACCCACTTGACAACAAAGGCGGAATAAAAGCGAACACCAGCGCCAAGCCCACAACTATGGGAGTATAAACATGCGCGAAACGTGTAATAAAACTTTCGCTCTTTGATTTGTTGCTGCCTGCGTTTTCAACAAGACTTAATATTTTTGCCGCTGTTGACTCGCCAAAAGGCTTGGCAACTTTCACACGCAGAATACCGGATATGTTCACACAGCCCGAGGCCACATTATCACCCGGCTTTGCATCACGCGGCATACTCTCTCCGGTAAGAGCGACAGTGTTCAGACTTGAATTTCCTTCCACGATAACACCATCGAGCGGTATTTTCTCGCCTGGCCTGACGACCACGATGTCATTGACTTTCACTTCGTTTGGATCGACCTCATAAATTTTACCGTCACGTTCTACATTTGCCGAATCAGGCCTCAGATCCATCATAGAAGATATAGAATCCTTACTCTTATCTTCGGCATAGTCTTCAAAATACTCTCCCACCTGGAAAAACAACATCACAAACACGGCTTCAGCAAACTGACTGTCAGCACCGGGAAGGAAACCTATTGCCAGCGCTCCTGCCGTTGCTATCACCATGAGAAAGTTTTCATCAAACGGATCCCCTTCAGCTATTCCCTCAGCTGCCTCACCTATAACATCATAGCTTATAAGCAGATACGGAATCAGATAAAGAAGCAGCTGCTGCCAAAGCACAAGTTCAAAATGCTTCGTAGTCAGCCACACACACAAGAGCAGTCCTGCCGTAACAAAAATTCTAATTAACTGTTTATTCATTATTTATATTTTTTACTGTCAGATAAATAAGTTTGAATCATATTCTAATTTCGGAAGCAAAGGTAATGTTTTCTTGTTGCAACCAGGTTGCAAACAAGTCATTGAGGAGAAAACAAACAAAAAATAAAAGAGAATTTACACATAACTGCTGTGCAAATTCTCTTTTATTATCATGACTTTAGTCATGAAGCATGCAAAAACTGTATACATGAGCAGCTTAAACATTATGCAATTATTCTCTTGCTTATAGCTTATAATTCATAATTAATACAGACTTCAAGCAACAAGCTGCAATTCTCAGCATATAATTTATTCTGTTTAAGCTTGCCGGCTACTACACACAATGCCCAATGACATCATGACTTCAAATATCAAACAATCATTAAAAATACTATTCAGAAACAGGAATTTTCTTAACGCGGCGTTCATGCCGTCCGCCTTCAAACTCAGAAGAGAAGAATGTGTCCATTATCTCACCGGCTGTTTTATTATCGATGAAACGCCCGGGCAGCACAAGACAATTAGCATCATTATGCTGACGTATGAGCTGCGCTATATCTTTACACCAGGCAAGGCCGGCCCTGACACCCTGATGCTTGTTCAGCGTCATGGCCATACCCTCGCCACTGCCACAGATAGCTATTCCAGGATACACCTCTCCGCTTTCTATAGCGCGTGCCAGCGGATGCGCAAAATCAGGATAATCAACACTTTCGTCACTGTATGTACCAAAATCCTTCACCTGATAACCCTTGTTCTGCAAATACTGAAGAACATACTGCTTCAGCGGAAAACCGGCATGATCTGATGCCACTCCTACAATCTTAACATTCATAAGCCATAATTATTACAAGTTATACAAGTTATACAAGTTATATAAAAAATAGGGCAATGGCAATACGTCATCATCTGACGTAAAACACCACTACCCTAACATACGCTTTTGCCCGAATTATTTATTAAGGAAAGCCTTAACCTGCTTGTATACGTTTTCGCCCGTATAACCAAGTTTTTCGTCAAGCACCTTATAAGGTGCAGAGAAGCCAAAGCTCTTCATTCCAAAAATCTCACTGTTTGGTCCTATGCCTACAAGTCCTTCAAGCGTGCACGGCAGTCCGGCTGTCATGCCGAATTTCTTTATATTGTAAGGGAGCACAGAGTCCTGGTATTCCTTACTCTGGCGGCGGAAGAGGCCTTCTGACGGCGCGCTGACAACACGCACCTTTATGCCGTCTTTGCGAAGAAGTTCCGTTCCGGCCTCAAGCGTTGACACCTCAGAACCACTTGCTACAAGAATGACATCAGGATTTTCGTCAGAACCAGCTACGATATAAGCACCCTTGCGTGCCTGCTGATAATCATTGCCAGCCGGAAGCTTTGCAATGTTCTGGCGCGAGAAAATCAGCGCAGTAGGAGTGTCTGTATTCTCCATTGCCATTTCCCAGCATACCGTTGTCTCGTCAGCATCAGCCGGACGGAACACGCGCACGCTGTCCTGGCCCTTGTGGTTCTGCAGTTTCTCCATCAGACGTATCTGAGCCTCCTGCTCAACCGGCTCATGCGTAGGTCCGTCCTCGCCAACGCGGAAGGCGTCATGTGTCCATATAAACTTAACCGGCACGCCCATAAGCGCTGCCAGCCTGACAGCCGGCTTCATATAATCTGAGAACACGAAGAAGGTGCCCATAGCGGCTATTACGCCTCCGTGAAGCATCATGCCAATGCACATGTCAGCCATGGTAAGCTCGCTGACACCGGCCTGGAAGAATGCGCCCGTGAAATCACCTTTCTTAAGATTGTGTGTTTCCTTTAAGAAGCCGTCGGTCTTGTCAGAGTTAGAAAGGTCAGCCGATGCACAAATCATGTTAGGCACCTGCAGAGCCAGCTGCGACAGACATGCTGACGAGGCATTACGTGTGGCAGCACCCTCTTTCTGCTGCACCTTTGACCAGTCGACCTTAGGAGCCCTCCCTGAAAACCACTCGTCCATAAGAGCTTTCTTGTCTGGATTAGCCTTGGCCCATTCAGCCTCCTGCTTCTTGCGCGCAGCCACAATAGCCTTCAAATCTGTTGCCCTGTCGGCATATAGCTTCTTGACATCGTCAAAGATAACAAACGGATCATCAGGATTGCCGCCGAGATTCTTTATTGTGTTAATATAGTTTCCGTCGCCGAGCGGTGCACCGTGTGTCTTCACGTTGCGCTCATAGCTCGTTCCGTCGGCCTTCAGCGCGCCCTTGCCCATAATGGTCTTGCCGATGATAAGCGTCGGACGTTCATTCTCTGCAATACCTGCGTCAAGGGCTTTTCTGATCTGACTGACGTCATTACCGTTTATCTCTATAACGTTCCAGTTCCACGCACGGTATTTTGCTGCCGTGTCTTCATTCATGACATCCTTTGTCTCTGTAGAGAGCTGAATGTCATTTGAGTCATAGAACATTACAAGGTTGTCGAGTCCGAGAGTGCCTGCAATGCGGCCTACGCCCTGCGAGATTTCCTCTTCAACGGCACCATCGGAAATGTAACAGAAGATGCGGTGCTGCATAACCTCATGCCCGAGGCGTGCCTCAAGGAACTTTTCAGCCACGGCTGCGCCGGCTGCAATGGCATGTCCCTGTCCGAGCGGACCGGAAGAGTTTTCTATTCCGTGCTCAACATCAAGCTCCGGGTGTCCCGGACAAGGTGAGCCCCACTGACGGAACTGCTTTATATCTTCAATTGAGAAACGCCCCTGAAGTGTGAGCGCACTGTAAAGCATAGGGCTCATGTGGCCCGGGTCAAGGAAGAAGCGGTCACGTCCGGTCCATGTCGGATCAGACGGATCCCATATCAGATATTCAGAAAAAAGTACATTGATAAAATCAGCTCCGCCCATAGCGCCGCCCGGGTGTCCCGATTTTGCTTTTTCAACCATCGAGGCTGCCAATATCCTTATATTGTCAGCCGCATGGTTCATCAAATTAATGTCATTCATTTTTGTTAATAGTTTTAAAAATGTATTAAGAAAGCACCGGCTCTCCGAATACAAATATGCAATTTATAGTTAGAATTGGAAAGCAATAGTGCAAATATACTATTTTATATTCAATACAACGATTGATTTTGCCGGCAATTTTACAGAAAGTGAGTTTTTCTTTAGTTTTGCGTCTTTAAAAACGACCGGCTTCACTGTTTCCGCATGTCCGAAGTCGTTGTAATCATGAACATCCTTACTTGTCAGGATTTCACCTGCAACAGTTTTCATCGTCCCGGCATCTACGTTCAGAGTTATGTCGTGTGCCTCTTTCAAATCAACATTTACAAGAGAGATTATCATGCCGCCGTCGGTCTTCCTGGCTGCTGATACGCTGACATAAGGCACTGTCTCGCTGCCGTCGACGTGTGAAGGAACATTTGCCAGGTCAACCGGCAGATAAGTGGCATCCTGGAAGCCCTTGTACATTCTGAACACATGATATGTCGGTGTGAGCACCATGTGGCCGGAGCCCTTTGTATCAGTAAGTATCATAGCCTGCAGCACATTGACCATCTGTGCGATGTTGGTCATGTGCACACGCTTTGCATGCCTGTGGAACACATCGAGCGTCACGGCTGCCACCATAGCATCGCGCAGGGTGTTCTGCTGATACAGATGGCCGCGGATGGTGCCCGGCTCTTCGTCCCACCAGTTTCCCCATTCGTCTACAATAAGCGAAATCTTGTTCTTCGGGTCTATCTCATCCATTATCTTTTCGTGACCCTGCAGAAGTCCGTCCATCCTCTCTGCGTCGAAGATGTTTTGATAATACTGCCTGTCGTCAAACTTTGTTGCTGAAAGATGATTGTTCCAGTCGCGCACATTATAATAATGTACGGATATGCCCTGCATTCTGTTGCCTATATTACGCATGCACACCTTTGTCCAGTTGGTATTGTCGGCATTGGCACCCGATGCTATACGATAAAGTTTGTTTCCGTCGTAATCGCGGAGATATGTGTTGAAACGGCGGAAAAGATCAGAATAATACTCCGGGCGCATGTTTCCTCCGCAGCCCCACGCCTCGTTGCCTATTCCGAAATACTTAACCTTCCATGCCTTGTCGCGTCCGTTCTTTCTGCGCAGACGTGCCATAGGTGTGTCGCCGTCGCTGGTCATATATTCTATCCACTGGGCCATTTCCTTCACGGTTCCCGACCCGACGTTTCCGCTGATATAAGGCTCACAGCCAAGCATCTCACAAAGGTTAAGGAACTCATGCGTGCCAAATGAATTGTCCTCAATGGTTCCGCCCCAGTTGTTATTGCGCAGCGAAGGACGCTGGTCTTTCGGACCTATGCCGTCCATCCAGTGATAGTCATCGGCAAAACAGCCGCCCGGCCAGCGGAGCACAGGCACGCTCAGCTCCTTAAGAGCACCGAGAACGTCATTTCTGTATCCGTTAGTATTAGGAATCTGTGAGCTCTCGCCGACCCAGATGCCGCCATAAATACCTGTTCCAAGATGCTCGGCAAACTGACCGTATATTTCCTTTGAAATCTTCTGGCTGCCCTGGCCGGCATGAACCGTTGCAGTTACCTGTGCGCTGCCAGACATGCACAGCAGTGTCGAGAAAAATAACACCGACGTAATTCGCTTAATTTGCATAGTTGTTTTTATATTGAATAATTGATATTGAATAATTGATATTAAAATAAAAAGGTTATTTGAAATGATTTCAACTTATCGGTTACTTGTACTTAACGGCTGCCTTTTCTATTTCAAGCGAACGCTTATAGGCCTCTATGTATTTGTTGAATCCTTCTATGTCGGCTGCCGACGGTTTTATCTCTGTTCCTTCATTGCCGGCAAACACCTTCTTGTCAAGATAGTCAGGCAATGACTCTCCGTCACCGTTGACGAGATACGAAGCAAGGATAGCCATTCCCCACGGACCGCCCTCGCCGGCTGTTTTCATTACTGAAATAGGCGAGCCGAGAGCCGCGCCGAGCACACGCTGGCCGACCTCTGGCGTCGTAAAGAAACCGCCGTGACCGGTGATGCGGTCTACTTTCACTTTCTCGTCTCTCAGCAGTATGTCATTGCCGATTTTCAGCACTGCGACAGCGCCATACAGCTGAGCACGCATAAAATTGGCAAGGCTGAAGGCATCATTGGCTGAACGAACAACGAGCGGACGTCCGTCGGCAAGACCGGTAACAGGCTCGCCGGATATGTAATTGTAAACCATCAGACCGCCACAGTCGGCATCTCCCTTTTGAGATATATTAAATAATGTGGTGAAAAGCTTTCCTGTATCTGCCTTCACGCCGTATGCCTCAAGGCACTGTCTGAATATCTCTACCCATGCATTGATGTCGGAGGTGCAGTTGTTGCAGTGCACCATTGCTGCCGGACTGCCGTCAGGAGTCGTCACAATGTCTATGCTCTCATAAGCCTTGCTGAGATTTTTCTCAAGCACAATCATTGAGAATGACGACGTGCCGCATGATACGTTTCCCGTCCGCGGACGCACAGAGTTTGTTGCTGCCATTCCTGTGCCTACATCTCCTTCCGGCGGGCACATGGGGATGCCGGCCTGCAGATGTCCGCTCGGATCGAGCATAGCTGCTCCCTGCTCTGTAAGTGTGCCGGCATTCTGACCGGCTACAAGCACCTTCGGCAGAATATCCGTAAGCGTCCAGCTGAAATGCTTCGGCGCTATGAGGGCGTCAAACTTGGCAACCATTCCGGCATCATAATTCTTTGTCTGCGGATCTATAGGCAGCATGCCCGAGGCATCGCCAATGCCGGTCACACGCTGTCCGGTTAGCTGCCAGTGAACGTATGCGTCAAGTGTGGCAAGATAGTCTATGTCGGCAACATGAGGCTCATTGTCGAGTATGCACTGGTAAAGGTGTGAAATGCTCCACCGCAAGGGGATGTTGAATTTAAACAATTCTGACAGTTCTGAGGCGGCACGCCCTGTATTGGTGTTCCTCCATGTGCGGAACGGCACAAGCAGCTTTCCAGCTTTGTCAAAAGCCATGTAGCCGTGCATCATGGCACTGACACCTATGGATGCGAGCTTTTCTATCTCTACGCCATACTTGGCTTTAACGTCGGCACGCAATGAGGCATAACAGTCTCTGACCCCGTTCCAAATATCCTCAAGACTGTAAGTCCACAGATTGTTTTCAAGCTTGTTTTCCCATACATGTGAGCCCTGTGCCACAGGATTATATGCATCGTCAATCAGAACTGCCTTGATGCGGGTTGAGCCCAACTCTATGCCCAGCACGGCTTTACCTGACTGTATTATTTCTTTTGCTTCCATAATGAACCCGTTTTTTTATGTATTTGCGGCCTGTGCACTTCCGCGGAGGATATGGCCCGCAGGCCGCAATTGATGAATTATCTAAGTGACTTGTTAAGCATGTAGTAGACCTCGTTCCAGCGGAGCTCCTTGCGGAACTGCTCGTAGTCGG
>OMUH01000021.1 GCA_900314195.1 uncultured Prevotella sp.
AAATCTGCTACATTGCTAATTTCTGAAATTTGTTGGTGCAAAGATACCGATTACAGCAGTCGCAGTGGGTCAGAATAATGTTGATTACACGGGGAACATTCAGCAGAATATGGATCGTTTTTTTGCAGAAGCAAAGAAAAGCAAGCAGCTTGCCCCACTTACAAAATATGGTAACTGGCTCGCATCTCAGCCAAAGAGCAAGGTTATGATTTATTGGCGGTCAATGGAGAAATTTTATGAGGCTCAGGTCTGTATGGATATGAATGATGACGACATGGCTCAAAATGAGCTCATGGAAGGTATCAATATAATCAATGAATATGGCAATAAGGATTCGGAATTATATGCCTTGCTTGCTGCCGAACAGAGCTTGTTAATAAAATATGCCAAAGGTATGAGAGCAGGTACATTGTCAATGGAAAGTGCAGCCAATGCCGAAAAAGCTATATCTGCAGACAGCGCTAATCTGCGTGCATGGCTTATAGCAGGGATGATTGATTATTTCACGCCGAAGTTTTACGGAGGCGGTAAGAAAGCTGAGAAATATCTGTCTATGGCGACATCCCTTCCGGAACAGAAAATTGTTAATCCTTATCTTCCTTCGTGGGGAAAAGAAATGGCATATATATTATTGATTCAATATTATTTGGACAACAAACAGACAGAGAAAGCACGGAAAGTTTATTCAGAAGCGGTTCAATCATATCCAGAAAGTAATGAAATATCCAAATTTAAAGATACTCTTTCCATGTAGTCTTTTTCTTTGCGTCATGCCAGTCATGGGCCAGAGACAGATAGCAGGCACGGTGATGGCCGGCAATGAACCGGCCTTTGCAGCTAATGTTTATATGTTGAATGACCGCAGCAACGGTACTACTGTCGGCATGGACGGACATTTTGCCATCTCTGTCAGTGACAATGATGTTACTGACACTCTCGTTGTCAGTTATGTCAGTTATCACCCATACCGTAAGGCTGTTCAAGACATACATTCATTGTTGAATGTATGTCTTGAAGAAGAAAACAATCTATTGAAATCGGTTGTTATCTCAGCAGCCTCGCCGCTGTCAGAGGAGTTCGCTTTGGCCAAATTAAGCTGATATATATATGTATCCATCTTCATGTGCTGATCCGCTGAAGGCCATAAAGATTCTGCCATACAGCACAAACACCGGTGAGAGCGCAAATCCTGAGCTCAGAGGCAGTGACGCAGGACTCAGCAGAGTGGTGCTAAATGAAGTTCCTATATTGAATCCTGTACGTAATGAGCAGTTGAACAATTTAGGCATGTTCAGTCTTTTCAATACTGAGCTGATAAAGGAACAGACAGTTTATCCGGGTAATCCTCCTCTTGAATATGGTGATGCCGTGGCTGGATTAGTAAACATAAGAACTATTGACCAAGTACCGGAAAACAGTAAAGTTAATGTTAGCCTTTCACTTGCCAGTGCCGGCGTGATGTATCAGCAGCCATTAAATAGCAATACTTTCGTGCAGGCTTATATGAATTATCAGTTTTCTGATCTCTACAAAAAAATAAACAGCCTGTCCGCACGCGACATTCATAACTTCTATTCCGTTGATTTTGGGGCAAATTTTCACAGTCAGATCGGTCCTAAATGGTTCTTCAATGAATATGCTTATGTTATAGATGAAATGTATTTCAGCGATTACGGCGAATACAACTATTTCGGACGGCAAAAATCGCATAAGACGCGAAATTTCTATGTTACCAATTTGGAATACCATAACGGCCCTCTGGCGCTGTCTTTTAACGATGGTGTGGATTACGCCTTTACCCGATATAATTACGGGAGCATTGACGAGAAAAATCACAGCTTCAGGCTATTCAATTCAGTGTTCGCCAAATACAACATGAGTAAAATATATATCAAGGGCGGGATAGATGATCAGTTTTCAAGATATTCATATAACGGCTTTTATCCGGATGTTATAGCGGCGGATCTACCGTACGCCGGCAATGCCCATTTTCGTGAACAGCGTGAACATCAGCATTCCTTGGAGGCATTTCTTTACACAAAAATAAATTTGGAGAAGATAAAAATAGGTGCCGGCGTTCGTAAAAATATGCCGTTTCGCAGTCAGCCTGATTTCCTGTCATGGCAAGCTACCGTTCGATATAATCCAGTTAGAAAACAATCTCTTATATTTTCAACGGGACGCTACAACGGCTATTCCGTTCCGGAATACGCCATGCGGGAAATGTCACATATCTCTTCTAAACAGATTAGCCTCGACTGGCTGACGCACATAAACAAGGCTTCACTGACGTTTTCAGGGTATTTAAAAGAAGAAAAAACTCCGCAGTTTCTTTTCAAAGACAATATTTCCAAGTATTTCGTAACAGATATAAAAGGATTGGAAACATCGGCGGAACTTCCTTTGAAACATTTCAATTTCAGATTTTCTGCCACAATGCTCGACGTGAAATACAAAGACGAAGAAAACGACGAGAAATATCGCGGTACAAACGACATGAAATACATATTAAAATGCTCAATAGACTATCTGAATGACAGACTGTTCAATGCATCCATATCTTTTACTCAGCGTCCTGGCCTGTTTTACACTCCGCTTACGGGCGCGAGCTCTTATGGTGACAAATATTGGCCGCTTTACGGCGAATACAACAGCGCTCAGTATCGTTCTTATTCATCACTGGATTTTAGCGTCAACCGCTTCTTTCAGCTTTCGAAATTCGGAGTTGTTGTCTTTGCCTCAATGACAAATATCCTTAACAGGAAGAATGAGAATTATTACTATTACGATTTAACGTATAAAGACAGAAAGACAAAATATTTCCAGCGAATGGTTTCTTATTTAGGATTTATGATAGAACTATAACCGGCTGGTGGCTGTTCAGATTCCATGTTTTTATGCTCCTACCGACCGACGCCGTGATACGCAGAGAATATTTTAGAATACAAACAGTAAAGGAAAAACTTTTACAACTTCATTTTCAAAACTTCGAGAAAACAGAGCTTCTTGTCAGCTGGTCGTGTGGGATGGCATTCTCGTATAACTTTAAATGCGTTGATAATCATGGAGTTGTAATTTATTTACAAATAAAATACGTTCAGAATAGACTTTTATGTAAATAAAACGGAAAAATAAAGCTATTGTTTAGGGGACGTAAAGCAATGCTTTGGAAAATTATCTCACAGCAACAGAAATTTATCTCATTGCTTTGCGCAGACTAAACCATAAAATTATGAGCATTTTATGGTTTTATGCACGATTTATGCAAAAGCGATAAAATCTCAATGATTGAATATAAATATTTCTGAGGCTGATTTTTAGTTAATATTCTTTAATTTCTTTGGAATAAATTTTACAAAAGCGCTTTCTGCAAGGACAGCCACGAGGCTCGCCCTCTGCACGTGGACAAATATCCGGCAGACACATTATGTGCTTTTATTGTGCTTGCAGCCCCGGAGAGGGTTGTCTTAAGGATAATCCCAGGTCTAAGGGAAGCGCAGCAATCGCAGATAAGGGAACGGAATGGACAATTTCCCGCTGAAAAAAATGCCAAGGTGCTTTTATTATTTCAGAGCCGTGAATAAAAACGTAAATTCAGCGCAAATCGTATGCATAAGTGAACGACATAGAATAATCATAGAATAATCAATGACAAAATTTCAGTACTTCACGGAAAATTCCTATTTTTGCAGAAAACAGAAAAGTTTTGTTAAATGCGGCACAGAGTAGTAATAACAGGCACAGGCATATGGTCATGTATCGGCACGGATGCAGACACCGTGGCAGAGTCTCTTCATGCGGGGCGGTCGGGCATCGGCATTATCCGCGAGCGTGCAGACTATGGCTATCAGTCGTCGCTGTCGGGCATTGTGCCTGACGCCGTACTGACCAAGAACGACCTCAGCCGCCATGTGCGTGCCGGAATGTCTGAAGAAGCGCGCTATGCCTTTATGGCTTCGCGTCAGGCATTGGCTCAGGCTGCCATTGACGATGACTACCTGCTGCATAACGAGGTGGGCTGCATCTTCGGCAATGACTCCACGGCGAATGCTGTTGTTGAGGCTTCGCGTGTTATGGACGAGAAACGCGACAGTGCCATGCTCGGCTACGGCAGCGTGTTCCGCACTATGAACTCAACGGTGTCGATGAACCTTTCGACAATATTCCACATCCGTGGCATCAGCCTCACTGTCAGCGCGGCGTGTGCCAGCGGCAGCCACTCCATAGGCCTTGCCGCCATGCTGATCAGAGAGGGTATGCAGCAGACGGTGCTCGTTGGCGGGGCACAGGAGACAGGCCTGCATGCCATGTACACCTTTGATGCCCTGGGCGCGTTTTCAAAGCGCATGGATGCGCCGCAGAAGGCCAGCCGCCCATTTGACCGCGACCGCGACGGCCTTGTGCCCAGCGGCGGCGCAGCCGCTCTGGTGCTTGAAGATTATGAGCATGCGCGCCGCCGCGGCGCGCATATCCTTGCCGAGGTGGCTGGCTATGGCTTTTCGGCCAACGGCGGCGGAATATCGGCGGCGGCAGGCAACGGCAGTGCTGAGGCCATGACACGCGCCATGAAAGATGCCGGGATAACGCCCGACGACGTTGACTATATAAACGCCCATGCCACATCTACGCCGCAGGGCGATGCTGCCGAGGCAGAAGCCTTGCATGAGCTTTTTGACGGCAGCCACGCCGTTATCAGCTCAACGAAGTCGATGACCGGCCATGAATGCTGGATGGCCGGTGCCAGCGAGGCCGTTTATTCCGTCATCATGATGCAGCGCGGTTTTGCTGCGCCGAACATCAACTTCGAGAACCCCGACGACAGCTCCATGGGACTGAATATAACTCCAGTGGCAGTAGATATGCCGGTAGGCTGCGTGCTAAGCAATTCATTCGGCTTCGGCGGTACTAACTCCGCCTTGGTGCTGAGAAAAATGTGAAAAGATACCTTTTTTATAACTAAAAATATTATCAGCTAATGAAAAAAAATCTGTTAGTGCTTAATGATTGTCTGCCTTTGAAGCGTATGTCATTGTTGTCAACAGAAGTAAGGACGGCCTCGTTTTTCGTCGTCAACGGCAGCTTTGTTAGAACAATGAAGCAGGCATGAAGAGAGAGGAAAGAAAGATAACGTGTTGCAGATTTATAAAAACAAGATTATATGCATCTGTCAGAATCATTGAGAAAACGATATACGCAGGATGACAATATCTCTGCGCGCGAGGCTCAGCGCGCTGCTGAGTTCATAGCCTGGGGGCCGGCGGTGTTTCAGACCGCGCGGCTGATGTTGAAATACGGCATTCTTGAGATGCTGCGCAACAGCGACGGCGGCATGACACGCCGTGACATCGTCAGCCGCACTGCGCTGTCAGACTATGCCGTGAAATGCCTGCTGGAGGCATCGCTGAGCATAGGCCTTGTACTTGTTGACGACAAGACAGACCGTTTCACGCTGTCAAAGACCGGATGGTTCCTGATTAACGACCCGGCCGTAAGGGTCAACATCGATTTCAACAACGACGTAAACTACGAAGGGTGGTTTCATCTTGATGAGTCATTCAAGGAAGGCCGTCCTGCCGGTCTCCGTCATTTCGGGCCGTGGCCGACGTTGTATGCGGGTCTGTCAAAGCTGCCGCCGCGTGTGCTGGAAAGCTGGCTTGCCTTTGACCACTTCTACAGTGATTCGGCCTTCGACGATGCCCTGCGCATAGTGTTTGAAGGCCGGCGGGTCAGAACGCTGTATGACGTAGGCGGCAACACCGGCAAGTGGGCGCTGAGATGTGTCGGCCATGATGATGCCGTGAAGGTCGTCGTGCTCGACCTGCCGCAGCAGATAGAGATGATGCGGCAGAACATTTCAGGCAAGCAGGGAGCCGGGCGCATCAGCGGCTATGGCATAGACCTGCTCGACAGCGGCAGCCGTTTCCCGGAGAGTGACAGCGGCGAGGTTGATGCTATATGGATGAGCCAGTTCCTCGACTGCTTCAGTATGCCGCAGATAACAGACATACTGAAGAAAGCACGCAGCGTGATGTCGGCAGATACGCGCCTGTTTATAATGGAAACACTTTGGGACCGGCAGAAATATGAGCCGGCCGCGCTCTGCCTGACACTGACAAGCCTTTACTTCACGGCAATGGCAAACGGCAACTCCAAGATGTATAACACTGAAGACATTGAGGCGTGCATCAGTGATGCCGGACTTGAGATAGAGAAGATTTACGATCACCTTGGTCAGGGACATTCCATCCTCGTCTGCAAGGCAGTAGAGAATGTCTGACGCAGGTTGACATGAACGAAATAAATATCATTTATAAAAACAGGAAAAAATAGATTTTATATGACGCGGAAAGAAATAGAACGCAAGGTGAAAGCCTTTCTCATTGACGACTTTGAGATAGACGCTGACAAGATAAAGGGCAGCGCGAAGCTGAAAGACGACCTTGGCATAGACAGCCTTGACATTGTTGATATCGTGGTCATTGTTGAGCGTGATTTCGGCTTCAAGATAAAGCCCGACGAGATAAAGATGCTTTCCACGCTTGATGATTTTTGTGATTACATAGAAAAGAAAACACTCTGACAGGAGGCCTGACAGAAGAGAGTATGTCTGACAATAAGAAGAAATGGGCCGGCGACACCTTCGGCACGCCGTTCATGCACAAATGCCTTATAGCAGCCCTGCGCCACACTGACGTCAGGGTGTTCTATGTGTTCTCGGCCGTTTTCATCGTTCCGTGGTGTCTGGTGTTCTCTGCCGGCAGCCGTATCATATACCGTTATCTGCGGGGCGTCCACGGCTTCTCCGTGTGGCGCTCGCTGTGGCTGACGCTTGTCAACTACGTGCTGTTCTCGCAGGTGGTGATAGACAAGTTCGCGCTCTTCGCCGGCCGGCGTATGCGCATCAGTATAGAAGGCTATGACAACTTTCTCAGTCTGTCGGCGCGTGCCGGAGGCTTCGTTATGCTCAGTGCCCACATAGGCTGTTATGAGATGGCCGGCTATGAGCTGTGCTCGCAGGACAAGCCTTTCAACGCTCTTGTATATGCCGGGGAGAAAGAAGCTGTCATGAAAGGCCGCGACAAGCTTTTTACGGAAAACAACATAAAGATGATTCCGGTAAGAGACGACATGAGCCATCTCTTCGGCATCAACAGTGCTCTACAGCGCGGAGAGATAGTAAGCATACCGGCCGACAGAGTGTTCGGATCGCCGAAGGTGGTTACGGTGCAGCTCCTCGGGCGCAGCGTGCAGTTGCCTGCCGGACCGTTCAGCGTGCCGGCCATGCGCGGCGACAGCGTGCTTGCCGTCAACGTGATGAAAACGGGCGTGAGGGAATATACTGCTTATGTCACGCCGCTGGATTATGACCGGAAAGCGCCGCGCCGGCAGCAGATACAGCAGATTGCCGACGGCTATGCACGTGAGCTCGGGCGGATGCTGAAACGCTATCCGGCACAGTGGTATAACTATTTTGATTTCTGGAAATGAACATTGACTACTGCCATCCCGACGAGGCTTTCCTCAGAACGATTGACGTGCATGAGCTGCTGCCGCAGCAGGAGCCGTTCGTGTTCATAAGTGCGCTGACGGCGCTCGGCCGTTCGCATGTTGTCACCGAGACCGCCGTCGGCAGCCGTTGCAGGCTAGTCAGCAACGGCATGATGACCACGGCAGGCATGATAGAGATGATGGCTCAGACATGTGCGGCAAGGGTCGGCTATATAAACAAGTTCATACTGAAGCGCGGCGTCGTGCCCGGACTGCTCGCCGCTGTCCGCGGCATGTCGGTTTCCGGGCATCCCCGCATAGGGCAGACGGCAGTAACGTCAGTGGTCATTGAGGCGTCGGCCTTCGGCATGACGTCGGCACGGGCTGAGATAAGCGCCGGCGGAGAGACTATGGCCGTGGCGGAAATACGGCTTGCCGATGCTCCCGCAGCAATATGAGCAAAAGATACTGAGACAGAAGAATATTGAAATGGTGTATGTAGCATCACATAATATGATAACCCCGCTCGGCATGAACGGCAGCGACACCCTCAGTGCCGTTCGTGCCGGCAGAACGGGCTTGCGTGTCTGGCGCGGGCGTTACGGTCTGCCAGACCCATTCTGTGCCTCGCTGTTCAGCGATGCGCAGAATGCGGCCCTATGCCAACACGGTCTTACGCGCATGGAGTCGCTGGCCGTGGCGTCAGTGCGGCGTGCCGTGGCTGAGGCTGGCGTTGACGTCAGCGGCTCTGACACCATCTTCGTGCTGAGCACTACAAAGGGCGATGCCGACATGCTGCTTCCCGGCGGCAGAGACGGCGCGTGCCGGGCCGTCACGCCTGCCGGCAGCGCACAGGTTATATGCCGCGAGACAGGCATAACAACGCGTCCTGTTGTCGTTGACAATGCTTGCGTCTCCGGTCTGTCGGCTGTTATTCTCGCCGCCCGCCTGCTCGAGCTTGGCTTTTACAGGCAGGCTGTGGTGTGTGGCGCAGAGGTGCAGGGACGGTTCATCATCTCCGGTTTCCAGTCATTAAAAGCCATGTCGGCAGAGCCGTGCCGTCCGTTCGACATCAACCGCAACGGAATGAATGCCGGCGAGGCTGCTGCCGCCATGGTGCTCGTGAGCGGCGCTGGGGCTGCCGCCGGCAGCTGGCGCATAGCCGCCGGTGCCGTGCGCAATGACGCGTGGCACATCAGTGCGCCGTCGCGGCAGGGCGTGGGAGCACGTATGGCCCTTGAGGCTGTCTGCGGCCGCTTGCCACATGATGAGATAGCGTTCATCAGTGCCCACGGCACGGCAACGCTGTTCAACGACCAGATGGAAGCGGTGGCGATAGAACGAGCCGGACTTGCCGGAGTGCCGGTGACGTGTGTGAAGGGCAACTTCGGACATACCATGGGTGCCTGCGGAGTCATGGAGACATGTCTGTCAATGCTTGCTGCCGACTGCGGAGTGGTGCTGCCCGTGAAGGGCTTTGAAGAGCCCGGCGTGTCGGGGCATATCAGTGTGTCGGCGGAGGAACGCAGGGCCGGCGGCAGCACGTTCGTGAAAATGCTGTCGGGCTTCGGCGGCTGCAATGCTGCCCTTCTGGTGACAAAAGAGAATATTGCCGGTGACTGCGTTTCAGGCGTGGCTGACGTCAGGGTGACTCATAACGTTCGTATAACTGCTGACAGCGTGACCGTTGACGGGCATCATGTCGAAACGCGTTCAGCCGGCAGGGATATGCTCACAGAGCTGTATAAAAGAAACGGCAACGGCGCTCCGCGCTTCTTCCGTATGGACCTGCTGTGCCGCCTCGGCGTTGTGGCTTCCGACTTGCTACTGGAGGCGGAGCGCGGGCAGCAGGACAGCAATGCCGGCGGTGAAACAGCGGACAGGGCTGTGGTGCTCATAGGCAGCAAGGGCTCGCTGCATGCCGACATGGCGTATGCTGAGACCATTGCCGGCGATGACTTCTATCCGAGCCCCGAGAAGTTTGTATATACTCTTCCCAACATCGTCACGGGGGAGATAGCCATACGCAACAAATACCACGGTGAGACGGAATATTACATGCTGCCGTGCCGTGATGCTGCTCTGGAGCGCCGGCTCATGATTGCCTCCTTTGCCGATGACAACACAGAAAGCGTCATAGGCGGGTGGATAGACTGCGAGAGTGACAGTGTCTTTGAGTGTGATATCAGCATCATTGAGCGTATATGAACGATGCTTTTATTTGGCTTTTTGTATCATTATATATATTATAAAACTTTCAGATTTAAGAACGTATGAATGATAATATTGATGAATTGTGTGCGGAGCTGAAGAATGAGATTATCAAGGCTCTTAATCTTGAAGATATGAGCGCTGACGACATTGACAGCGACGCGGCTTTGTTCGGCGAGGGCCTCGGCCTTGATTCCATTGATGCTCTTGAGCTTATCGTACTTCTTGAAAAGAAATACGGCATCAGGCTTGCGAACGCGTCTGACGGGAAAGCAATTTTCAAGAGCGTGCGCACCATGGCCGAGTATGTTCAGAAAAACCGTAAGAAATGACCGCCGACGGCATTGCTATATCCGGAGCCGGCATAGTATGCAGCCTTGGCACTGACCGCGATGCGATACTGTCAGCTCTTTTAAGCGGTCGCACGGGCATTGGTGCAATGCGTTTTCTGCGTTCGTGCCATACGGAACTGCCTGTCGGCGAGGTGCCGCTGTCGAATGCAGTGATGAAAGAACGACTTTCAATACCGCAGTCGCGGGAGGTAAGCCGCACGGCGCTGCTCGGTATGATGGCCGTGCGCGATGCCGCGGCCGGATCGCTGCCTGACGCCGCCGGCAGGAAGAACAAGCGCATAGTGCTCGTGTCGGGTACCACGGTGGCAGGCATGGACATAACCGAACAGAAGTTCGGCGAAATGATGCGCAGCGGCAAGGGCACTGAGAGCCTCGCCCACCATGAGTGCGGCAGCAACACGGCCGACATTGCCGGTTATTTCGGTTTCTTCGATGACTATACAACGGTGTCTACGGCATGCTCGTCGGCGGCCAATGCCATAATCCTTGGCGCAGACATGCTTCGTGCCGGCGATGCCGACATAGTGATAGCCGGCGGCACTGAGGCACTGTCGAAATTCCATCTTAACGGCTTCAACTCGCTGATGATTCTCGATCATGCTCTTTGCCGGCCCTTCGACCGCAGCCGCAGCGGACTGAACCTCGGCGAGGGCGCGGCCTATATCGTTATGGAGCGGGGCAGTGATGCTGAAGGGCGTAAGGCTCATGTCCTCGGCTGGCTGACCGGCTGCGGCAATGCCTGTGACGCGTTTCATCAGACGGCGTCGTCACCCGACGGCTGCGGGGCACGCCTTGCCATGCAGCAGGCTCTGTCCATGGCGGGCCTGCACCCGGAAGACATTGACTGGATACATGCCCACGGCACGGGAACGGAAAACAACGATGCCAGCGAGAGCGCAGCCATAAAGACGGTGTTCGGCGCTGACGGACATGCTGTGCCGCCGGTGTCGAGTACAAAGTCGTTCACAGGGCATACCACAAGCGCCTCGGGAGCCATCTCTGCCGTCATAGCTTTGCTGGCAATGAAAAACAGTTTCATTCCGGCAAACATAGGGTGGAGGGAGCCTTTCGACGGCGGACTGCACCCGTGCATGGGACTCACTGGCGTCAAGCTGCATAACATAATGTGCAACTCGTTCGGCTTCGGCGGCAATGACTCGTCGCTGATTATCAGCGATGCTCCCACGGACGGCAGACTGACGGCAGCCGTTGCCTCAGAGGATGACATAATTGAACTTGCGCGTGTTGAGAATGCCGGAACAGAAAATCTGAAAGCCGTCAGCCGTTATGTGAAGCCCATTGCGGCGCGCCGCATGGGCAAGCTGATGAAGAGCACGCTGCTCACATCTCTTGAAGCCGTTGAGCAGAGCGGTGCCGGAATGCCTGATGCCATTGTCACGGCTACGGCATGGGGATGTCTGGAAAACAGTGAGAAACTGCTTCAGCAGCTTGAAGAGGCCGAGGACGCGCTCAGTCCGACACTGTTCATGCAGAGCACTCACAACACGCTCGGCGGTCTTATTGCCATAAACATAGGAAATCATGGATATAATGTAACTTTGTCGCAGGGCAGCAGGTCTTATGAGTGGGCAGTGAGGCAGGCCTCTCTGCTGCTGCGGCTCGGCAGGTGCCGCACGGTGCTTGTCGGCTGCCATGACGAGAGCACGCCGCTGTTTAATTCTTTCCGCCGCTCGGCAGGTATGGGCGCGCTGCCCGAAGTGCATTCCGTTGCTGTGGTGCTCGCGCTGAAAGAGCAAAAGAAGCAGGAGGCGGCAAAACAATAAAACTATGTTAGCTTTATGTTGAAAATATTGTCACTTGCAGCCGTGCAGAGTGTCTGCCTTGTCCTGGGACAGGTGTTTCTTAAATACGTCATGGCGCGCATGCAGCCCTTCGGCTGGACGTGGACGTTCTGGGGCAGCCTGCTTGCAAACTGGCAGTTTGCTCTTTGCGGCCTGTTCTTCCTCTGTGGCTCGCTGCTGTGGATATATATGCTTAAGACATGGCCGTTCAGTGTCATCTATCCGCTGTCGTCGCTGAGCTATGTGTTCGGCATGGCGGCTGCCGTGCTCTTCTTCCATGAAAGCGTGCCGGCGGCGCGCTGGGCAGGAGTGGCACTTATCATGGCCGGCTGCTGCCTTGTGGTGAAGTGACGTGCTGCCTTGTGCGGCTGAGGAATGTTATATTGGTGAATATAATTGATAATGTATTGATTTTTAATTTATCGATAAATGAAAAAGACACTGTTTTTATTTCTGATGGCTCTTCTGCCGTTGCTTCTGCCGGCGCAGAACATTACTGAGGCGCAGGCACGCAAGCGCATAGCGGCAATGGCATCAGGTTTGAACACCATGCAGTGTGATTTCGTGCAGACAAAGACCATCAGTATGCTGAAGAGCAAGGTGGTGTCGCGCGGTAAGATGTATTATTCGCGTCCGACACGCCTTCGCTGGTCATACACGTCGCCCTACAGCTATACGCTTGTGCTCTCCGGCTCTTCTGTTACCATGAAAGGCGCCGGCGGCAAGACGGTTGCCGATGCGTCGAAGAACAAGCTGTTCAAGGAGATTACCCGCATAATGATGAGCAGTATGGTAGGCACGTGTGTGTCTGACAACCGCAGCTTCAAGGTGTCGCTGTCGGGCAGCGGCACGTCATGGCGTGCCTTCCTCATACCCCGGCGCAGTGCTATGCGCGGCATGTTCAGCTCCATAACCGTGTTCTTTGACCTTCGCCGTTCGGTGGTCAGCGGTGTGCGGATGATAGAGAAAAACGGCGACAGAACAGACATAGTGTTGAAAAATCAAAAGACAAATGTTCCGCTCAATGCCAGAATTTTTACGGTTAAATAGCCTTCTGCTTTTCTTCCTGCTGCTGCCGGCCGGTGTGCTGTCGCAGCAGGTTGTCTTTCCTTCTGCCGGCACGCAGAAAACGTATAACATCGTCATGCGTGCAGAGAAAGGTGCTGTCAGCGGCGTGTGTGTGCTTGCCAATGACAGCGACAGCATACGCGGTGCCGTTGTCAATGAGTTCGGCCTCACCCTTGTGGCTTTTGTGTCGTCAGCCGGCGGCAGTGTAAGGCTGCTCAGCGTGGCCGCCATGCTTGACAGATGGTACATACGTCCGGTGCTCGAAAGCGAGATAGGCGGTATGCTTGCCGCTCTGCGTGACGGACATGACACCTACACAGACAGCCGCCGCGGCATAACCGTCAGTCTGTCGCCGGCAGATGACGCGCCGGAAGAACAATCAGACGGCAGCGGCGATGAGCTGCCCGAGTAATCATGTAAAAGCAGAATAAGATGACCATATTGAAAGACAGCCTCTATATTCTTGAGGAACACACAACTACTGCCGGCGGTGCCATCTGCCGTGTGCGCCTCAATGCTGCCGATGCCGTTTACAAGGCTCACTTCCCCGGGCATCCTGTCACCCCCGGTGCCGTCATCGTTCAGATGGCTGCCGAGCTGCTCGACATCGTGGTCGGTGCGGAACTGGAGATAAGCAGCATCGGCAGCGTGAAGTTTCTTCGTGAGCTGTCGCCGCTGTCAGCCCCGGCCTTCACCGTAGCGTTCACGCACTTGCGCCGCGACGGCCGTTCCGTGTCAGCGCGTGCCGCGGTGTCGGCTGAAGGCGTGCAGTATGCTGTCATGTCGGTCGTATGTGTAAAAAAATTAAAAAAGGATACTTGTGGTTAGACAGTCAGACAATAACAGTATTGTGACAGATATGGATACAGATACAGATAAGAAGACAGATAAGAAGGCAGACAAGGAAAATGTGCGCCGCGGCCTTCGTGCGCGCGGCATCTGTGTCATTATACCTGTATATAATAATGTGGGAACCGTAGGCCGTGTGGTGTCAGACGTTCTTGCCTATTGCTCCGACGTCATCGTTGTCGACGACGGAAGCGATGACGGCACCGCCGCCGTGCTGTCGTCATTCTCAGATATTCATGTGGTCACGCTGCCCGTCAACGGTGGCAAGGGCCATGCCTTGAAATGCGGCTTTGCCAAGGCACTTAGCCTTGGCTTTTCTTATGCCGTCACCCTCGATGCCGACGGACAGCATTATGCCTCAGACATACCGGCATTTCTTGATGCCAGCATCCGCTGGCCCGGTGCCGTCATCCTCGGCAACCGCCGCCGCGACAGCATACACCGTTCTGCCGGCAGCAATTTTGCCAACCATTTTTCCAACTTCTGGTTTTTCGTGCAGACAGGGCGCCGCCTTCCCGACACGCAGACGGGCTACCGTCTCTATCCGCTGCGCCGCCTTCACGGCTTCCGGCTCATGACATCGCGCTATGAGGCTGAGCTTGAGCTCATTGTGTTTGCCTCATGGCATGGCGTTGACATACACACCGTTCCCGTAGACGTTTATTATCCACCGGAAGAAGAACGCGTCAGTCATTTCCGGCCGGCCGCCGACTTCACACGGATTAGCATTCTCAACACGTTGCTGTGCGTGCTTGCCGTTGTCTACGGTCTGCCGCTGCGCCTGTGGCGTCTGCTTGCAGCGTGCCTGCGCACGATGGTTGCCGTGCTGTTCTTCCTCTTCGCATCTTTCTTTGTCATGCTGCCCGCCGCATGGCTCATCATGCGCCGTCCCGGCCCGTCGGCCACGCGCCGCATACACAAGCTCATCTACCTCATGTCACGCTTTGTGACACTGAGGCTCGGCGTGCCCGGCGCACATTTCAGCAACAGCATTGCCGGCAGTGCCTTCGAACGGCCGTCAGTGGTCATCTGTAATCATCAGTCGCACCTCGACCTCATCTATCTGCTGTCGCTGACGCCGAAGATGGTGTTCCTTACCAACGACAGAGTGTGGCACAGTCCGTTCTACGGCTATCTAATACATCATGCGGAATATTATCCCGTGTCAATGGGCATCGACAGCCTGCTGCCGCGCCTCCGCGACCTCATGTCGCGCGGCTACAGCATAGCGCTTTTTCCGGAGGGCACGCGCTCTGCCGACTGCCGTATAGGCCGTTTCCACCGTGGTGCTTTTTATCTTGCGCACCGGCTCGGCTGCGGCATCACGCCAGTATTTCTCTACGGCACGGGACGCGTACTGCCAAAGCACGGCCATGTGTTCAGAAAAAGCGAGGTGTTCATGGAGGTGCAGAAGGCACGGCAGTGCGATGACAGTGAGCCGCTCGGTGAGCAGACACGATTCTTCCGGCATTATTATCAGAATCATTTCCGTGAACTGTGCGACCGTCTCGACCGGCTGGCCTGAAGAAAGCAGCCGCATACATAATATCCGAATAATTTTTTACGATGAAAAAGGCTGTAAAGAGCTTGTTGAATATATCTGTGCATCAGTGCCATGCCGTCTGCATGGCGTTGCTTTTTGCGGCTGCGCTGCCTGCTTTCTGCGGCACGCATGCAGCAGCCCAGCCATTCGATATCTGGCTGGGCACCGGTGTTCACCACCGTGTTACGCTGACGCCATATCTTGCTGCCGGCAGCCACAGGCCTGCTGTTATAGTATGTCCCGGCGGTAGTTATTTCTGGCACGACATGGTTGCCGAGGGTGACTCTGTGGGGCGCTGGCTTCAGCGCAACGGCATCAGTGCCTTCGTGTTGCGCTACCGCACGGGCTATGTGCCGGCGTTCATCACGCATTACCGTCTTCTCTTCCGCGGCAACCGCCATCCTGATGCCATTAACGACCTGCGGCGCGCTTTGAGCATAGTCAGAGGGCGTGCCGCAGAGTGGGGCATAGACACCGCCTGCATCGGCGTCATGGGCTTCTCCGCCGGCGGACATCTTGCCATGAGTGCCGTGGAGCTGCTGCCGCGCGGGGAATGGCCGGCGTTTGTAGTGCCAGTCTATCCTGTGGTCACCATGGAGAAGGAGTGTGTGCACAAGCGGTCGCGGCGCGGCCTGCTCGGCGACAGCCGTGAGCGCAACCGCCGCCTACGCAATGAGCTGTCAATGGAGGAGCATGTTCCTGCCGGATGTCCGCCGGTGTTCGTCGTCAACTGCCTCGACGACCCCATAGTGCGCCATGAGAATGCCGAACTGCTCGATTCGGCCCTTACGGCAGGCGGCGTCAGACACAGGTTCATACAATACCGCACCGGCGGCCACGGCTTCGGTGCCTCGTCGCTGAAGGGCACGGCAGAGTGCCGGCAGTGGCGCGCCGAGTTTATAAAATGGTTTGACAGTATTTGGGGCAAACGCATTTGACGTCTGTCCTTAGCAAACCTCTTTGACAAACGTCTTTAGCAAACGAAATATAAGCAATGGTAAGACTAATCCTGCGTATTTATGATTATTTGTCGGGCCGCCGCTGGCTTACGTATGCCATTCTAGTGGCCACGGTAATGGTTCTCAACATCCTTCTGCTGCGAGTGCATTATCAGGAAGACATATCAGCGTTTCTGCCTCTCGACAGCCGCGGGCAGAAGTCGGCGCGCGTCTATCAGACCCTCTCCGGCTCCGACCGCATAGTGGCCCTCGTCAGTCTTCGCGACACGACGGCCGCAGACCCAGACCGTGTCAGCGCAGCCGCCGTAAGGCTCGGCGGGGAGCTGCGGCGCTCAGGCATTGCCGACAGCAGCATGACCGTCACGGCTGACATGTCGCGCATGGCAGCGCTGACGCAGTTTGTTACATATAATATACCATATTTTCTCACATCTGCCGACTATGCCCGCATGGAGCGTCAGCTCGCTGATCCGCAGTTCCTGGAGAAAAGCCTTGCCCATGACCGTGAGCTTCTGCTCCTGCCGTCGGGCGGTGTTGCCTCTGCCGCGATAGGCTCTGATCCGCTCGGATTGTTCACGCCCGTGCTCAGCCGTCTGTCATCGCAGCATTCAGATGCACGCTATGAGCTCTATGACGGTTGTATCATGACGCCCGACATGCGCTGTGCCATTGTCACAGTAACCTCTCCTTACGGATCGAGCGAGACAGAACACAACCGGGTGCTCGTTGACAGCATCAGCAGTGCGGCACGCCGCGTGGAGCATTCGCTGCCCTCAGTGGGCATCCGCCTCACCGGCGGTCCGGTGATAGCTGTCGGCAATGCCGCCCAGATAAAAAGCGACAGTCTGCTGTCTGTGTCTGTTGCCGGCGTGCTCATACTGATATTGCTCATTGCCGCCTTCCGCAGCGCGCGCAACATCATTCTCGTCTTTGTGTCTGTGTCGTGGGGCTGGCTGTTTGCCCTCGGCGCGTTGTCACTCATACACAACGGCGTGTCGGTAATCGTTATCGGCATCTCGTCGGTCATCATAGGTCTTGCTGTCAACTATCCGCTGCATCTCATCTCGCATCTCTCCCATACTCCCGATGTGCGGCGTGCCTTGCTCGAGCTGCTCATGCCGCTGCTCATCGGCAACATCACAACTATCGGTGCCTTTCTGACACTTGTGCCGCTGCGTGCCGCCGCACTGCGCGACCTCGGACTGTTCGCCTCGTTGCTTCTTCTTGGCACCATTCTCTTCACGCTTGTCTTCCTTCCCCACATGATTCGTGCCGGCCGTGCGGCACCCTCCGTGCATGGCGACGACAGCGTGCCGGCCGGGACTGCTCCGCTGCGCATGTGGCCTGTGGCCGTAGTAGGCATTGTCACGGTGGCACTCGCCGTTTTCAGTACGCGCACCTCGTTTGACACTGACATGTCGCACATTAATTATATGTCAGACGAGGAGAAGGCCGACGTGGCTTATCTCATGCGGCAGGGACTTGGCGGTATGCGTGCCGACAGCGTGCGCGATGTGTATGTGGTGTCAAGCGGCCGCACCGTCGATGCTGCCCTGGCCGCCAACGAGGCAGTTCTTGACAGTCTTTCTTCCTTTGCCGGTGGCCGCCTGTCGTCGCCGTCGTCATTCTTAGCCTCTCGCGCAGAGCAGAGACGCCGTCTGGCGGCATGGCAGCAGTTTGTGGACAGACACCGTGCGCAGCTGACGTCAGGCCTGCGTGCCGCGGCACAGTCGGCCGGCTTCGCCCCCGATGCCTTCAGTGCGTTTTATGAGCTCACGGAGCGCAGGTATGCCGTCCGCGAACCGGCATATTTCTCGCCGCTGCTGACGGCAATGCCCAACAGCATCGGATATGATTCGGCAGACTCTACATTTAACGTCGTCAATGTGCTCAGCGTGCCTGCGCGGCAGCTCAGCGCCGTCATGGACGGGCTTCACAGCCGTGTCGACGATGCCTGTCATTTCCATTTCGAGATAGGACGTCTCAACAGCAGCATGGCAGAGACGCTGTCAGACAACTTCAACTATATCGGCGTGGCCTGTGGCTTCATCGTGTTCTTCTTTCTGTGGCTGTCTATGGGCAGCATAGAGCTGGCCGCGCTGTCGTTCCTGCCGATGGCTGTCAGCTGGGTGTGGATACTCGGCATAATGGGACTTGCCGGCATCAATTTCAACATCGTGAACATCATCCTTGCCACGTTCATCTTCGGACAGGGCGACGACTATACTATCTTCATCACCGAAGGCTGTCAGTATGAGTATGCCTATGGCCGCCGTATGCTGAGGTCATACAAGAGAAGCATACTGCTCTCTGCGCTTATCATGTTTGTCGGCATCGGCGCTCTCATCCTCGCACGCCATCCGGCGCTGCGCTCTCTTGCCGAGGTAACCATTGTGGGCATGTTCTCAGTGGTGCTCATGGCATGGCTGCTGCCCCCGTTCGTGTTCCGTCTGCTCGTGTCGCGGCGCGACGGCACGCTTCGCCGCCGTCCCGTCACCCTTCGCCGCCTTCTTCGCGGCTCTTGTTCTGATAAATGTCTTCCCGGACGCTCCGACAGCTATTATGAGCGCTATGTGCGTGATGTCTATTACTATTGCGGCACTGACATTGTCAGAACCGTTAAGGCATCGCTTGCCGGCCGGGACCCATCAGTAAGCGTGTCGTCATCAGGTGCCATCACCGTTGGCGGAGGCTCTTACGGTGCAGTAGCTCTCTTTGAGGCACTGAAACATCCTGATGCCGTTGTCACGGCCCGTGTGATCAATGCCGATGATGAGGCTGTGTGCCGCCGTATTGCCATGCGCGTGGCGCCTAACATCGTAGTGGCAGAGTGATACGTGTAAAATTGTTATAAAGCCGTTTGCCTATGCATATTAAAACAACAATTCTCTTCTGTCTGTTCCTGCCTCTTGCAGCCGCCGGCAGAAATGACAATGTGGTGTTCAAAGCCGACAGTACGGTGACCATTACGGCCTCTTTCAGCGGCGACGGCCCCGTGGTGCTGACGGGCAGCTTTCTGCCTGCTGAGCGCACCTACCGTACGCCTGCCGGCGTCTTCACGCGCAGCGGCCATGCCGGGATGAGTGCTTACGGCAACGGAAAGTGGATATACACCACTCCGCGTCTAAAACCAGAGCTGTATACATACGCGTTCTCTGTCAACGGCCGTGACACCTTCGACATTTCATCGCCCGATACCGTGCGTGACGGCGGCAGAATGTACAACTGGTTTATTGTGAAAGGTGCGCAGACCGATTGCTATGTGACGCATAACGTTGCCCACGGCCGTGTCAGCCTTGTGTGGTATCCGTCAGAGATACAAGGCCTGCCGCGCCGCCGCATGGCTGTCTATACGCCTGCCGGCTACGACCGCTGCCATCGCTATCCAGTGCTTTATCTGCTTCACGGCACAGGCGGCGATGAGAAGTCGTGGCTCGGCCTCGGCCGTGCCGCGCAGATTCTCGACAACCTCATTGCCTCCGGCCGCTGCCGCCCCATGATAGTGGTGATGCCCAACGGCATTGCCGACCGTGCCGCCTCGCCAGGCGAAGATCCCTACAACCGCCGTCCTGCCGCTGCCACTGCTCCCGAGTCGATGCTCGGCACCATAGAGGCAGCCTTCATGCATGATGTGGTGGGGTGGACGGAGAAAAACTATTCCGTTGCCGCAGGCAAGGACAGCCGTGCCATTGCCGGACTGTCGCTCGGCGGACTGCATGCCATGGTCATCTCGGCAAATAATCCCGGTGCGTTCGGGTATGTGGGACTGTTCTCCGCACAGGCGGAGAATATCTTTTCTCTCGGCGACAACAGCCGCTATGTGCAGTCGCTGGCCTCTGCATACAGCTCGCTGTCGTCGGCGCTGCCATTCCTCTTCAAGGGCAGAAAATCGCAGCGCCTGGCTCTTATGGCGCAGCAGGTCAGACACGGACGTCTGGCCGTTTATGACAGTCTTGAAGACAAGATGAAACGGCAGTTCGCCCTTCAGCCGCGCCTCTACTACATAGCTTGCGGACGTGATGACTTCGTTAAGAAGCTCAACGACGAACTGCGCGAGCAGCTTGACAAAAACAACTGCCGGTATGAATATCATGAGAGTGACGGCGGACATACATGGGTCAACTGGCGACGTTATCTTGTTGATTTCCTGCCTCGCCTGTTCCGTTCCGGTGCTGACGGCAAATGACGGCAGACGGTCTGGTAAGGCTCAAAATAACGAACAAATAACAATAAAATAAAACAACAATAAAACGAAAACAATAATGTCAGAAAAAACTATTGAGCAACTTAAAACAGAGATAAGGAAAATGCTTGAAGACGTGCTGCCGCTCGTCGACTTCGATTCTGATTTTCTCTTTGCCGAGCTCGATTCACTCGGCATAACGGCCATTCTCATGACCCTCTCGAAGGCTTACGGCATAGACCTTGAATCACCTGATGTAACTCCGAAGAACTTCAAGTCTGTAGAGAGCCTTGCCGTCCTTGTGAAAAGCCGTATGCAACAGGCCGGCAAGTGACAGATAATCTTAATAAATCACAGAAATTCGTTATTCATTTCAAATGACGTCAGTACCATCATTCCCGTCTCTTGAGGATTATGTGCGGCATTACGCTGCCGCCGTGCCGTCGCGCCCTGCCGCAGAACATAACGGCACCGTGATTACTTATTCTTCTCTCTGGCAGGCCGTTGAGCGCCGCGCTGAAGAGCTGCGTGCCGCCGGCGTGCGGGCCGGCAGCCTTTATCCTTTTCTTACTGAGCAGAACACAGATTTCCTCGTTACCTATCTGGCCGTTCATGCCGTTGGCGCCGCTGCCGTGCCGTTGGGACATGAGCTGCCTGCCGCTGAATATGATGCCGTGTCGGCGGTGTGCCGCCGTGCCGTGCTGCCGCATGCCGTTGATGACGGTGAGAACATAGCCGACGTGCTCTTCACCACGGGCTCTACGGGACAGCGCAAGGGCGTCATGACAAGTATGCGGGCTTTGCTGGGCGATGCCGACAATCTTATTTGCGGGCAGGGCTTCTCCGCCGACACTGTGTTTGTGGTCTGCGGACCGCTTAACCACATCGGCAGTCTGTCAAAGGTATGGCCGGTGCTGATGACGGGCGGCACGCTGCGCATCCTTGACGGACTGAAGGACATGAATGCCCTTTTCCGTGCCTTTGACGGCAAGCGGCCTGTGGCAACGTTCCTCGTTCCGGCTGCCATTCGTCTGCTCCTGCGCGCCGGCGGCGTATCGCTGCGCCGTATCAGCGGCTGCACCGACTTCATAGAGACCGGCGGCGCTGCCGTTTCGCAATCAGACATGGAGGCCATGTGCGATGCCTTTCCGTCGTCGCGGCTGTATAACACATACGCTTCTACAGAGACGGGTATCGTAACCACATACGACTATAACCACAACCCCTGTGTGAGCGGCTGTCTCGGCAGGGCTCTCAGGCATTCGTCGTTCGCCGTGCTCAGCGACGGACGGCTGACGTGCAGCGGCGACACCGTGATGAGCGGATACCTTGATGACACTGAAGGCATCACCGCACAGGTGCTGCGCGGCGGCACTGTTTACACTTCCGATCTCGCACAGACAGACAGCCTCGGACAGCTGCATCTCACGGGGCGTGCCGGCGATGTAATCAACATCGGCGGGTATAAGGTCTCGCCGACAGAAGTTGAAGAGGCGGCTCTGGCTGCCGGAGGTGTCGGCGACTGCATCTGCGCGCCGTTCCGTTCGCCGCTCTTCGGCGATACAATAAAACTGTGGTATGTGGCCGATGCTTCCGTCACAAAACAGCAGCTCGCGCGCTGGCTTGCCGCACGCCTCGAGGGCTATAAGGTACCGCGAGTGTTCGAGCAGGTTGATGAAATAAAACATCTTTTCAACGGCAAGCCCGACAGAAAATACTATAATCAGCAGAAATAGAAAATTATCACGCAGGTGATAATTCTTTATCACAGTGATGATAATATTTTATCACGCTGGTGATAAAATATTATCTGACTGATGCGTACAGTCACAAGTATTTGTTTTCAATATGGCTTTTTTGCAATGAAACAAGTACTTATGTTTTTTATGAATTATTAACTGCTGTTTTTTCTTTGTGCTGATATTATATTGCTATGTTTGCCGCGAAAATATAAAAAAGGATATCAATATTTTTTACGTATAAACATCTTTTTTGTTATGAGAAAAATTAAGTTGCTTACTGTGGCATTGTTCATGCTCTTTGCTGCTGTGCCGGCAGTTAGCGCCGGTGTTCCTTCTGTGCCGCTTACGGAGTTGAGAAATTATTTCCACAACAATACTGCCTCGCTGCCATCATCGCCTCTTATCACTACGAAGAAGGAGTTTGACGCTCAGTTTGACATGGCTGCCTTCATGGGCAAGGACGGACAGCCCACGCCGGTAAACTTCAAGAAGCAGGCCGTCATTGCCGTGGTGCTTCCCGAGACTGATGTCGAGACGGAGATAGACTCCGTAAGCCTTACGCAGACGGGCAGCAAAGAGCTGACGCTGACATATATTATCAGCCGCGGGCTGAAGCGCGGCTTCTACACTCAGCCAATGTGCATCTATGCCGTCAGCAGGAAATATGCCGGATATAAGGTTGTCACGAAAGCTGTTGAGCGCCAGGACGTGTCGCTGACGTCTGAGCCGCTGGACGTCATTACATATTCTTCTCCCGTACGCGGCATACACATCCAGGCAGATGTGCCTGCCGGCAACGACCGTCTGTCGGCTGTGGTGAGAGATTCTATAGTGGCAAGGTTTAATGCCTGGCAGAAGGACTGGGTGCGCCAGACCGACAACACATCGCTCAGCCTCGCCGACCCCTGTGCTGCCGACCTTCAACAAGCCGTAAGCACATGTGCCTCCAACCTGTGGGCTGTGATGACCGACTGCAACGACGAGCTCAAAAAGGCTGTTCCGGACCTTCGCCGCAGTTGTGAGGCTGATCTCACTGTGCGCCGCTCCGACGAGACCGGCCGCTATGTGACATACGAGTTTGTTATCTACAACTTCTACGGCGGTGCCCATGGCCTGAGCTCACACAGCGGTATAACGTTTGACAAGAAGACCTGTCAGCCCATGACGCTCGTCAATGGCGACGAGACCCTTTGCAAGCTCATCACAGAGCGCCTGCACCGTGACTATGACAGCGTGGAGTTTGAAAAAGAGCCTGTTCCCATGCCGCAGACGCTGCCGTTCATGAAAGACGGCAAAATAGTGTTCATCTATCAGCCGTATGAGATAGGCCCGTTCGCTCTCGGTATGCCGGAGTGCTCGTTCTATCCGTATGAGATAGAAAAATGGCTCACTGACAAAACTGTTTATTAAAAAGAGTTTATTAAAAATATATGACTGACGAAGAAATGACTCGGCTGAAGAATATGCTCTCAGCACTTCAGATTAACGGGAACATAGAGCAGCTGAACCTCGGCGATGGCACAATAAACCATTATGGCAGTGCTGCAGAAGACCGTGAGGCGTCCGCCGCACAAAAAGATGACGATGCATTTATGCAGTCGCTGCGCAATGTCATTGCCGACATCAGGGGCAAGCGCGTGTTCAAGTATGCACATCTTTATTTCTATCTTGTGCGTGAGCAGCAGTGGCCGCTGATGAATGCCAAGCAGTTCGGTGAGCGCATAGAAGATCTTTCCGGCGTGTCGGCCGAAACCGTGCGCAAGAGCGGTGACTACACCCGCACCACACCTGCCGATGAGGCAGCCATAAAAGCCATCGCAGCTTATTTCTGACGGAACAGAAGCTGATGGCGTCTTGCTGATTATGTAAGAAAAAGTCCGGCGGTTGCACAATGTGCGGCTGCCGGACTTTTCTGATTTTTTCGTTGACAGCTACGTGTATCACTCTGTTCTCTTCCATTGTAAGTAAAGTCCGGGCTGGTGAAAACCGTGAAATAAGAAATTACTGCAATACTTAAAAGTGAGTATATTTATATTACTAACTTTTGAGTATTGCAGTAATTTCTTAAAGCCATTATTTTGCACCTGTGTTTTTGACATTCGGCCGGGATAACATATTAATGGCTGTATGTCGCACGCAATCATCCAGTTATGATGACATGGAAAATGCCCCGGCATTAACCGTGCGTCTGGCTGAGCATTAACCACTGCTTACTGTTTTATATTTAACCACATTTGTTTCAATAAACTGTTTCAATAAACTGTTTCAATAAACTGTTTCAATAAACCATAATATCAATATACTGTTTTTTCGCTAAACCGTGTTTTTTTGATAAGCCAAAATATCATCTGCCTTGCTGAAGCAGTCTTTTTATTACTCAATATAATAGAATTGCTGCAATATTGCGATTGCGCATGTTGCATGCTTTCAATCTTTTTATGATGCGATATTTCTTATTTGTCGTACTGTTTATGCATGCGTTGCTGCTGTCATCGCAGACGATTACCTTCCGTGTTATCGATGCGTCTGACGGCACACCTGTGGCAGGAGCCACTCTGCGCCTTGACGGCTGCCGTCTTTATGCCACCGGACTTGCCCAGGGCGATGACACTGCGCTGACCATAGGCAGCGAGGCGCTCACCTTCCCGACGACGGACGCTGGTACCGCCCCGACGGCACTGCCGTCAGTGAGCCCTCGCACGGCATATACATACACAACGGCCACAAGGTGGTTATCCCGTAAAAAAGCTATAATATATATAATATGTGTGTTTATTCCTTCCGGCGGTGTGCGCCGTCTCTGTAAGATGTTTTTTTTGTTGGTACTGTCGCCGGCCTCTTCGCGGCCGTCCTCAGCGCAATGTTGCTGTTGATGTTTGTTTGCGTGGGTCGGATAGCGGAGAGCCGGTCTGTGAACGTCAGAAATGTATCAAAAAGTGCGGCATATGTGTCAAAAAGCAGTTGTGTGCGAACACAAACGTTTGATTTATATCAAGAATAACAATATTTTTCGACAAAAAAGGTGTGCAGCTATTTGCTGTGACGCTGAAAGGTGATACCTTTGCAGTGTCAAAAGAAAAAATATAGGTTTTTAGGTTTTTAGATTGTTTAGGTAACAGGTATTAGTTAAGGTAAAAGAAAGATTGGATTTAGATAACTAAGGTGTTAGTTAGGTAGAAAAGATTATTCAGATTTCAGGATTAACAGACATAGGTTTTTAGTTATTAGGTTATTAGATTTTAGGTTTTTAGGTTAACGTTTTAGATGTTTTAAAGAGATTTCGGCCGGGAGGCTGGAACTCTACGATGGGCGGGGAAGAAATTCTACCGCTTATTTTTTTTATGGCAGTTTCTTGTTTTTCAATGCGTTATATTTCTACCCATGTATGGATAAAAAACAAGTCATGCTAAAAACAAAAATTCGCTGAACAGTTACGTAATTGGCTGATATTTGTAAGAAATCTTAATTTTCTTTGCTGAATGACATGTTTATGTTATCTTTGCATAAAAAGGCTGTGCTTTGCATAAAGGCTGTCTGTTTTTCAGTGGCAGTTGATTTGTGCTGGCTATAACATAATGGTCGCATTATATATAATAATGTGGAAAAAATCAGCATAAGAATGGCACGGCTGAAATGACAGCTGAGAAAAACAATCTGAACAGATAAGAACAATGAAGACATATTATGAGGTGAGGTATGCTGCCAGTCCGGAGGATGCGCGCAGCTATGACACCGAACGGCTTCGCCGTGATTTTCTTGTTGAAAATATTTTCCGTGAGGATGCCGTTACGATGGTTTACTCTATGTATGACCGTATGATAGTGGGCGGTGCGATGCCGAAAGACGAGGAGCTGCTTCTGGAGGCTATAGATCCGCTTAAGGCCGTGCATTTCACTGACCGCCGTGAGTTGGGAATATATAATGTAGGTTCTGTTCCGGCTGTGATAACCGCCGGCGGCGAGACATTTGAGCTTGGTTACAAGGAGGCTCTTTACATAGGTCGCGGCAGCAGGGACGTGAAGATGGCAAGCAAGGAGAAAGGAAAGCCGGCACTGCTGTATTTCAATTCCACGCCGGCACATACGGCATATCCGTCGCGCAAGGTGACGAAGGCAGATGCCGTCAGCGTTCACATGGGCTCTCTTGAGATGAGCAACGAACGCACTATAAACAAGATGCTTGTCAACCAGGTGCTGCCCACCTGCCAGCTGCAGATGGGCATGACGGAGCTTGCGCCGGGGTCGGTGTGGAACACCATGCCGGCACATACGCACACGCGCAGGATGGAGGCATATTTCTATTTTGAGCTGCCCGGCGACCAGGCCGTGTGCCATCTGATGGGTGAGCCGCAGCAGACACGACATATATGGATGCACAACAACGAGGCAGTGATTTCGCCGGAATGGAGCATACACTCTGCCGCGGCAACGCATAACTATACGTTTATATGGGGTATGGGCGGCGAGAACCTCGACTACGGCGACCAGGACGTATGCCAGATTACCGACCTGAGATAACCACTACCGGAAGAACGAAACAAACGAACTGTAATTCTAATTTTATATAAAACAAACAAAAATGGATACATTCTCAAAGAATTTCTCACTTGAGGGCAAGGTGGCCCTCGTTACAGGTGCAGCCTACGGCATTGGCTTCGCCATTGCAGAGGCATACGCCCAGGCCGGCGCAAAGATAGCTTTCAACTGCCGTTCGCAGAAGCACATGGACCAGGCTCTGGCCGACTATAAGGCTAAGGGCATAGATGCACGCGGATATATCTGCGACTGCACGAAGGAAGACGAGGTGAAGAAGATGGTTGAGGACATTGACAAGGAGCTTGGCACGATAGACATCCTCGTCAACAATGCCGGAATCATCAAGCGTATTCCTATGGAGGAGATGTCGGTAGAGGACTTCCGTCAGGTGGTTGACATAGACCTTAACGCACCGTTCATCGTGTCGAAGGCTGTCATCCCGGGCATGAAGAAGAAGGGCCATGGAAAGATTATCAACGTATGCTCAATGATGAGTGAGCTGGGCCGCGAGACAGTGTCGGCATATGCAGCTGCCAAGGGCGGCCTGAAGATGCTGACCCGAAACATCTGCTCAGAGTTCGGTGAGTATAACATACAGTGCAACGGCATCGGCCCTGGTTATATTGCTACGCCGCAGACCGCTCCGCTGCGTGAGCGTCAGCCGGACGGCAGCCGTCATCCGTTTGACAGCTTCATAGTAAGCAAGACGCCGGCAGCACGATGGGGTACGCCGGAGGATCTGATGGGACCGGCTGTGTTCCTTGCTTCTGATGCCAGTGACTTTGTGAACGGACATATTCTGTATGTCGACGGCGGTATCCTGGCTTACATCGGCAAGCAGCCGAAATAATAAGGCATTGAGAAGTAGGGAAGATAACTTACGCAATTTTCAAACATTCCTGTGAATGTTTGTGCTCAGTGCCTTGGCGAGGCACATCATTGATTATATTTATGTTACGTTTCTCCTCGAGGAATGGCGTTGTGAGTATTCCCCGTGCTAAGGAGGCGAAGCGGGCGTAGCCCGGGTGTATGCAGAAGCCAGCTTTTTCAAGGCTGATAGTTGCTTGCACGTGGACAAAACACTTGCTTTAAAATATTGCGGAAGTTATTTTCAGCATTACATAAAAGAAGGCAGGGAAACATTGCGTTTCGCCTGCCTTCTTTTATTATGATTTTTATTTCAAAAAAAACTTGAAAATTATTTTTTTACAGCTTTACTTGTTTACAGCTTCGTCGAGCTCTGCGCCGGCCTTGAACTTAACGCTCTTCTTGGCAGCGATCTTAATTTTCTCTTTTGTACGCGGGTTGATGCCCTCGTGAGCTGCGCGCTCGCTGATGCTGAATGTGCCGAAGCCGATAAGCTGGATTTTGTCACCGCCAGCAAGCACTTCCTTAATGGCTGTTACTGCTGCGTCATAACCTTTCTTGGCGTCAACTTTGCTGAGGCCTGACTTTTCGGCAATCTTGTCGATTAATTCTGTTTTGTTCATTCCTTTTTATGTTTTTATTGTTAATAATATAAGTATTCGGGTTTTGACTTGGCAAATATATTAAAGAGAATTGACAAACCAAACAAAAATATAAAAAAAATGAATTTTTTGGCAATAAAAAGGTGTTTGCAGGCGCTGAAAGACTGCTATGACACATATTTTTCGTAATTTTGCAGCATTATTGCATTGTTGAATTTTTTTTCATAGGAATTACTATTATGCGCGCTATACCTACGGTGACAAGAAATCTGCTTATCATCAATCTCCTTTTGTTTCTTCTGAGACAGCTTCTTCTTGTTACACCTGTTTTCGGCGGTATGACTGTCGACCTGAATAATGTGTTCGGACTGTATTTCATATTGACGCCGGAGTTTCATATCTGGCAGCCGCTTACATATATGTTCATGCACGGCGGCTGGACCCACGTAATATTGAACATGTTCATGCTGTGGATGTTCGGCGCTGTGATAGAACAAGTGTTCGGAGCAAGGAAATTCCTGTTTTATTATATCTTCTGCGGACTGGGCGCGGCATTCATACAGGAGTTGATGCAGTTTGTCGGCGCTGTGCCGCCATACAGCTGCACGGTAGGTGCTTCAGGAGCAATCTATTCGCTGCTGATAGCCTTCGGCATGTTGTTTCCTGAGGAGAGGATGTTCATCATACCTATTCCGGTGCCTATCAAGGCCAAGTGGATGGTGTTGGGCTCGATAATAATAGAGGCGTTGACAGGACTGAGCGACGACGGCGTGGCTCACATGGCGCATCTGGGCGGCATGCTGTTCGGCTTTCTGCTGCTTGTCTATTGGAAGCACCGCTCGGGATCGTACGGCAGAGGTACGACGAATGTGTTCTCAAACCTGCAGAACAAATGGACGGGATATGTGAGGCACCGCTCGGAACAGCACAGGCGCAGGGATGACAATGCCAGTGCGCCCGCCGGCAGGCAGAGCGACTGGGACTACAACGCCCGCAAGAAACGCGAGCAGGACGAGATAGACCGCATTCTGGACAAGATACGGGCCAGTGGCTATGACGCGCTGACAAAGGAGGAGAAGCAAAAGCTCTTTGACCAGAGCAGAAAATAAGACAGACTTTCCTCAAACCGTTTCTTTCAGTTGTTATTCAATCAAAAACAGTTTTTGACATGGGCATAAAGAAACTGTCGCGGAACGCTATTCTTACTGCCAACATCGTGGCCATCGTGCTGATGCTTGCCGTGGGTTACTCTGACCGCATAAACCCGGCGGAGCACGCCACGCTTGCCGTGGCCGGACTGGCCTTCCCGGTGCTGCTGGCCGTCAACGTGGGGTTCCTGCTGTTCTGGCTGGTGACGAAGCCAAGGCTTGTCATAGTGCCGTTCATAGGCTTTCTGATATGCTATGAGCCTGTGAGGGAATACACGCCGGTGAACATCCGCAGGGATGTGCCGGAGAAATCCATAAAGGTGCTGTCATATAATGTGTGGATGTTTGCGGGATGGGACGACGGCGACTCGACGAAGAACCCGATTCTCGACTATATAGTGGCACAGAATGCCGACATCGTCTGCCTGCAGGAGGCCAGTGCTGCCGAGGTGGGACTGGAGAAGATAAAGAAAACGCTCTACGCGCACTACCGCTACCACGATATGGAGTATCCTGACTCTGCAAAGAAGGGCACCTGCGTGGCGGTATATACGCGCTATCCCATAGTGGGAAAAGAACGCATCAGATATAAGTCGACCGGAAACATGAGCATGGCCTACTGGCTGGACATTGACGGTGAGCGTGTGCTTCTGGTGAACAACCACCTCGAGACCACTGGTTTCTCGCCGGAGCAGAAGGAGAAGTTCCATCAGCTCGTGAAGGGCGAGATGGAGACGGACACTGCTGAGGCCACATCGAAATGGCTGATGGTGAAGCTTGCAGAGGGCATGCGCAAGAGGGCTCCGGAGGCCGACGCCGTGGCACGCTATGTGGCAAGGAAGGGAAAGGGACATCCCGTGATACTGTGCGGCGACTTCAACGACTCGCCGATATCATACGCTCACCACACGATAGCCTCCCAGCTCACCGACTGCTATATCGCCACCGGCAACGGGCCGGGCATAAGCTATCACCGGATGGGCTTCTTTGTGAGGATTGACAACATAATGTGCTCGGAGCATTTCGAGCCGTACGGCTGCCGCATAGACCGCAGCATCAG
This sequence comes from uncultured Prevotella sp., assembly GCA_900314195.1. Taxonomy (GTDB): domain Bacteria; phylum Bacteroidota; class Bacteroidia; order Bacteroidales; family Bacteroidaceae; genus Prevotella. The sequence continues at coordinate 30,411 of OMUH01000021.1, forward strand.
CAACTCAGACCATTATCCCATAATGTGCTGGCTGAAACGGCGCGGAAAATGACAGCCGGCGCGGAAGCGGAGAAGTAACTGCCGCGGAAAGTTACATTTTGAATAATTAAACCCGTTAAAATTTCACAGTACGCCAAAAAATGTCTATTTTTGCACGTCTATATGTGTCGGAATTGTCATATATACAAGATTTTATCAAAGACGATGCATTAAGACAATACATAAAAATGATGCATTAAGCAATGCATAATAAAACACTTGGCGCGCTTTTACATTGACGCAACAAATAAATTAACAACAATAACAAAAAATGCAAAACAAAGGATTAGTAATTACTATCGCCGTCTTACTGACGCTTGCAAGCATTTTCTACCTGTCGTTCGGAGTGGCCACAAGCTACTACGACAGTCAGGCAGCCAAGATTAAAGATCCGATAGAACAGCAGAACTATAAGGACTCTGTGAAATATCTGGGTGTTTATTCTTACCAGAATTGCTTGGAGACGCAGATCGGTCTCGGACTTGACTTGAAGGGCGGTATGAACGTGGTGCTTGAAATCTCTGTGCCGGATGTTGTGGAGACACTCGCCGACCATAAGACTGACATGGCGTTCACAAAGTCCATGAGTGAGGCAAGAGCCAAAGAGGAAGCACAGGGCGGTGACTTCATTACTCTTTTCATTGACGCTTATCATAAGAATGCTCCGGGGCACAGGCTCGCTGAGGTGTTCGCCACACAGCAGCTGCAGGGCAAGGTGTCGCCGCAGAGCTCAGACGGAGAGGTGGAGAAGGCACTGCGCACAGAGGTGCAGGCTGCCATCGACAACTCGTTCAACGTTGTACGCACGCGTATAGACAAGTTCGGCGTCGTGCAGCCGAACATTCAGAAGCTTGAAGGACAGCAGGGACGCATCATGGTTGAGATGCCGGGTGTGAACCAGCCGGAGAGAGTGAGAAAGCTGCTGCAGGGCAGTGCTAATCTGGAATTTTGGGAGACATATAATGCCGAGGAGATTATTCCGTATCTTCAGCAGCTTGACGCACAGGCTGCCAACGGTGGCGTGAAAGAAACGGCAGCCGCTGACTCTGCCAAGAACGGCAAGAAAACAGCCGCAAAGGTCGTGAAGACAAACAAAAAGGCCAGGCTGACCATTAACAAGAATGGCAGTGAGGGCGAGGCAGCAGCCAAAGAGGCTGACGCCGCTGCCGTCAAGGCGCATCCTCTGCTCTCACGTCTGCAGCCCACCGGACAGGGATCGCTTGCTCTTGTGGGGTATGCCAATGCACGCGATACTGCCGCCATCAACAGAATTATATATTCGCAGCAGGCCAAGACTGTGCTGCCGTCTGACCTGAAGCTGCTGTGGAGCGCAAAGCCGGCACAGCTGCAGAATGCTAAGAACATATTTGAGCTGTATGCCCTTAAGGTGACAACGCCGACAGGACAGGCACCGCTGCAGGGCGATGTGATTACTGATGCCAAGGATGAGTTTGACCAGTTCAACCAGCCGGTGGTGAGCATGACGATGAACACAGAGGGCTCACGCACATGGGCGCAGATGACAAAGGCAAACGTTGGCAAGGCTATTGCCATCGTGCTGGACGGAGTCGTTTACTCGGCACCGCGCGTGAATGGCGAGATTGACGGGGGCAACTCGCAGATATCTGGTAACTTCACTATTGAGGAGACGAAAGACCTTGCCAACACACTGAAGTCGGGACGTATGCCGGCTCCGGCACGCATCGTGCAGGAAGAGGTGGTAGGACCGACGCTCGGCGCACAGTCCATTCAGCAGGGACTGATCTCTTTCGTTGTGGCCTTCGTAATCCTGATGATTTACATGATGTGCATGTATAACTTCATACCGGGTATGATGGCTAACTGTGCACTTATTGCCAACGTGTTCTTCACGTTCGGAATACTGACGTCGTTCCAGGCTGCGCTGACATTGCCGGGTCTGGCAGGTATCGTGCTGTCGCTGGGTACGGCCGTCGACGCCAACGTGCTGATATATGAGCGCATAAAAGAGGAGCTGCGCGGCGACAAGGGTATGAAACAGGCTGTAGAGGCTGGTTACAAGAACGCCTTCTCGGCCATCTTCGACTCTAACCTCACTTCACTGCTGACAGGTGTCATCCTGCTCTTTACGGGTACGGGTCCTATCCGCGGTTTCGCCACGACATGGATTATCGGTATCGTCGTGTCATTCTTCACTGCTGTGTTCCTGACACGTCTTGTATATGAGCACAAGCTGTCGAAAGACAAGTGGCTGCATCTTAACTTCACCACTTCTATATCAAAGAACCTGATACAGAACACGCATTTCCAGTTCATGGATATTGCCAAGAAGACTGCTGTGGTGACTGTTATTGCCCTGGCAGTGTTTGTTGTCAGCCTGTGTGTGCGCGGACTGAGCAGAAGCATTGATTTCACCGGTGGCCGCAACTATGTGGTGCAGTTTGAGAAGCCTGTTGAGCCTGAGACAATACGTCAGGTGCTCGGTGATGCTTTCGTGAACAAGGACGGCTCAAAGGCTACGACAACGGCTATCGCCATCGGCACGAGCGGCAACACTATTCGTGTATCTACAAACTATATGATAGAAAGCAATGATCCGACCATCGACGATCAGGCTGAGACTATAATGTACAAGGCTCTGAAGAATGCCGGCCTCGTGTCGCAGAAGAGCGTGGAGGCTTTCAAGAACCCGGATATCCGTCAGGGCGGTTCTATCATAACAAGTTCGAAGGTTGGTCCGGCTGTGGCAAAGAACATCACTCAGGAGGCTTTCATCTCTGTGGCACTCGCACTGATTGGCATCTTCCTGTACATATTGCTGCGGTTCCGCAACGTGGCCTTCTCAGTGGGCTCTATAACGGCACTGGCCATAGACGCGTTTACTGTTATCGGCTTCTATTCGCTCTGCTGGGGATGGATAGGATTCTCGCTGGAGATTGACCAGACGTTCATAGGCGCCATACTGACAGTGATAGGTTATTCCATCAACGATAAGGTGGTTGTCTTCGACCGTATACGTGAGAATATGCACAAGCATCCTAACTATAACAAGAAGGAACTGTTTAACATGTCTATAAACGAAACGCTCGCTCGTACTGTTAACACGTCGTTCTCTACGCTCATCGTGCTGCTTGCCATCTTTATCTTCGGTGGTGACAGCATCAGAAGCTTTGCTTTCGCGATGATTCTCGGCGTTGTGTTCGGTACGCTGTCGTCTATATTCGTTGCATCGCCGGTGGCTTACTGGTTCTTCAACCGTAGTGAGAACAAGGCTGGCAAGACTGCTGTTGCTGCGAAAGCGTAAGTTGACGGTTACACATTATTTATATTATAACGCATATATTATAACGCATATATTATAACGCATATATTATAACGCAAAAAGGCTTCGGACAATTTGTCCGAAGCCTTTTTGCGTTGTTTACGTTATTGAAAAGCCTTTTGCGTATATGTTTCTTGGCTGAGCCTTCAGCTATTTATGATCGCTGCTTGCTATATTCTTTTTTCTATTGTTTTGTAGAACTGCTCAATAATGTCAAGCATGTCATCGGGCAGGTATGAGCAGGCCTGTGAGATTATGTTTTTCGGTATGTCATAGTAGGCCTCGGCAATGGCACCCGCTATATCAGCCTTTGTGTCGGTATCACCGTCAGCCATTACGGCGATGCGTACGGCATCTTCGAAGCTGTTGCTCTCAAGGAAACAGCGGATGGCCCATGGCACGGTTTCCTGGCAGGTGGCATCGAAATGGCCGAGGGCGCCAATACGGTTTATATCCTCGAGTGACGGGATGTCGTAATTCCATGTCTTCTTTACAGTATATTCAATCTCGTCTTTGTTGATGCGGCATGTGCGAAGCCAGTATATTAGCGTGGCCACACACTCGGCACCGTCGATGCCCTCGATGCTGTTATGGGTGGGCTCGGCACTGGCGCGTGCCTCACGCAGCACTTCATGATAGTCGTTGAACAGCCAGCCTACGGGACTGACGCGCATGGCTGACCCGTTGCCGTAGCTGCCGTAGGGCTCCGGGTCGTCGCTCGACAGCCAGTCGCTGAAACGGCCGCCGTAGCTGGAAGGGTAGCGGCGCCCCCAATCGAGAAGGGATTCCTTATAACTACGGCCGTTGAGAATGGCATCCGCAATGGCTACGGTAAGTATGGTGTCATCAGTATAGCCACAATCCTTATCGTCTGTGAACAGCTTGAAATCAGGCTCCGGCGCCGGACCGAACTCAAAGCGTGAGCCTGCTATGTCGCCGATAATTGCTCCAATCATAATTCTTGTATATTATCCGTGTGTATTATCCGTGTATATTATATAATGTGTATTTGAGGCTTTTAAAAGGTAATTCGGTAATAATTAAGTGTGTAATAATTAAGTGTGTAATAATATAATGTGGACAGTTGCCGGGCTGCAAAAACAAATAAAGCCAAGATACGACCGCAATCCTACCTTAGCTCCATCGTACTCCGACCGGGAATCGAACCCGGATCAAAGGTTTAGGAAACCTCCGTTCTATCCATTGAACTATCAGAGCTTAAATCTTTATTTGCAAAGGTACGATTTATTATTCAGCTGTCAAAAAAATATATTTCTTTTTTTTGCCGCAGATTATCCGGCAAATATGCGAATGCTTCTTTATAAGTAAAAGACGACAGTTATATTTGACCCTGCACGTTGGTCAACATGAGAAGCGATTCTTTTAAAATATGAAGCAAGTACAAATATAAAAATTCCGCTGAACGGTTACTCGATAAAAATCAATTATCAATAGCTGTTAAATCAATTTTTAAAGTGTTTTCTTCAGTATTTTTACTTATGTGTTTGAAATTGTTAATTTACTTCCTTTTTATAGATATAACAAACGATTTTTAAATCAATGAGTATCTGTTGATACTTGTTTTACGTCATTTTTGTTACCTTAAATAAAAAAAAAACTTATAACATTCTTTACTTAAAGGAAATAATTGTAATTTTGCAGTGAATTATATATAATGAAACCATTTTTTATGAAAAATTGGAATAGGTTAGCATTGATTGTGGCATTGGCTGCGGTTTTCCTGATCAGAGGCAATAAGGGCTTCGCTCAGGGAAAGATGCTCTATTACAACACTGTTGACTCGCTTTCGTTCGGGCAGCGTTTCAGCCTTAGAACGAATCTTGCCAGCTGGGTAGAGCTGACGCCTAACTTCGGAGTGGAATTCACTTTGGGAGCAAGAAACTGGAGCCGGTGGACACTTGGTCTTTACGGAAGAGCAAACTGGAAGACGAAACTCCAGCAGGACGCACCGTATAATGTTTATGACATGTATGACGCGCGTCTGCAATTGCGTAAATACTGGCATGAGCGTGACCCGAAAAATACCGGCAAGAAAGTGCGCCGCTCTTTCTATTGGGGCGTGTATGCCGGTGTGAACAAATTTGACGTAAAATTTGGTTATCAGGGTTACAGAGGCAATGGTTATATCGGCGGTCTTATGGTCGGCACCATTCAGCAGCTGTACGGATATAAAAACGGTGCGAGCCTTGACCTTGACCTCGGACTGAACGGTGGTGTGCTCTTTGCAAGCAAGATGGAGACATATCACCGCGAGCATACTGCCGACAGGCTCAATACTAGTTATGTAGTTGATAAAACGGAGAACAATACGCTGGTGACGAAAACATTGCCGATGCTTGCATCAATGGATGTGCTGCACGTCGGACTGGTTTACCACTTCGGTACTATCGTTGCCAACAGATATAAGAGACGTATAGATATTGATGATGCTTACCGTATCCTGCTGGCTGAAAAGAAGATGCGCCTCGACAGTCTCGAGCGTGTTCACAGAAAGCAGAAGGCTGCAAGAAGAGACTCTCTTGCTGAGGTTTCTTATGAGAAGCGTTTCGAATCTCAGAGAAAGGATATCGAGGAAGAGTATCAGAGGCGTGAGGCTGAGCTTATCAAACAGCGTGAGCAGTTCCTGAAAGAAGAGAAGGAAGCTGAAGAGAGAAAGAAGAGAGCGGAAGAAAAGGCTAAGGCTGAGGCAGAGGAAAAAGCTGCCAAGGCAAAGGCTGACGAAGAAGAGGCACAGCGCAAGGCTGAAGACGCTAAGAAAAAAGCTGAACAGCGCGCTGCTGCCAGAGCCGCTGCTGCCAATAAAAAGAAAAAGTAAAGAAGATAAGACATGAAGAAGATTATCATATTGCTTTTGGCGTTGCTTCCGGCACTGACAATGAAGGCGCAGATGCTGGCTGTACATACCGATGTGGCGGCGTTGGCTCTACAGACATACAACCTGGGTGCTGAGATGAACATCAACAACCGTTCAACGCTTAATCTTGACGTGATGCATACGGATAACCCGTATTGGGCCGGGAGTGCGACAGGTATTACTATCGTTCAGCCGGAGCTAAGATATTATTTTGGCGGACGTCCTATGTATCACCACTTTATGGGCGTAAGCCTATTGGCTGCAAACTATAAGCTTAACTGGAAGGATATAAGGCATAAAGGTATAGCAGCCGGTGCCGGTCTGACTTTGGGTTATGTGTTCGCACTCGGACATAACTTTACTATTGACGCTCATACCGGAATCGGTATAATCGTCAATCATGACAGAGAGAGAGATTTCACTGGTAAGAACAAGTGGGGGTATTACATTGCCCCTACGAAGGTCGGTATCACGTTGTCATATATTATCAGGTAACAAATGAAAAAGGTTTTAAGATATTTTCTCCTATTCCTCTTGATGGTGTTGGCTGTGCCGGCCTCGGCACAGGTGATGCACATCACGGGTTCCGTGTATAGGAACATGAGGAACATGCAGGGAAACGGCACTAACAGAATGCCGTTGTCTGTAACCGTGTATGTCTTTGATAATGTGAAGGATGCACAGAAACAGGTTACCAAGTACCGTGCTTCTATACGTGAACTCGGATCTACGTTTAACTTTGAAAGTAATGATCAGGTAAAGCCTGACTATGAAGGTCATTTCGAGGCTGACGTGAACGGTCATGGTGCACTGGTAGTTGTGGATGAGCATGATGTAAAACTCGTTCCTATCACTTCGAAGTTGAACTATGACATCGGTTTTACTGCAAGTGATCAGGGTATTCTTCTGCAGCAGGTCAACAAAACGGCACAGCGTGTCGGTGTTAACCTCAAGGAACTGCCGCCTATTGACGATGGTCCGTCGCTGCACTGGAACGTCAGTCTTGGTTTGCCACCTTATTATATGACCAAGCACAGAAGAATGATTTTCCAGCCTGTGGCCATTGACTGTCAGACGGAAGATACTCTTCAATATCTTGAGCCGGTTGTCATTGAAGGTGACAGGTATCATCAGAATCAGATAAAGAGAAAATCTTTCGATTATAACAGAAATGATTCTCTGCATCAGTATTACAGGCCGGATACTATCCCTGATGATGCATACTTTAACTTTAACTGGGAATCTACTTATGCAAAGCCGGATCCGGATAAGAGCTATAAGTGGGGAAGTACGCTTGTAATAGAGGATTACACTCATATCGTGTTCAAGGATCCTGATCACCAGGGTACTTGTAACAGCCGTAAGCCGTGGAAGTTATTGGATGTATCCATGGCTAAGAAAGATATAGATCTTAATCCTGACTATTATGAGCTTGCGCGTGCAAAACTCCGTTCTGTGCCACGTGACCTGCAGCTTACTTTCGTTGTAGGACAGGATGTTCTTACCAATGACTCTACCAACCAGATTCAGTTGAAGCAGTTCATTGAGGAGCTTCGCTCGTACGGTCGGTCGCTGATGAACTTAACGGTTCAAGGTACGGCATCTCCTGAAGGTAGTGTTGACTACAACACAAAACTGGCTAACCGCCGTGCTCGTAAGGCTCTTTCTATTATAGGTTCAAGCATTTCGTCGGCAGGTCTTTCCGTTAAGGACTCGAAAGTGTATACTTGGGATGATGTTGCTGACTCGCTGGAACAGAGAGGACAAAAACTGGAGGCCGCTGAACTGAGAAGCTATTCCAAGGCTAATGACAAGGCAAGCATAGGACGTATGATGGTCGCTAATCCTACTATTAAGGAGATTATGCAGAACCAACGTTTGATGAAATGTTCTTATACCATCCGATTAAATAAGGTGCTGGATCCTAAGGAGGCTGTTTGGGCATACTATAATGATCCAGAGTATAAGAAAGGTGGAAGCAACACATTCTCTAACGGTGACTACTATAACTTGTTCAGGGAAATCAAGGATTCTGCTGAATTGAGAAAACTTACCTTCCGTGCCTATAATGAAAATAAGGTGAGAAAGACTATGAAGTATTCTCCGTTCGCAGCTTACCTTGCTAACCGTGTGGCTTGTTACGCTATTGATGCTGACAGCGCGGATGACAAGATTCTTGCTCCGTTCATTGATTTCAGAAGTGGTCTGAATGTTCAGAGACCTATTTCGTTCGATAACTCTTATATGTATACTGTTAACCGCACGGAATTGGTGGCCAACCAGGCTATAATGTATTTTAAGGAGAATAAGCTCGCGGAGGCTTCGTTCCTTGCAGCTAAGCTCCCGAATACTGATGAGTATCGTGACATCAAGATGTTTACTGACCTTGAGACACTTTACTTTAAGCAGCCTAAGACACCGGAAGAAGAGCAGCGTGCCAATACGGCGTTTATTTACGTGATGAATTCCAATCCGTCGAACAACGCTGTGTTGAACTTTGAGCTTGCTCCGGAGCTCGGACATACTTTTGATGATGTTAAACCGCTTGTCGACTCTTTGTCTGATGATAATCCGCGTAAGTGGTATATGCTTGGTGTTATTGCTGCTGCATCACCGAGCGTGCAGGAAGATAACTTTATGGAACTCGTTGCCAAGTATGGCGCCGAGGAGGCTCTGAAGATGCAGGAAGATCCTACACCTGAACACCTTGCTTATTTCCAGCATAGCTTTGATATGGTTCCGAAGTATAAGACTTATTATATGACAGATGCCAATATTGACGATGCTGTCAGAAAGAAGTATCCGTATGATGAGAAAAAGGCTGATACTTACCGTAGTAAGTTCAACAGCATTATGGCTCGCAAGAAACAGCAACAACAGGATGCTGCCGCTGAGGATGCTGCCAATGCTGCTGCGGAGAAAGCTAATCAGTCTTCACCTGAGACATCCGGCAGCACTGGCAATGGTGCTCAGACTGAGGAATCTCAGAGTACAGAACAACAAGATAACAAAGAATAACGTTGATGATGGATAAGAAAATATTCGTTACATTTCTGATTGCATTATCGGTTTCGGGGGCTCGTGCGCGCTCGGTATCGTCGTTCACGCAGGTGAATGATACCATCGCGCGTGACTTAAGCGACTTGGAGGCCCAACTGCAAGATAGTGTCATACCTACGGATGTGGACACTAACTATTATGGTGTAGCCCGTCAGCGCAACTTCAATGCTTTGAAGTATGTTCTTGATGGTCGTCATCGTTATCCTGGTGACAATTTTAAAAACCGTAGTTTCTGGGATCATTCATATCTTGAGCTGGGTGCATACGGCAGCTCCTACCGTAATAATGGTGCCTATAAGATTACTCCTCTTACCGGTGCTTATCTCAATTTCGGTAAAGAGCTTAGTCCTATGTCGACCATCAGGGTTGGACTTGGTGTTGGCGTTTCTTTCTTGAAAGGTATGAAAGATCCTGTTTATACTAACAACTCTGTTCTTTGGACATTCTCGGGTAATGTTGATTATCTGTTTAATTTTTCAAATTATCTCTTAGGTTATCGTCCTGATCGTCCTCTTTCTGTAGCCGGAGTTGTTGGTCTGGGCTATGAAAAACTTAATTTCGAAGTTCCTCAGCTTGGAGGCAGAATTTATGAGGTTGCAGATAAATCTGGAAATGTTTTTAATTTTCATACAGGCCTTCAGTTCCGTTTCTTTGCAGGTTCTCATGGTTTGATTGGAATCGAGCCGTATGTTCAGCTGGCTTCTGATAAGCACGATTTGTCTCGTACTTTCCGTAATGACAGGCTGGATTTCTCTTATGGAGCCAAAATATCATATATTTACTATTTCAACAGTGTTCTGTCGGAATATGGTGGCAATCTGAGACGTCATTATCTTGACGGACAGCGTTACTTCAGCACTGACTCTGCTTTCCGTGCTAAGCGTGCGCCTTTCTTCTTTGAATATGAGATTGGTCCGTCTTTCATGAACAATGGTCCGCTTTCTACTTCAGATGCGAAGGGGTACAGTGTGGCCGGATATATTGGTAAATGGCTTACCAGTGCTATCGGTTTCCGTATGGGTGTTTCCGGTACTAATACCAACTGGCAGCTTTACGGCCAGCGTATGGGTATGTATACGCGTGCTGGCATCGCTGTTGATGGTTTGCTGAACCCGTTTGGCTTCACTCGCCATTACAACTGGGATAATCAATTTGGTCTTAACCTCTTGGGTGGTTATGAGTACGGACGTGTTCGTCTCTCTGAGCTTCCTACAGGTGACATGAATAAAGGTAAGTATATTGGCTACCGTGTTGGTGCTCAGATCTGGACTAAGATTACAAATGATTTGAGATTCAACATTGAACCTATGTATATTGCTGAGGAAAACTATTACGGCCGTCATGATCATCGTTATCGTTATGATGAGTTCACTGTTAAGGCTGGTCTTACGGTTCTCTTCCGTTCAATGATGAAACGTAACCACGTTGAGTTCAATGACAGCTCTTTGGGAAAACTTTATTTCGGTATCGGACTTGGTACGAACTCTTCTGTGTATCGTTGGAAATACGACGGTGCTTCAAAGCCTTTCCTGCGTAACGGTTTTGCTTTCCTCGGTTACAAGTTCAACGATATTTCTGCGGCTCGTTTGATGGGTGAATATTTTGAGGATCAGACCCTTACTAAATACCATCACGACCACTACCTTCACATGCGTACAACGGCAATATCTCTTGACTATGAGTTGAATTTGCTGAATGCAATGTCAGGAGTTAATCCTCGCCGTCGCTGGGGTGTTTCTATTTATGGTGGTCCGAGTTATGCTTTTGGCGGCTCTAGCGATGATCCGAATGAGTTCGGATTTAACTTGGGCGGTCAGTTGTCTTACAGGATTACTCGTAACCTGTCGCTTTTCTATGCGCACAATGTCTATTGGCTTCATAACCGTTATAAGAAATTGTCTGACCAGGCACATTTCTTCTATGGCACAATGGTCAATACCTTTAATCTTGGTATGCTGTTTAACTTCAACAGCTTCAATCCGGAGGATGGCTATGCGTTTGAGAACGGAAAACCTTTCTTTGTTGAATATGGTTTAGGTATGGGCTCTGTCAGCGGTACTCCTGCAAAAGGCTCTGATGCTATGGGCACTGTTACCAGCGGTGGCTTAGGCCTTTGGTTTACACCTTACTTAGGTGCGCGCGCTACATTCGAGCTTCAAAAGGGTGGTGCATCAAGCGAAGAACTTGAAATCAACGGGCAGAACCATACATTATATAATCAGCTCGGCATGGGCTACGGCAACATAGATGTTTTGATTAATCCTTTCGGATTTAAGAGAAACTATAATATGGATGATGCTAAATTTGGTATCAACCTATTTGTCGGTTACCGTAATGGTTATTATGCTCTCGCTGACCATCATGACATGTTCAAAGGCCAAAAGATGTATTTCGGCGGACTTCATTATGGTGCTCAGTTCTGGACAAAGCTTACACAGGATCTCCGCTTCTTTATTCAGCCTACATTCGCTCAGCTGGATACGAAGTCGATTTATTACAATCCTGAGACATACGAGCTTTCCAAAGAGCGTAAAGTTGGCTATGAGACTCTTGACCTTGGAAACAATTTCACTGTCAAGGCTGGTTTGACTTTGTTCCTTCGTTCTACGAAGAACAGAGAAGATGCTGACGATGAGGACTTGTTTGATCAGCCTTATTTCTATGCCGGTGTCGGCGGTGGCTGGAACATTCCGCTGCAGAACCGTCATTTCGAGAGCCCGGGCTCAAAGATCAATGGAATTGTCTTCGGTGGTTACAGGTTCAGCCAGTACAGCGGTGTACGTGCTTCGTTTGAATTCTTTAATGATGGCATTACTGAGGCTAATATCAATAAGCATTATGATGGACTGCCTTCGTATACGAAGTCTACATATTCATTCGGTGTAGGTGCAGTTGATTATCAGCTTGATATTCTTTCTGCATTCTCTGGTTATAAGGCTACACGAAGATGGGGTGCCAGCATATATGCCGGTCTCGCCCTCGGATATGGTTTCAGTTCAGACAAGAAACTTGATGACGGCACGAAGTTGAAAGATTATTCTTCGAATTCTCTGGCTTATGGCGGTAACGCCGGTCTTATTGCTGATTATCGTTTCAACAGCAACTGGGCTGTGTTCTTCAACCACAATATGTATGCTCTTGCAAGATCGTCATCATCGTCGTTCTTTAACTCACCTGCTCTCGTGCTTGGTAAGTGCTGTGTTCTCAGTAGTTTCAATATCGGTATAATTCACAAATTCTAATTGGAGGCAACTGTTATGAAGAAAAGTATATTGATTACATCGTTGCTTATGCTGCTCTGTCTGACGGTTTCCGCTCAGAAGAATAAGTCGGCTAATAAGTTCAAAGAGGGAACGAGTGAATACTACGCTTATGAAGGTGAGAAACTCCTTAAGCAGGATAAGATAGATGAGGCGAAGGCTGCCTGGAAGCAGGCTCGTATGGCTAAACAAATTTCATGTGATGAAATTTGTCTTGGCGGTGATATTTATTTGAAGGAAAACAATCAGGAGATGGCCATGAAGCAATATCGTCGTGCCATCTATTTCGACCGCAAAAACGAGAAAGCTTATTTCCGTATTGTAAATATGTTGAAGGCAAAGCAAATGCCTGCCGCTGTCGCTCTTCTTGATACTCTTGGTCATGAGCGTCCTGACCTGCCTATACAGACTATGATTGCTGATCTGTATTATGACAATCAGGACTTTTCAAGTGCCTTGAAAATCTATGATTCCATGTCACGTGACACAATGAGCGACCGCACTCTTATGCACTATGCTACCTGTGCTTACTTCACTCAGAATTATGATTTGACGATTACTCTTGCCAATCTTGGTCATGTGCGCAACAGTCGCGATGCTGTCTTCAACCGTTTCCGGTTGTATGGTTACACTGATAAAGGTATGTACCAGGATGCTCTTACGGCGGCCAATGACTTGTTCTATAATTCCGACAGTCTTAAGGTGCAGTATATCGACTATTTCTATTATGGTTATGCCCTCAACGGCATGGGACGTACCGCTGACGCTGTCAAACAGTTCGACCGTGCAGCCGAGCTGTCCCAGGGACAACGTGACATATCCAAGGAACTGTCTGACGCTTATCTGAAGATTCATCAATATGATCAGGCCGCTCATTTCTACGAGCTGTATATGAAGAATGAAAAAGACGACTATAACAGGGTTTACAACACCAACCACCTTGGATATATATGGTATACCAAAGCAAACAATGATACCACACTTACTAAGGAGCAGAAGATTGAAACTCTTAAAAAGGCTATAATATACTTCCATCAGATTGAGGTCTATGAGCCGGATAACTATTTGGGATATTTGTTTGAGGCCCGTTGTAACACTGTTATAGACGAGAATAGCAAGCAGGGGCTTGCCAAGCCTTTCTATTCCAAGGTTATCGAGCTGACACAAAACGATGCTTCGCATCAGTCTTACTTCATAGAGGCTTGTCAGTATATGGCATATTATAATTACATTCATAAGAACTTCAAGGGCTCGCATGAGTTTGCCGAAAAGATTCTTGCTGTTGATCCTAATAATATGTATGCCATTCAGATTGCGGAGGCCACTAAATAGTCAGATATTATAGCTACAGCTTTTAACGGTTACTTGCCGTATCGCATACAACATATACTGTTATTTGACCGTATGTAACTGTTATCTGACGTATATTAATTTGATATTTTGGGCCGGTATTAATGCCGGCCCTTTATTTTTATTACAATTACTATTAATACACATGTCTGAAAAGCAATTCAAGCGTACCACTGTTACGGCTGCCTTGCCCTATGCCAACGGCGGCGTACATATTGGTCATCTTGCCGGCGTGTACGTCCCGGCTGATATTTACGTTCGTTATCTTCGTTTAAAGAAGGAAGATGTTGTGTTCATAGGCGGCAGTGATGAACATGGAGTGCCTATTACTATTCGTGCAAAGAAAGAGGGATGTACTCCGCAAGATATTTGTGACCGCTATCATAAGCTCATAAAAGACAGCTTTAAGGAGTTTGGTATCAGTTTCGACATTTACAGTCGTACAACATCGAAGACTCACAATAAGTTTGCTTCTGACTTCTTCCGTAAACTCTATGATGACGGAAAGCTGATAGAAAAAGAATCTGACCAGTATTACGATGAGGAAGCTCATCAGTTTCTTGCCGACCGTTATATAATGGGCGAATGCCCTCATTGCGGCAACCCCAATGCATACGGCGACCAATGTGAGAAATGTGGCAGTGATCTGTCGCCCATGGAGCTGATAAATCCTCATTCAACTATTTCCGGTTCCAAGCCTGTCATCAAGAAAACCAAGAACTGGTACCTTCCGCTTAACGAGTATCAGGACTGGCTTAAGAAGTGGATACTTGACGGTCACAAGGAATGGCGTCCGAATGTTTACGGGCAGTGCAAGAGCTGGCTTGACATGGATCTTCAGCCGCGTGCCATGACCCGTGACCTAGATTGGGGTATTCCCGTTCCGGTAGAAGGAGCAGACGGTAAGGTGCTTTATGTATGGTTCGATGCTCCTATTGGCTATATCTCAAACACCATTGAGCTGTGCGAGAAAGAACCTGAAAAGTTCGGTAACTGGGAAAAATGGTGGAAAGACCCTGATACGCGTCTTGTACATTTCATCGGAAAAGACAATATCGTGTTCCACTGTCTTATTTTTCCAGTGATGCTTAAAGCCCACGGAGGATTTATACTGCCCGATAATGTTCCGGCTAATGAATTCCTTAATCTTGAAAACAATAAGATTTCTACCAGCCGTAACTGGGCTGTGTGGCTTGATGAATATCTTCGTGACTTTCCGGGCAAGCAGGATGTCCTGCGCTATGTGTTGACGGCAAATGCCCCGGAGACCAAAGACAATAACTTTACGTGGAAGGACTTCCAGGAGCGAAACAACAGTGAGCTTGTTGCCATTTATGGTAATTTTGTCAACCGTGCCCTTCAGCTCACATGGAAATATTGGAACGGAGCCGTTCCTGCCTGCGGTGAACTTCTAGACGTAGACAAACGTGCAGTAACAGAATTCAAGGACGTGAAAGACAAGATGGAGGCATATCTTGATACGTTTAAGTTCCGTGAGGCTCAGAAGGAAGCGATGAACCTTGCACGTATAGGCAATAAATATATCACCGAATGTGAGCCGTGGAAGGTATGGAAGAATGATCCCAAACGTGTAGAAACCATTCTTAATATATCTCTTCAGCTTGTTGCAAACCTTGCCATTGCTTTTGAGCCGTTCCTTCCGTTCTCCAGCAAGGACCTCCGTGAGATGATAAATCTTGAATCTTTTGACTGGAACCAGCTCGGTTCAACAGATCTTCTTCCGGCCGGTCATCAGCTTAACAAACCGCACCTTCTCTTTGAAAAGATTGAAGACAGCGTTATTGACGCACAGCTTGCCAAGCTCGAAGCAACAAAGAAAGCCAATGAGGCCAAGCAGAAAGATGCCGAATATAAGGCTGAACCTTTTAAGGATACCGTAGATTTCTCTGCATTTGAAAAGCTCGATATACGTGTAGGTCATGTCAAGGAGTGCTTTAAGGTTAAGAAGAGCAACAAACTACTGCAATTCACCATTGATGATGGCAGTGGTACCGATCGCACCATTCTGTCAGGCATCGCAAAATATTATAATCCGGAGCAGCTTACGGGCAAGGACGTGCTTTTCATAGCAAATCTTGCGCCGAGAAAGATAATGGGAATAGAAAGCCAGGGAATGATATTAAGCGCCGTTGATGCCGACGGTTCTCTTGCTGTTACAACAGCTCTGAAACACGTTCACCCAGGCAGTCAGGTGTCATAAGTAAAGTTCACAAGTTATTAACTTGCTTTGATTATCTGCAATAGCCAGACAAGGCTTTCGCCCAGAATGAATTTTATTTTTGTTATGAAAATATTTATTCAAAGCGCAATACAGGCAGACAGCGGATATTCAAAAAAAAATATAAAAAGCGGACAAAGTGAAAAACTTGTCCGCTTTTCTTTTTTTATAACATTTTATGCATTATCTTTGTGCTTGTAATTAAGCTGATTCATATCGTAATTTGTCGAATATATTTTTTGAGCGGCACAAGTCACGGTCCCTGCATTTGGTTGCGTATATTCATAAATATAATACAAACGTTACTAACAAATAAAATATTAATCATGGCTTCAAGAGAGAATAAAATTCTAACACCGTCAGAAAAGCAGCAGGCATGGCAGCTTATACAGTCAACCCTTCAGCGCGAATGCCGCAAGTTTCTTGATACAACATGGCGATATATAGGCTCACCGATGGATGATGGCGCCGATGCCGTACATCAGCGTTATATTGGTCTTTATGAGCGTGTCAGGAATTTTGACCGTCTTATAGGACATTATTATGACGATGATATTACCGGAAGTGACTTTGTTCCGGTGCTTGCACGTCTTTATCGTGATAAGATATTGTCAGATGAAGATTTGCCAGTTTTTAGCAGGCCGGTGCAGGATACAATAAAAGAGGAAGCTGCTGCGTTGTGACCGCAGCCATTCTAATCAATATGTGATGTTCTCAGCACTGCTTCTTTCCGGCTTTCTTACTTTTGTCGAACTGAACTGTGAGAATCTGTTCAACACCGTTCATGACAGCTTGAAACAGGATTATGAATTTCTGCCCGACGGCAGTCACCGCTGGACGCGGACGCGCTACTGGAGAAAGCTGAATGCAATATCTAAGGAGCTCATCTCCCTTGGTGAGCAAAACGGCACCTGGCGTCCGCCGGCTCTTGCCGTGCTCTGCGAAGTTGAGAATGACAGTGTTCTGTTCGATTTGACCAGGCGCTCTCTTCTCCGTTCAGCAGGGTATCAATATGTAATTACAGAATCACCTGATGAACGTGGCATCGACGTAGCCCTTCTTTATGATCCGTTCGTGTTCCGTCTTCTTTATTCACGTTCAATACGTGTTCCGCTGCAAAAAGGGATGTCGCCAACGCGTGACATATTATATGCAAAGGGCATAGTCAGCGGTGCTGACACGCTCCACGTGTTTTGTGTGCACGCGCCGAGCCGCCGCGGGGGTGAGCGTGCGTCGCGTCCGCGCCGCATGCATGTGGCCCGTTTGCTGACATCTGCAATTGATTCAATCTACAAATGTAATTCTGCCGCAATGGTGTTTATAGCCGGCGATTTCAATGACCATTCATCATCGCCGGCAGTAAGATATATCTCGTCCCGTGGACTTGTAAATATATCCTCATCAGCGACAGGGCGCCACGGGGCGCGTGCAACATATCGTTTTCGCGGGCTGTGGGAAAGCCTTGACCAAATGTTCTGTTCTCCGTCACTTGCCTCGCGCCTTGTTGAGTGTTATATCGGCGATGAGCCATATCTTCTTGAAGCTGATGAGAAATACGGTGGAGTAAAGCCGCGCCGCACCTATCTCGGTCCGCGTTATCTCGGTGGTTACAGCGACCATCTGCCACTTGTGTCTGTTTTCGAATTCTAATACGTGGTTTATTCCGATGAACAAAAAAAACGTTTGGCCTGTATTCCTGCCAAACGTTTTTTATTTATTGGTGTCCGCTAAACTTTTTTGAAGAAAAAAATTTTTTATTATTATAAGTCTTCAATATATCCCTTCGTGAACATATCGTATGACACCGCCTCCAGTTCTGCAAGAGTCATGTGCTCAACGGCATGTTCAATTTTCTTTATCAGCATATCTCGTTTGTAGTCATCGGTCTGGCTCAGCCTTGACGTAAATCTGTCTGTACTCATAATAAAATTATTTTTCCTGAAAATCTGTATTAAGTTGCGTCCGTAAAAATCAGCTTTTACGGCCTCTGTGTTTTCCGGTAACTGTGGTGCTCTTGTGCCGTCTGTGAAAGTCTTGTCCAGAGCCGTTTCCACGCGTATCACGTCCCACAAATCTCTGTCAATGAAGCTTTGCAGGGTCAGCCGTCCGCCTTCCACGATAAGACTTTGTTTCTTCTCGTCATATAATTTTTTAAGAATGTCGTCAATAGTCGTCTCCCTTGTCAGGACAATTCTTTCCGGATTCGGGCCGTACCACTCACGTGTTGTCAGCTTCGGATGGTCACGTACCTCAGTAGTGTGCCCTACAAGAATAGCCTCGTTTTCTGCCCGCAGCTTATGCGACAGCATCGTTGTCAGCGGCGTAGACAGTCTTGTCGGCTTGAAGTTGTCGTCAATGAGTCCGTTTGCTGTCTGACACCATTTCAAGATTATAAACGGCCTTTTCAGCTTGTTGAAAGTCATGAACCTTATATTGCTTTCAATGCATTCATCTTCAAGCACGCCAACCGTCACGTCTATGCCGGCCTCGCGCATACGTTCTATTCCTCTGCCCTGTACCTTTGCGAACGGGTCAATACATCCGCAGACCACGCGCCTTATGCCTTTCTTTATTATCAGGTCGCAGCATGGCGGCGTGTGTCCGTAGTGCGAGCACGGCTCCAGCGATACATACATGGTGGCATCCGTGAGCAGCTTCTCATCTTCAGCCTTTACCGATGCAAACGCGTTCACCTCGGCGTGCGGACCGCCGTATGGCAAGGTGTGTCCTTCTCCGATAATCCTGCCGTCGGCAGATACTATTACAGCGCCCACAGACGGGTTCGGGCGGGCGCGCAGCAGGCCGCCGCGGGCAGTCTGCAGGCACCGCCGCATGTATGCCTCGTCAGTTTCTTTCTGACATTTCTCTTTCTCTGTCATATCTCTAGTATATTTATTTTCCATATGGAAAAAACAGCAGTCATCCAAACATACAATTAATTCGTTTGATTGCTGTCAGCCATTCTGAGTTTTGCCGCTGTTTGAGCAGCTTTTTGTCGGCAAAACGTTCTTTTCGTTTAATGATTTTGTGTAAGTTTGCATCATGAAACTTTATCAACGTCTGATGCCTCTTTATGACGCCGGCGAGGCACGCGCCATAGTGCGTCTTGTTCTTGAGGAACACTTTCATCTGTCTCTTGCCGACATTCTCTGCGGCAAAGTTAATGAATTAAGTCGAGACGACATTAACGAACTTAATGAAATCATGAAACGTCTTGAAACGGGCGAGCCTGTACAATATGTACTTGGCGAAGCATCGTTTCTCGGACGTACGTTCGAGGTTAATTCTGCCGTGCTTATTCCCCGTCCCGAAACAGAAGAGCTGTGTCGCTGGATAATATCTGACCAGGCAGAAAAAACACAGGGCAGTCCTGCTCCGCGCGTGCTTGACATCGGAACAGGCTCAGGCTGCATTGCCGTGTCTCTTGCCCTCGGCATACCAGGCAGCCGCGTGTCAGCGTGGGATGTCAGCACGGCGGCCCTTGACGTGGCCCGCAGCAATGCCAGCCGCCTGTCAGCCAATGTGTCTTTTGAATGCCGTGACGCGCTGACTCTTCATGCCGTTGATGAGACGTGGAACGTAATAGTGTCCAATCCGCCGTATGTCACAGAAAGCGAGAAAAACGGTATGGCCACCAACGTGCTCAACTATGAGCCGACCACGGCACTTTTCGTTCCTGACGATAACGCACTTCTCTTTTACCGTGCCATAGCCCGTTACGCTTTCAGTACGCTCGTCCATGGCGGCCATCTTTATTTTGAAATAAACAGCGCTTTCGGCCGGCAGACGTGTGACATGCTCTCTTCTGAAGGCTTTTCTGACGTTCGGCTTCGCAAAGATGAAGCCGGTCTGCCGCGCATGATTAGCTGCCTGCGGCCATAGGCAGACTATCTATGGGAACCATTTTAATCTATATGTTTCCTGGTATAAAATAAATCTTACGACTTTACTTAATCATGAAAAGACAGAAAACAGAACAGCAGGCTCTTGAATCACTTGCATCTATTTGCTCACGTGCCGAACACTGTACGGCCGACTTGGAAGAAAAACTTCGCCGATGGAATGTGCCGGCTGACGCACGTATGCGCATTGTTGCCAGGCTTGAGCATGAAGGCTACGTCGACGACAGCAGGTATGCCGAACTGTTCGTGTCTGAAAAAGTCAATATAGCAGGGTGGGGACGCCGCAAAATTGAACAGGCACTCAGAATGAAGCATATCGACAGCAGTACATACGCTCCTTATCTTGATGCCGTCACAGAAGAAGAGTGGCTTTCTCATCTTCGTCCTTTGCTGAAGTCGAAAGCTGCTTCGCTTCCGCCTCTTGATGAATGGCAGCGCAGTGCGCGGCTGATGCGTTTCGCGCTTTCGCGAGGCTTCGAAATGCAGCAAATACGTATCTGCCTCGATGAATCCGGCCTGCCTGATGATGCCGACATGCCAAATTTTTTGGCTGAATAATTGCTGCATGACATCTCCTTAGTGTTAAAGTTTAGTTAAAAAGATGTTTTCGCTTTGTCTTGTTGTGTGCGATACTTAAATTTGCAGTGTATTACTTGAATCGTACACTATACTAATAAGATAATAAAACAAAACAGCAGCATGATAAGCGTCAGCAATGTTTCTTATTCCTATCAAGGCAGTCATCGCAAGGTATTTGACAAATTCTCATTGTCATTTTCAGAAGATGGCATCTACGGGCTTTTAGGCCGTAACGGCACCGGCAAGTCAACACTTCTTTATCTTATGAGCGGCTTGCTGCGTCCCTCGTCCGGTTCTGTCTCTGTCGACGGCTTCAATGCCTTTCAGCGCAGTCCGGAAATGCTGTCAGACATATTTCTTGTTCCCGACACGGTTTATTTTCCTGATTGCACGTTGCGCAGTTACATCTCTTCCAACGGCTGTTTCTATCCCCGCTTCAGCGAGGAGCTGCTCAGGAAATGCCTTTCAGATTTCGGAATGGATACTGATGTCAGGTTGTCGGCTCTTTCTTTCGGCCAGAAGAAGAAGGTTCTCGTCAGCTTTGCCATAGCCACCGGCGTTCACTGGCTTTTTATGGACGAGCCGGCCAATGGCCTTGACATACCGTCGCAAAGTCTGTTCCGCAAGATCATTGCCGACAGCATCGAGCCCGGCCGGTCGTTAATACTTTCAACCCATCAGGTTCACGGCATTGAAAATCTTCTCGACCATGTTGTTATTATTGACGGCAGCCGTGTACTTGTCAACGCCGGAACGGGCGACATAACCTCCCGCTACCGTTTTCTCAATGTGCGTGCCGGCGATGCCGTTGGCGTGCTCTATTCAGAACCGTCGGCCGTGGGCAGCCGCGCCATTGTCAGGCGTGACAGCGGCGACGGCGAGACAATTCTTGACCTTGAGCTGTTCTTCAATGCTGTTATAAGCGGCAAGATAGTAATGTAGTTTTTATATCAAAAAAAAACAAGATAGTAAATCATTATGCAAAATATCAGCTTGCCACGTTTGTATGCCACAATGCGATGGTATCTTTCTCTTCATGCGCGCCGTTTGTTGTTGTCGGCTGCAGGTGTCTGCCTGTTTGTCCTTGTATCAAAATTGCCGGTCCTGCGTGTTCCGCACGACGATTTCGGCTCTGCCGATACTCTCTTCCATACCTTTCTGTCGTTGCTCGGCATCTATATGGTAACGTGCGGTGCCCTTATAGCTTCCGATGTTCCTGATCCACGCCGCCGCATGCAGCTCTTCCTGCTTCCTGCCAGCCGTCTTGAGAAGTTCCTGTGCCGCTATGCCGACCTGTTATTGGCAGAGCCGTTTGCCCTTGTTGCCGGCCTCATTGCCGGCGATGTCTTGCAGATGCTTCTTTGCGCCGTTGTCGGCGTGCCGGTAGTCTCGCTCACCCTCAGCTCTATGGTCTCAACACTGCCGGCGATACCGTTGTTCGCCGACTGGAAAACAGCAGCCATGGTCACCAGTGTTATATTTCTCAATTCATTCTTTCTTCTTGCCGGCACCCTTTTCCGTCGTCATGCATGGATAAAAAGCTGCCTGCTGTTGTTCGTCACATTCCTGTCGGCCACTATTGCAGTCTGGATGATAGTGAAGCTCGTCCTTGACGCCGTCTATGGAGAAGGAAACTATTCGCTGGTCATGATAAACAGCAACTGGACGGGCGCCGCCCTTTCGGCAGTATGCATTCTTCTGGCTGTTTTCAACTATTGGGCGGCCTTCCGTGTCTATTCACGTATGCAGGCCGTCAATGCCACGTGGCACAATTTCTGACATAGCGTTCATTATTTCCAATTGGCATTGGATACTAAAAAATAATATTAACTTCAAAATATTCCATTATTATGTCACGCACAAAAAAAACATTCTCCCAGCAGGCATCTATGCTCAGACTGCCGGTTCTTATAGCCCTCATGGCAATAGTCTTCCTCACGTCATGCCGCATAGAAGTCAACGGTGCCAACGGCGATCACGACCGCAGACGTAATTTCGTGACCCGCTCCGTGCCGGTATCGTCATTCACGGCGGTTAAGCTGACCAGTTCGGTAGATGTCAAATATGTTCCGTCAGACACCTTTGCGGTTATTCTCCGTGGTCCGAAGAGCTATATAGACCAGCTTGTCGTGAAAGTAGAAAACGGAGCATTGTATATAGGCGAGAAGGAACATGCCGACGGCATTACGATAATAGGCTTCGTGCATGACGACGATGACGTAAAAGTTATCGTCAAAGCACCTAAGATCAATAATGTCGCTATGTATGGTTCCGGTTCGTTCGAATGCGACGGCACAATGCGTTCAGAGTCGCTGACGCTGAGCATTGCCGGCAGCGGAGATATTGACGTGAAAAATATCGAGGCATCTTCAGTATCTGCCGAGGTTGCCGGCTCGGGCGACATAGAAGCGATGCTTACAGGTGTCAGAACCACTAATGTCCGCGTGGCCGGCAGCGGCGACGTAGATTTCAAGTTCCGTCGTTGCGGCGACGTAAATGCCAAGATAGCCGGCAGCGGCGATGTCTCGCTCAGCGGAAGAATAGAATCTTTGTCGCAGAATGTGGCCGGCAGCGGCGAAATAGACACGGAGAAGCTGACCGTAGCTCCTTTGAACCAATAAACAACAGTTATTCACAGATAATATATATGGAATGACGTTCAGCGACAATAAAGCTATCTATCTTCAAATTGCCGACCGTCTCTGCGACGACATCCTTGCCGGTCGTTATGAGGCCGACAACCGCATACCGTCGGTGCGCGAATATGCTGTGGCTCTTGAAGTCAATGCCAACACTGCCGTGAAGGCCTATGAGAAACTGTCGCGCAAGGACATTATCTATAACCGCCGCGGACTGGGCTATTTTGTCAGCCCCCAGGCGCAGACGATAATACGCCGTGAACGTCGTGACTCCTTCTTCAGCGACTTGCTGCCCGAGGTGTTCAGGCAAATGCGAATGCTTGGCATTGACATCAGCGATATTGACAAGCACTGGCAGAGCCAGAACGGCAGCGTTTCTGAAACAGAACAATAAAAGTAATTATTATGAAAAAGTTTTATTTTCCGGTTATGGCATTGGCAACAATGCTTCCCTTGACAGCTTCCGCCGGCCGCCCGTCGTTGCCGCCCGTCGATGCACCTTACGAGCGCACAGACAGTCTGCCGTCAGATACTGCTGGCTATTGGAAACAATATAATATCGGCGAGGTGAGCGTGACAGCAACACGCAAGCTCGTAAAGAGCGAAATCGGGAAGTTGTCATACGACATGACTGCTGATGATGAAGCTAAGACGAAAAACACGCTTGACATGCTCCGTAAGGTGCCGATGGTCTCCGTAGACGGGCAGGACAACATCCGCGTGAAGGGCTCTACCTCGTTTAAAATCTACCGCAACGGCCATCCCGACCCGTCGCTCGACGGCACTTCTGCAAGCAAGATACTGAAGTCTATACCTGCCAACACTATAAAGAAGATAGAAGTCATTACCGATCCCGGTGCCAAGTATGATGCCGAGGGCACGTCGGTAATTCTCAATATAGTCATGAAAGACAATGCCGGCCTGCAGGGCATTGCCGGCAATGTCAATGCCGGCTTCAACACGCGCGGAAGCATTGAACCGTCTGCAAGCATCACGGCCCAGAAAGGTCCTTTCACTATGGCTGTCAACTACGGCTTCTCCCATCGCGGAAAGAAAGGCTCTGAAAATGAAACATATTCAGATACTTATTATGGCGGTAACGGCGAATCGCATTCATACGTCAGCTATAACGGACCTGTTGATGTCCACTATGGCAATATATCGGCATCGTGGGAGATTGATTCCTTGAACTTGCTGTCGCTTTCCGGCGGAGGGTGGTATGTGCTGCCTGATTTAAGCGGACATTACACCTCATCCCGTTCTTACGGCCATATCGGTTTGTCTGACAGCTCTCTGCCCTCCGGCTACAGCTACGACGGCCTGCTGTCAACGCCCGACTATAAGTTCTACAACTTCAACGGGCGAATGGACTTCCAGCATAATACGCATCTTGACGGCGAGGTCTTTACGCTCAGCTATATGGGAGTCACTACACGTCAGAACCAGGACATGCTTCACGCTTATTCCAATCTTTTAAACGTGCCGTTCTCCTACACCGGATATTCTCAGCGCCAGCATGAAAAGTTCTTCGAGCACACCGTGCAGGCCGACTACGTAAGGCCGTTCGGAAAGAACAACAAACTTGAGATGGGACTGAAGTATATCAACCGGTCAAACAAGAGCAACACGCAAATGATTTATACCGGTGATGATACGTCCAACGTTTACAGCCTCTTCGACCATACCACGCAGGTTGGCGCGGCCTATCTCGAGTGGCTGGGCAATTTCGGCGCATGGAACTTCCGTGCCGGTCTGCGCTATGAGCACAGCTATATGAAGGCATCATTTCCCGACGGCTCTTCCGACGGCTTCAGCAAACGCCTTAACGACTGGTGTCCGACGGCAAGCGTGCAATATCGTCTGCGCCAGGCAGACACGTTTACAGCCACATGGTCAACGAATATCCGCCGGCCGGGCATAGAATATCTTAATCCGGCCCGCGTAGAAACGCCGACAGAGATAACAGAGGGCGCGCCCGGACTGTCGAGCACGCGCAATCAGCAGTTCAGCCTCACATGGATGCATGTCGGCAAGAACCTGACCCTTAGCCTCAGTCCGTCGTTCTTCTTATCTAATAACCAGATTACTGCCGTGCAGGGTGTGCAGAACGGCAAGACGTGGACGAGCTATGACAACGTAAACCGTGAGCGCAGCTTCTATACCACGGCCTACGTGCAGACAGCTCCATGGAAAAACGCGAGCCTGTCTGTCGACCTTGGCGGAGGTTACCATTACTACCGCAACCCGAATATCGGCCTGTCCCTTGACGGCTGGCATGCCAACTATAATGTCAATTATCGGCAGAAACTGCCGTGGCGCCTCAGCTTCAATGGTGGCGTAGGCGGCAGCATGGGGCGTGAGCCGGAATCCGTCTATAGCCTGGGCGGCAATTGGTTTTACCATTATCTCACCCTTCAGCGTTCGTTCCTTAAGGAAGACCGGCTGACGGTAAGCCTGACGGCCATGAGCCCGTTTGAGCATCACGGCGTGTGGAAGCAACGCACCGTGCAGGGCGACTACACGGCGTCCTCGCGCACAATCTATACTTCTCAGTCGTTTGCCCTGCGTCTGTCTTGGCGGTTCGGAACCCTCAAGACGCGCGTGAAGACAGTTGAACGCTCCATCGACAATAACGATGTGGTCGGAGGCATAAAGCAGGCCGGAGCATCACGGCAGTGATTTTTTGCGGCAGTAGAATTGCTGCACCAGCCGTTTTCGTTGTGCCCACAGCCTCAGGATGGCTGTGGGCGTCAGCTTGCAGACGCCCACAAGGGCCGCACCCTGCACGTGGACTATTAGCATTCCTGTGTGTGGATGTATAATGTGCGCACAGCCCTGGAAGGGCTGCCTCATTGATAACCCCAATATAAGGTAAGCGCAGCGACCGCAGATTGGGGAACGGATATCCGGCACAGAAATGGTGCCTCGTAGATGTACACTATTGATATTCATTACGTTATGTCTTTTTCTGATGAATGGCAAGCGGAATGGCACGTCTGTCCCAGGTCTGCGCCCGTTACTCGTTCAGACTGTGTTCAGGCATGAGCCAGCATGCGTGCAGCAATCTGACATAAGTAGCTCCTTTCGTTGATAATGTAAAAAAAAATCCAAAGAAATTAAAGAATATTAACTAAAAAACGGCCTCAGAAAAATATAATGTCATTGATTGAAAAATCAATGCTATTGCATAATAATTGCATGAATATTGTATTTTTGCGTGATGCAATCATATTTCGTCCGTAAAGCAATGAGATAAATTTCTGTCGCTGTGAGATAATTTTCCAAAGTATAGGTTTACGACCCCTAAACCTATGCTTTATTTTTCTGTTTTTATTACAAAGAAGGTCTTTTTTAGCGTTTCCTTTTTGTAATAAAATTACAATATTCTGATTTTTAGGAGTTTATAAATCGTGCTAGAATGCCGTTCTACACGCCCAACCCTTCGTTCGTTCGTTTTTCTGCAAGTTTTGAAAAACGAAGTGTAAGAAAATTTCAGGAACATGACGTACTATGTGACTGGCAGACTTGAACGTGATTAGGCAAGTTCAACACAAAAGTGCAATTTAGTGAGCTGGTGTGGCTATAATAATTCATCAGCAAACACTATGTGAATATTGATTGATAAGTTTTCAACAGCAGACTTATCGTACGATTCCTGAAAAGTTGATGTAGTATATTTTTTTTATCTTGTATGACGTTTTGTTGAACACAAAACATTAACTTTGCGATATAGTTGATATTCTGAATAAACAGCGAAAATGAAATGGATGAAAAATATATAGACCTGAAGACTGATTTCGGCTTTAAGCGCATCTTCGGAACGGTGATGAACAAGGAACTGCTCATCGGTTTTCTGAACGCGCTTTTTGACGGCCGTCATACCATAACCGACGTTACCTACCGCAACAGCGAGCATCTCGGCACCAACGAAGACGCGCGCCGTGCTATCTTTGACGTCTACTGCCATACTGCAGAGGGCGACCGTATGATTGTTGAGATGCAGAACGTATATCAGGAGTTTTTCAAGGACCGCTCGGTATATTATTCCACGTTTCCGATAAGCGAGCAGGCTCCGAGGGGCGTATGGAATTATGAGCTGTCGCCGGTATATACTGTAGGCATTTTGAACTTCGCGTTTCCCTATGACGGCGACGGCCGAGTGAAGCGCGAGGTGAAGCTGATGGACACCGAGACGCATACCGTGTTCTATGACAAGCTGGCGTATATATATGTTGAGCTGTCGAATTTCAAGAAGACGGAAGACGAGCTTGACACGGTTCTGGACAAATGGCTGTTCGTTCTGAAGAACATGCAACGGCTTTACGAGCGTCCTGCGAAACTGCAGGAACGCGTGTTCCGTCTGCTGTTCAAGGCCGCCGAGATAGCCACTTACTCTTCAGAGGAGCGCAAGGAATATGAGCAGAGCCGCCGTGCCTATCAGGACATTAAGATAGGCATGGACTCCGCACAAAAAGTCGGCGAGGAGAAAGGACTTAAGAAAGGCCTTGAGCAGGGACGTAAGGAAGGCCTTAAGAAAGGTCGTGAGGAAGGTCTCAAGCAGGGCCGTGAGCAGGGGATGGCCGAAGGCCGTGAGCAGGGGATGGCCGAAGGCCGTGAACAGGGAATGGCTGAAGGCCGTGAACAGGGGATGGCCGAAGGCATGAAAAAAGAAAAATATGCAATGGCCAGGTCAATGAAAGCGATGGGCCTTCCGTTGTCTGACATTGTTAAGATAACCGGCCTTACAGCCGGTGAGGTTGAAAAGCTGTGACGGTTTTTATGCCCTAGCTGCACCAGTGCTTGTGTTTTGTTCTTATAAAGTAGATCCTACGCCAGCAGAATTTACTTTATGACTTCGTGTCATATACGGCAGTAGGCTTTTGCCTTTTTTGATAAATGTCCGGTGATAAACGTTAGTCATTCCGCTTTTATATTGCCGCAGGCAGCTGTGTTGCACAGCGTGTTATGTCGAAATAAAAACATTTTCTGCTTTTATTCTGACATAATTCAGAAAAAATATGTAAGTTTGCAGCAGTTTTTTATACAGCCGTCTATGACGGCTTTCATGATGAAATCAATCACTTACATTTTCTGAATATGGATAAGCTAAAGAAGACATTTGCGTCAAAACTACTTAACATCAAGGCTATCAAGCTTCAGCCCAACAATCCGTTCACATGGGCCAGCGGCTGGAAGTCGCCGTTCTACTGTGACAACCGTAAGACATTGTCATATCCTGACCTGCGCGATTTCGTGAAGCTTGAGCTGACACATATCATCCTGGAGCAGTTTGACGATGTCGAGGCTGTTGCCGGCGTTGCCACAGGTGCCATTCCGCAGGGTGCCCTTGTTGCTGACGAGCTGCATCTGCCGTTTGTCTATGTGCGTTCAAAACCAAAAGACCACGGACTGGAGAACCTCATCGAGGGAGAGCTGAAACCGGGTGCCAAGGTAGTTGTCGTTGAAGACCTCATATCTACGGGCGGCTCGTCGCTGAAGGCTGTTGACGCCCTGCGCAAGGCCGGCTCAAACGTCATAGGCATGGTGGCCAGCTTCACCTACGGCTTCGACGTGGCAAGGAAGGCCTTTGAAGATGCCAATGTGCGTCTTGAAACGCTTACAGACTATGAGCACGTTGTTGAGCAGGCTCTCGAGACAGGCTATATAGCGAAAGACGACGTCAACCTACTGCATGAGTGGCGCCGTGACCCTGCCAACTGGAAGAAATAAAAAAGGGTTTTCATACAGAACGATTGGGAAAAATATGAGCACTACATCATTTGAAAGCAGCGTAAAGCAGATTCCTTACAGCCAGCAGACCGTATACGGCAAGCTCAGCGACCTTAACAACCTGTCAAAGGTGCGCGACCGTCTGCCGGCAGACAAGGCGGGCAGTCTGTCTTTCGATGCCGACTCCATGAGCATTGAGGTGCCCATGGCCGGAAAGATAAAAATGGTCATCATAGAGCGTGATGAGCCCAAGACAATAAAGTTCGAGTCTCAGGGCAGTCCGGTGCCGTTCTTGTTTTGGATACAGCTGCTGCCAACCGGCGATGCTGCATGCAAGATGAGGCTTACGCTGCATGCCGATCTTAATCCGTTCATAAAAGGCATGGTTCAGAAGCAGCTGCAGGAAGGCATTGAGAAGGCTGCTGACATGCTGGCCATGTTGCCTTATGATGACTGACTTTAAGCAATGGTGAATAAATAATATGGCAGACGCCGGCAGAATAATAGATATATTTTCTCCGGCATCTGCCTTTTTGATAATAAAACAACAATATTCGAAATAAACAGACATGGCAAACAAACTGTGGGAAAAGAATTTTGAGGTAAACAAGGAAATAGAGCGCTTCACTGTGGGCCGCGACCGCGAGCTCGACCTCTATCTTGCCAAATATGACGTGCTTGGCTCTATGGCGCATATCACTATGCTTGAGACAATAGGCCTGCTCACTAAAGACGAGCTGGCAAAGCTGCTCAGAGAGCTTAGAAAGATATACGACATCTGCGAGGCCGGAAAATTCGAGATTGAACCCGACGTTGAGGATGTTCATTCGCAGGTGGAGCTTATGCTGACGCGCAGTCTTGGCGACATGGGCAAGAAGATACACTCCGGCCGCAGCCGCAACGACCAGGTGCTCGTTGACCTGAAGCTCTTCACGCGTCATGAGCTGCATGAGGTCGTAGACCATGTGAAGATTCTCTTTGACGAGCTCATTGCCAAGAGCGAGCAGTATAAGAACGTGCTCATGCCGGGATATACACACCTGCAGATTGCAATGCCGTCGAGCTTCGGCCTGTGGTTCGGCGCCTATGCCGAGTCGCTCGTCGACGACATGCTCTTCCTTGAGGCTGCCTACAAGATGACCAATCGCAACCCGCTGGGGTCGGCAGCCGGCTATGGCAGCAGCTTCCCGCTGAACCGCTCGCTGACAACGCGCCTGCTAGGCTTCGACAGCATGGACTATAATGTTGTCTATGCACAGATGGGCCGCGGAAAGATGGAGCGCAACGTGGCCTTCGCACTCGCCACGGTGGCCGGCACGCTGGCAAAGATGGCCTACGACGCCTGTCTCTTCAACTGCCAGAACTTCGGCTTCGTGCATCTGCCGAAGGAGTGCACCACAGGATCGAGCATCATGCCGCATAAGAAAAACCCTGACGTGTTTGAGCTCATCCGTGCCAAGAGCAACAAGATACAGAGTCTGCCGCAGCAGGTAATGATGATTATGAACAACCTGCCGTGCGGCTATTTCCGTGACCTGCAGATAATAAAGGAGGTGTTCCTGCCGGCCTTTGCCGAGCTGGAAGACTGTCTGCAGATGACGGCTTACATTGTCAATAAGATGGAGGTCAACGAGCATATTCTCGACAATCCGATGTATGACCCTATGTTCTCTGTTGAGGAGGTAAACCGCCTGGCAGCATCGGGCGTGCCCTTCCGCGATGCATATAAGAAAGTAGGTCTTGAAATAGAAAACGGAACGTTCAAGGCCGACAAGAACATACACCACACCCATGAGGGCTCCATTGGCAATCTGTGCAATGACAAAATTGTTGAGCTTATGAATGCCAACATCTCAAATTTCCATTTTGAGCGTGTCCGGCAGGCCGTTGACAGCTTGCTTAAAAGTGCGGAGTAGCAGCTGCTTGCTGATGTGGAAAAGCAAACAATCATGAAAAGAGATAAAAAAAATGCCGCACGTTGCAGCGTGCATCGTGCGTGCATACTCTTGTTCTTTGCCGTGATGCTGATGCTGTCCGGCTGTGCCGGCGACCGCATATCGCGGTCGTTTGCCTGCCGTTTCTATTATTACATGCAGTATCACAACCCGAGCCTCGTGCGCACGGCAGCGCTCAGCACCAGTACGTTTGTCATGGTCAGCGTGACGCGGGCTGCCAACGGTGCCTATACCGTCAGCGCTGTCGACCAGAGCGGGCACAGCGAAACCGTCAGGCTCACCAATGAGGTGGAGACACGCCGTTATTCAACCGGCATCTATCTTGGTGCGGCCAATGGCATAATATTAGGGCGTGAGGGCTATGACAATCGTCTCGTGGCATACGACAGACAGTGCCCGAACTGCATCAGTGAGCGTGGCGGACGCTCGTATCCGCTGTCGTTCACAGGCGCCATGTCAACGGTAAGATGCGGCGTGTGCGGCCGCACATACGATTTGTATACCGGCAATGTGACCGCCGGCGGCAAGAGCGGCGACGACAGGCTGATGGAATATTCTGCAACGATAAACGGCGACATGCTGTATGTAGGAAACTGACGGCTGTTCTTTGACGCTGAAAAGACCATGTCGGTTGCAAAAAAATGCGTTTTTCTTTTGATGATTGAAAAATATAGACTATCTTTGCACTTGTTTTGAAACAATGGTGTCATGCGGCAATAGCTCAGTTGGTAGAGCGCGACCTTGCCAAGGTCGAGGTCGCGGGTCCGAGTCCCGTTTGCCGCTCATCTTTTCTTTTTCTTCATGTCATTGCTTGCTTTTTCTGGTGATTATGACGCAGAAAACAGTATTGCGTAAAGCAACGTAGTGGCAAGCTTGGGCCGCAATGGTGGAATTGGTAGACACGAGGGACTTAAAATCCCTTGGCTAGAAATGGCTGTACGGGTTCGAGTCCCGTTCGCGGCACATATTTTTTTCAAACATATTTTTGAGAAGAGAGCATATTTAAAATTTTTTCTTTTCAGTCATGTTTTAATTCTGTTGAGGAAATGTTTGCCTGGGTGAGAATGAAACGTTTTCTTGTATGTTTTTATCTTCCCTCAACATTTTTATAAGTTCTTGCAATCAATATAAACATGAGAAAATACTCACTTCTTTTATCACACATTCTTATTTTTTTTCTTGCCGTTCTGTTTGCCGGCTGCGGAAGCAAGAGCGGGCGCTTTAAGATAAGCGGAAAATTCCTGAACTTAAACCAGGGAGAGTTTTATGTGTACAGTCCTGACGGCGCCATTGACGGTATGGACACTATAAAAGTGCAGGGCGGACGGTTCAGCTACGACATTGCGTGCCATAAGGAGGGAACGCTGATAATAGTCTTTCCGAACTTCTCACAGCAGCCCGTGTTCACAAAGCCGGGCGGCAGCGTGGATATCAGCGGTGATGCAAGTCATATAAAAGAGATGAAGGTTGAGGGAACAAAAGACAATGAGCTCATGACGAAGTTCCGCAAGGCAACGTCGCAGTCCACACCGCCGGATGTCATTGCAGCGGCACGCCGCTTTGTGGCCGATAATCCTGATTCTTACGTATGTACATACATAATACGCAATTTCTTCATAGAAACAGCTTCGCCAGATTATGCATCAGCTGCTAAGCTGACGGCTGAGGCTCTGAAGGCACAGCCCGGCAACGGTTATCTGCTGCGCATAGGACAGAGCGTGAAAAACCTTGGCCGTGTGTCGGCCGGCAAGCCACTGCCGGCGTTCAAGACCGTTGCCGCCGACGGCAGCAGCACAGGCAGCGGAGCACTGTCTGCAGCACCTGTTGCTGTGGTGTATGTATGGGCAAGTTGGAATTTCAACAGCCTTGACATGCAGCGCTCGCTGAAAGACTATAAACGGCGTTACGGCAGCCGGCTTGCCTTGATGGGTATAAATATGGATGCCGACAAGGCCGTTTGCCAGCGCAACATGAAAGCTGACTCAATAACATGGCCGACGGTCAGCGACGGCCGCCTGTTCGACGGCTCTGCGGCACGCTCACTTGGCGTTACCTACGTGCCAGATAATATTGTGCTGCAGCACGGCAGGGTGGTGGCAGGGCATCTGCCGGCATCACAGCTCAGGGAGCAACTTGACCGGCTGCTCAGATAAGAAGAGAAACTGTGGCTGTGCCTTTGTAAGACTGCCGGCTTTGCGGCCGGCATTGATGTTATCTACCAAATAACAACGTAACAATCTATTTTTTCACACATGTTAGTAAAAACATATTGTGCGGCCGTCAACGGCCTTGAGGTGACCACTGTCACGGTAGAGGTTAGCCTGAGCCGCGGCGTCATGTATCATCTCACCGGTCTCGGCGATGAGGCCGTGCGTGAGGGCCGCGACCG
This sequence comes from uncultured Prevotella sp., assembly GCA_900314195.1. GTDB lineage: Bacteria > Bacteroidota > Bacteroidia > Bacteroidales > Bacteroidaceae > Prevotella. Next base: position 63,729 of record OMUH01000021.1, read on the forward strand.
CATAGCGGCTGCAATGCAGTATAACGGTTATAAGTTTCCGGTGGCCGACATTACAATCAACATGGCGCCGGCCGGACTGCGCAAGGAGGGCAGCAGCTTCGACCTGCCGCTGGCAATAGGCATCCTTGCTGCTGCCGGCGACATAGACGGCTCACAGCTCGGCAAGTTCATGATGGTGGGCGAGCTGAGCCTCGACGGCACGCTGCAGCCCGTGAAGGGCGCGCTGCCGATAGCCATTCGCGCAAGGGCCGAACACTTCAGCGGACTGATAGTGCCGCGGCAGAATGTGAGAGAGGCGGCCGTGGTGAACAACCTCGACGTGTATGGCGCCGACAACATAAAGCAGGTAATAGGAATTCTTGACGGCACGGCGCCGGTGCAGCCTACGGTTATTGACACGCGGAAGGAGTTCTATGAGAGTCAGGCACATTTCGACCTTGACTATGCCGACGTGCGCGGACAGCAGAACGTGAAGCGGGCGCTCGAGGTGGCAGCAGCCGGAGGTCACAACCTTATCATGATTGGTCCGCCGGGATCAGGAAAGTCGATGATGGCCAAGCGCCTGCCGTCCATACTGCCGCCGCTGTCGCTCTCGGAGAGCCTTGAGACAACGCAGATACACTCCATAGCCGGCAAGCTCGGCGCCGATGTGTCGCTCATTGCACAGCGGCCGTTCCGCGCACCACATCACACCATTTCTGAGGCGGCTCTCGTGGGCGGAGGCAGCAATCCCATGCCCGGAGAGATAACGCTGGCACACAACGGCGTGCTCTTCTGCGATGAGCTGCCGGAGTTTAACAAGCACACCCTTGAAGTGCTGCGGCAGCCGCTTGAAGACCGTCTGATAACAATCAGTCGCGCGAAATACACCATCACCTATCCCTGCTCGTTCATGTTTGTCGCGTCCATGAACCCGTGCCCGTGCGGCTATTACGGAGATCCTACCCATCACTGTGTGTGCACGCCGGGGCAGATACAGCGGTATATGAACAAGATTAGCGGTCCGCTGCTCGACCGCATAGACATACAGTGCTCAATAACGCCGGTGCCCTTCAAGGACATCTCGCAGTCGGCGCCCGGCGAGCCAAGCTCTGCCATCAGAGAACGGGTGATGGCGGCTCGGGCGGTGCAGACCGAGCGGTTCAAGGGGTTGAAGGGCATTCACTGCAACGCGCAGATGACAGAGCGCATGGTGCATGAGTATGCCGAACCGTCAGGCGAGGGCATGGACATGCTGCGTGATGCCATGGAACGCATGAGCCTCTCCGCGCGGGCTTATACGCGAATACTGAAGGTGGCGCGTACCATTGCCGACCTCGCCGGAAGCAGCGAGGTCGGCACGGAACATCTCTTTGAGGCCATCAGCTACAGACAGCTAGACCGCGCCGACTGGGCCGAGAGAGGAATGTGATTGTATTAATTAATTGTTAATGGTTTTTTATGAATACAAAAGAACGCGATGCTAATATGGATATGATGCGGATTACCGCAATGATATTCGTAATGGTTTTTCACATTAATTATTACTCAATAGGATTGGAGGAAGGGACTGCTGCAGACTATTCCACCTATCAATTGCTTGGCTTTTCCCTTATGAAATGTGTTTCCATGGTATGTGTAAACATGTTTATCCTGATCTCAGGATGGTATAGCATAAAACCAACAGTTAGGGGGCTGATCAAGTTGACCTTCCAAATCTGGTTTTTCTCCATACCAACGTATTTATGTATAGTTTGTTTGTATGACGACACAGTCTTCTCACTGAACATCCTGCTACATTTGCTAATCTTTGGGGGCTATTGGTTCATACCGGCTTACCTGTTATTGTATATTTGCTCACCAATTCTTAATTCATTCGTTAGACATGCATCACAAAGAACTTATTTGTTTGTGCTATTGATGTATTGGTTGTTTATGTTTCTATATGGATGGATTGGACGTGAAACTTATTTTGACCACGGTTGTTCACCTTTAGTCTTTTTTGCATTATACCTTACTGCACGGTATTTAAAATTGTATCCAAATTGGTTATCTGGCATTGGTACCAAAAGATTAGTCTCATTCTATATATGTATTCTTCTAACCTCATCTTTATTATGTACTTTCATTACAATGAATTATGGATCGGAATTGGCCGAAATGTTGATGCAATATATTTCTCCTTTTAACGTCGGACTTTCCATTCTTTTGTTGCTTCTTTTTTCTAAAATCAAGATGCAAAATTCGTTAATAAACAAGATTGGCATTTCATGTTTTTCTGCATACCTGCTACATGCTTCACCCTTTTTCTATGAGAAAATATACTATCCATTAGGGTGCTATTCTTTCCATTTAGATTCTTTCTGGAAACAATTTTTATTTGTTGTAGGACTCATAACCGCGTTATTCTCTGTTTCTGTTTTATTAGACCAAATAAGGATCGTGTTATGGAGAAGGTGTGAGAGAATGTATTCGACAAAGAAGTGGGTTTCCCAAAAATGGGAATAACCACTCAGCATGGAGTAATACACAGTCACAAAAGATTCAATATGGCTGAAATTGACAAACGAAAAGCGGACCCTAAAATCCCCGACCGCATAGACATACAGTGCTCAATAACGCCGGTGCCCTTCAAGGACATCTCGCAGTCGGCGCCCGGCGAGCCAAGCTCTGCCATCAGAGAACGGGTGATGGCGGCTCGGGCGGTGCAGACCGAGCGGTTCAAGGGGTTGAAGGGCATTCACTGCAACGCGCAGATGACAGAGCGCATGGTGCATGAGTATGCCGAACCGTCAGGCGAGGGCATGGACATGCTGCGTGATGCCATGGAACGCATGAGCCTCTCCGCGCGGGCTTATACGCGAATACTGAAGGTGGCGCGTACCATTGCCGACCTCGCCGGAAGCAGCGAGGTCGGCACGGAACATCTCTTTGAGGCCATCAGCTACAGACAGCTAGACCGCGCCGACTGGGCCGAGAGAGGCATCTGAAGAGTTGCGAACAGTTGTCAAGACTGTAACATATTGTTGATATGGAAAAAAATATAAAAATCAAAGAAGCCGGTGAGGCTGATATTCCGGTTATTCAAAAGATAGCTGCCGTGGCTTTTCCTGACACATATAAAGACTTGATTTCTCGTGAGCAGATTGATTTCATGATGAACTGGATGTATTCCACGGAGAGCCTCGTGCGGCAGATGACCGTTGACGGACATACTTATCTTATCGTGTCGGAAGAAGACAGGCCTGTTGGCTATGTGTCCGTGCAGCCGGTGGAAGAAGGCGTTGTGGAACTTCAGAAAATATATGTGCTGCCCGGCTGTCAGGGACAGGGGCTCGGCAGGCGGCTTTTTGATGAGGCTGTCGGGTGGATACGCAGCAACGGATATGCTCCGTGCCGGATGGAGCTGCATGTGAACCGTCATAATAAGGCGTTGCTCTTTTATGAGCATCTTGGTATGAGAAAGCTCAGACAGGGCGACTTTGACATTGGCAGCGGTTTTCAGATGAATGATTATATAATGGGTATAAATATTGATTAAAGATGAAGGCTTTTTTCCTGTTTCTGTCATCGCTTCTTCTGCCGCCGGCAGTAAAGGCGCAGTGCAGCATGTCGCCGATGGTCAGGCAGGTGGTGATGAGCATTTATAAATCACGCGGCAATCGCCGGCATGCCTTGCCTGCACTGCGGAGTGCTCAGATGCTGACGGCTTTCGTGAAAACCGACGGCACTGACGGCGTGCTGGCTGCCTGCGGCTGCCGTGACATGGCTGGCTTCGGCAGTCTGCACATTGCTGAGATACCGTTGGAGCGTATTGCCGTGCTGGCACGCTCAAGGCATGTGCTGCGCATAGAGGCCTCGCCGGCCGCAAAAGCCTGCATGGACACCACGACGGTTATAACCGGAGCCGAAAAGGCCTGGAACGGTATCGGCGGACGTGCGTTTACGGGGCGCGGCGTGGTCGCAGGCGTCATGGATATAGGCTTTGACCTTACGCATCCCAACTTTCTTGATGCTGACGGCTCACGGCTAAGGGTAAGCCGTATGTGGGACCAGCTATCCGTTGACACCATAGGCAGCAGGTTGCCCGTAGGGCGCGACTATGCCGGCAGTGAGCTGCTCAGCGTGATGCATTCGCGTGACGGACTGACGCAGACACACGGCACGCATACCCTTGGCATAGTGGCCGGGACGGGATGGCAGTCGCCGTATGTAGGCATGGCTCCCAACAGTGACATCTGTCTCGTTGCCAACGCGGCCGGCGACAACAGCGAGCTGATTGCCGAGGAAGACAGATATAAATACACCACTGCTACCGATGCCCTGGGATTTAAATATATCTTTGATTATGCGGCATCGGTTCATAAGCCTTGTGTGATTTCTTTCAGTGAGGGAAGCAATGAAGGGGCTGGTGTTGATCAGAAGCTTTATTATGAGTTCCTCGACTCGCTGACGGGCCCCGGCCGCATCATAGTGGCGTCGGCAGGGAATGCCGGAGCTGTCAGCAGCTATTTCCGCAAGCCGCGTGGTGTGGCATCAGCAGGATGCTTCCTGCAGGCGTCAGCGCCCGTTGTCGGGGCAAGGCTTATTGCCGATGCTGATTACAGGCTTCGCTTCACTGCGTGGAATGCCGTGCCTGATACTTTCTCTGTTGATATGAGCCGTGCGAGACTGCTGCCCGACAGCGTGCTGGTTGACAGCTTCCGGCTCGCCGACGGAGTTTACAAGGTTCAGTATGCTGCATACGCAGATGCCTTCGACAGTTCTAAGGCGGCATATGAGATGGCGGTAACCTGTCCGGCGGCAGCAGGACAGGCCGTTCCGCTGTCGGTGGAGGTCGTCGGCGCTGACGCTGATGTTGAATATTTCCGTGCGGCCGGCTCGATGACCACAGACAGCCGTGCGCCGCAGCTCGATGCGGCGGAGTGCTCGCACAATGTCAACTCGCCGGCAGCGGCACCGGCTGTCATCGCCGTGGGCGCCACGTCATGGCGGCAGACGTTTACAAACTACAAGGGCACTGTGTATGACTATCATAACGGCAGCGGAGGCGTCAGGGCTCCTTACTCTTCAACAGGACCAACGATGGCCGGACTTGTCAAGCCTGACGTGATGGCACCGGGCACTAACGTCATTTCGTCATACAGCAGTTTCTATATGGAAAACAATCCTGATGCCGGCGATTTGAACAGTGACGTGGAGCGCTTCACGTATAACGGGCGGACGTATTCATGGAATGCCAACACCGGTACGTCAATGGCTGCACCTGTCGTGGCCGGTGCCGTCGCCCTGTGGCTCGAGGCCGACAGTATGCTGACACCGGAACGCGCGCTTGACGTGATGCGCCGCACATGCCGCAGAATGCCGTCAGAAGAAAAAAGCAATTCGTGTGGCTACGGTGAGATAGACGCTTACCGCGGCTTGCTGTTTCTGCTTGGTGTCGACGGCATAAAAGAGATAAGCCAAAGGCAGGCCGGGGCTGACATTATGGTGTCGGCCGGGATGCTTGCCGTGCAGCTGCCAGAGACTGCCGGAAGAAAGGTCGTGGTGTCTCTGTACGCTCTTAACGGGCGCAGGGTGGCAGCGGCTGTAGTGGCACGAGGTGAGAAATCATGCACGATGAATGTGTCGCATCTTGATAAGGGTGTTTATATTGTTCAGATAAACGGAAAGGATGCATTCTCCGGCTCACGTATAGTAAGACTGTGAGAAACGGCTCTGCCACTGTTGTCAGCAATGTTTAAAATTATTATACAATTCCGCCATTCCTGTCTGATTTTGTCAGCCAGCGAAGGCCTGCGGGGCAGTGGCACGCATGTTGCATAATGATGGGTGAAGTTCGGAAGTTCCGGGGGCGGGCAACGAAAGCAGACCGCCGGAGGAGGCTGAAAGAACTGAAGATAAATAATAAAACAATAAACACCGACGCTGAGGGTGCCGCAAGGCAACCGGGGCCGAGATGGAAAATATAGGAGATTAGAACTATGATGTATCCAGTACTTCGCAACGCAATGAATTTCTTAGACAACAGTTTCAATGATATGTTTGACGACAGCTGGATGCCGAGACTTAACGTAACGGCGCCTGCCATCAACGTTAAAGAAAACAACAAAGAATATGATTTGGAGCTTGCCGCTCCGGGCGCAACAAAAGAAGACTTCAAGGTTAACCTCGACAACGACGGAAACCTTGTGATCAAGATGGAGCATAAGGACGACAAGAAAGACGAGAACAAGAAGGAGCACTATCTGCGCCGTGAGTTCTCATACAGCAACTACGAGCAGGCTCTGACGCTGCCTGACGACGTTGAGAAAGACAAGATCGAAGCAAAAGTAGAGAATGGTGTGCTTCATGTAACACTTCCTCGCGCCGCGAAGGCAGAGAAAGAGACAAAACGCATTGAGGTGGCTTGATGAAAATTGAGCATTTCTGAGATGCGCTGATGCCCGGCAAAACAAGGCCGGTTTCCACATTTGTGGGAGCCGGCCTTTCTGCGTTATTATATTATATATTGGTGCTTTCTTCCTGCAAGCAAAAACAGCAGAAATGTTACATAGGAATTTTTTCTGATTTTCATAAGCAATGAATATTGCAGCAGCATTTAAAATGCCATTAAATGAAATTTTTGCTGCATTTTCATAAAAACATACTGTATGAAAATACTGGCACAATTATGCTTATGTGCTTTCTATCTATTGTTCCCTGAACTTTTTCAATGCTTTATCAAGAAATGCTGTGTACGCGGCAACGTCTTCGTCATAGCCTCGTGACGGCGACAGCGGTTTCCCGTCTGCCGTGACGGCGACGTAGTACGGCAGGGCGTTGGAACTGAACTTATGTCGTTCGAGATAGCTCCATTTGTCGCCTGTGGTGCGCAGCGTGCGCTGCCGGCCACTTTCCGTCACGGTGATGGGCTGCGGCAGAGGTGTCTTGTCATCGCAGTACAGGCTTATGAGCACGAAGTCGTTGTTAAGCATGTCTGCTACACGGCGGTCTGTCCACACGGCGCCTTCCATCTTGCGGCAGTTCACGCAGCCATAGCCGGTGAAGTCGAGCAGCACGGGCTTGCCCTCGGCTCTCGCGGCAGCCATGCCCTCTTCGTATGATGTGAAGCGTGCCTTGGCGGTTGTCTTTGACAGGGAGAAGTCGGTGTCAGCGGCAGGAGGCGCAAAGGCGCTGACAGCCGGCACGGGAGCGCCCCACAGGCCGGGCAGCATGTATATGGCGAAGGCGGCTGACAGCATTCCGAGCATTACCGACACGACGGGGTGCGGACGGCTGTCGCCGTCGCTGCGGAAATGTATGATTCCGGAAAGATAAAAGGCGAGGAAGAGAAATATTGCTATCCACAGACACAGGAATGTTGTGCGGCTGAGGAGGTGCCATCCGTAGGCCATGTCGGCTACAGACAGGAACTTCAGTGAGAAGGCGAGCTCTATAAATCCTAAAGTGACTTTTATGATGTTCATCCATGAGCCGGACTTCGGCATGCTCTTCAGCCACGACGGGAACATGGCAAACAGCATGAACGGCAGGGCAAGGGCGACGGCAAAGCCAAGCATGCCTGCTGCTGGCGCAAGGTAGTTGCCGCTTACGGCAGTGCCTGCCAGCAGAAGACCTATGATAGGTGCCGTGCACGAGAAGCTGACGAGCACAAGTGTAAGTGCCATGAGAAAGACTGACAGAAGGCCGCCGGCATTGCCGGCACGGCTGTCGGCGGCGTTTGCCCAGCGGGCAGGCAGCTGCAGCTCAAAGCAGCCGAAGAGGCTGAGCGCAAACATTATGAGCAGCACGAACAGCAGTACATTGAACAGGGCGCTGGTGGCAATGTCGTTGAGCCCCGACGGCCCCAAGAGAAGTGTCACGGCTATGCCGAGAAGCATGTAGATAACTACTATGGATGCTCCGTAGGCCAGGGCGCTGCGAATGCCCTGACGGCGGTTCTCTCCGCGGCGGATAAAGAAGCTGACCGTCATCGGTATGACCGGCCACACGCATGGCATGGCCACGGCAAGCAGACCGCCGAGCAATCCCATAAGAAAGATGTATGCCAGTGATTGTGACGCAATGTCGTCACTGCCGTCATTGCTTGGCATATCCTTTGTTACCGGTTTCCACAAAGGGCCGTTTACGGATGCAGTGTTATCTGTTTTGATGGTTGCAGGCTGAATGGCAGGCGCTGTTGCTTTTGCCGTGGCAGTGTCGGCCTCTGGCAGAGCTGCGAGCTTGTTGCCGTCGGCAGCCTTGTCGTCCTTTTCTTTTATGCTTGCTGCTTTTGATGAAGTGCCTGTTTTTACAAACGGCACTTCGTCGGGCGGCAGGCAGTTGTGGTCGCTGCATGCACCGTATTCAAGAGATACGTTGATGGAATATTTCGGTTTGGTGAACTTTACTTTCTGCCGGAACACGGCCTGATGCTCAAAATAGCGGACGTTGCGGCGGAAGGCATAGTCGTAGCGTGTCACTTCGCCGGCGGACGGTGTCAGTCGGCCGATGAGCTTGACACCGTTCAGGCTGTTCACGCGGAGAGTGGCTGAAACAGGACCGTCGCCGCCGAGATTGGTGGAATAGACATGCCAGCCTTTTTCTATATACGCGGTAAAGGTTATTACGCCGGTGCCGTCGGCCGATGTTGTCAACGCTGTGTGAAACTTCACGGGGTCAAGCATCTGTGCATGAGTGAGACATGAACAGAAAATGAACAGAATGATTAATAATTTTCTCATATAAAAATTACTCAGTCGTCTGGCTGAATGTTTTTTTGCCCGTTTCTGGTGGCTGGGGTGACTGCGGGCATTGATTAAAATGTTATGTTAGTTAAGAATAGCAGTTGCAAAAGTAATATTTCCCGTAAAAATATTACATTTTATTGCTTTAAAAAACTATAAAGCAGGTGTGTTTTTGACCTGGTATGTTTCATAGAGTGTCAATCTGTGCGGTTTGTCTGCTGATGGGGGAAAGAAGTGAGCCGCGCAGGCGGCAAAGATTAAATGTTTCAGAAAATCGTCACTCGCATTTGAAAATTAATAAAGGCAAATATCTGACAGACTGAAACTTTTTAGTAACTTTGCAAATAATATTTTCCGGCCGCGAAAGCAGGCTGCGGCAACTGCGCTGTGCTGATGGCAAGCGGCATGAAAACGGCAGGAGGCTTTGCTGACTACGCGGCAGAACAACGATAAAACAACATAAAAATAAATGGAGACAGAACAGCAGATAATAGAGGCAGTGGCAGAGGCTGTCAAGGCTCTGTACGGCGGGGAGGCTGATGCCAAGGCCCTGCAGCTGCAGAAGACAAAGGAGAATTTTGAGGGAAACCTTACGCTTGTGGTATTCCCGCTGTTGAGAATTTCAAGAAAGAAGCCTGAAGACACGGCTGAAGAAATAGGCGCATGGCTGCAGAAGAACTGCCCGGCTGTAGAGAAATATAATGTTGTAAAGGGATTTCTGAACATAACGGTAGCTCAGTCGTCATGGGTTGACATGCTGAATGCTGTTAATGCCGATCCGAACTACGGCGAGAAGAAGGCCGGCGCTGATGCTCCTTTGGTTATGATAGAATATTCATCGCCGAACACCAACAAGCCGCTGCACCTGGGACATGTGCGCAACAACCTGCTCGGATGGTCGCTGGCGCAGATTATGCAGGCTAACGGCTGCAAGGTGGTGAAGACAAACATTGTAAACGACCGCGGTATTCACATCATGAAGTCGATGCTGGCCTGGATGAAATGGGGCAACGGCTGTACGCCGGAGTCGACAGGCAAGAAAGGCGACCATCTCATCGGCGACTTCTACGTGATGTTTGACAAGCATTACAAGGAAGAGTGCAAGCAGCTCGAAGAGCAGTATGCTGCTGAGGGCATGAGTGCCGACGACGCGAAGAAAAAGGCAGAGCAGGAGGCTCCGCTCATCAAGGAGGCTCACTCTATGCTCGTGAAATGGGAACACGGCGACAAGGATATCCGTGCGCTGTGGCAGAAGATGAACTCATGGGTGTATGCCGGCTTCGACGAGACATACAGGGCGCTCGGCGTAAGCTTCGACAAGATATACTATGAGAGCAACACATATCTGGAAGGAAAGAAAAAAGTTATGGAAGGTCTTGAGAAGGGTATCTTCTACCGCCGCCCGGACGGCAGCGTGTGGGCCGACCTCAGACCGGAGGGACTCGACGAGAAACTGCTGCTGCGCTCTGACGGCACATCCGTTTACATGACTCAGGACATCGGTACGGCTGAGATGCGCTTCAACGACTATCCTATCGACAAGATGATATATGTAGTCGGCAACGAGCAGAACTATCATTTCCAGGTGCTGTCTATATTGCTCGACAAGCTTGGCTTCAAGTGGGGCAAGGACCTGGTGCACTTCTCTTACGGCATGGTGGAGCTGCCTAACGGCAAGATGAAAAGCCGCGAGGGGACGGTTGTCGACGCAGACGACCTGATAGCGCAGATGATAAGCGACGCACGCAAGACAAGCGATGAGCTCGGAAAGTTCAGCGATATGAGCGAAGAGGAGAAGAACAACATTGCACGTATCGTGGGCATGGGCGCACTGAAATATTTCATACTGAAGGTGGACGCCCGTAAGAACATGCTGTTCAATCCGGCTGAGAGCATCGACTTCAACGGTAACACAGGCCCGTTCATACAGTACACATACGCCCGCATTCGTTCCATAATGCGCAAGGCTGCCGAACAGAATGTATCTGTTCCGGAAAAACTTGGCGCAGACACTGCACTGAACGAGAAAGAGGTGCAGCTCATTCAGAAGATGCTGGCATATAAGGATGCCGTGGCACAGGCAGGGAAAGACTACAGTCCGTCGGGCATTGCAAACTACTGCTATGAACTGACAAAAGAATTCAACCAGTTCTATCATGACTACAGCATTCTGAATGCTGAGAATGATGCGGCATGCGCCACACGTCTGCTCATTGCAGAGAACGTGGCAAAGGTATTGAAGAACGGTATGCGTCTGCTCGGTATCGAGATGCCGGAAAGAATGTAACGGCGCATGAGGCGAAATACATTACTGAACCCGCCGGACTGGCGGCACGACACGGTGCTGCCGCTGCCGCCGGAGGTGAACGCACAGGCATGGGCCGTTGACGCGGCATGCTCCGGCAACCCTGGGCCGATGGAATATCAGGCCATAGATTTGCAGACCGGTGAGCAGGTGTTCCACTTCGGCCCCGTTTATGGCACTAACAACATCGGCGAGTTTCTTGCCATTGTACACGCCATGGCGCTGATGGAGAAAAACAACATCACCGGTAAAGTGATATACAGTGACAGCGTGAACGCAGCCTTGTGGGTCAGGAAAAAACAATGTAAGACAAAGCTTCGGCACGATGCGTCGACGGCTCAGCTGTATAATATTATAGGGCGGGCTGAGCACTGGCTGAAAACGCACGATGTCAGTGATATTCCAGTGCTGAAGTGGGAAACGAAGAAGTGGGGCGAGTGTCCGGCTGACTTCGGAAGAAAATAGATAAATTTGCTGTGCATGCATATTTCTCGCAGCATTTGTTTTAAGGCCGGCATACGGTGCGGTCTCTCTTTGGCTGATAGCCGTTTGATTGTTCATAATGGCTGTGGTTGAAATGCAGGGACAAACCGTGTGCCGGCCTTGAATTTACACGGGTCTGGTTATGTGAATTTTAATGTGCAGGAAATATATGTGCATTTCATGCTGTTAAAAAAATAAAAATTCATTGCAAGATACAACAAAATGTCTAACTTTGCCAATAACGTTTAACCTATGTTTACGGTTATAAACCGTCATTAGTTTTGTGTGTGTCGGTGACGGCACAACATTATTCTGAATATATATGCTTAAAAAGGTATTTTTAGCAATCATGGCATTTACTTTCTGCTGCTCTGCCATGCAAGGCAGAACGGCGGGCGGCATTGCCGGAGGCAACAACAGCGCCAATGGTTTTGTAGGCGTGCGTGACGGTAAGCTCTGTCGCAACGGAAAGCGGTATGCATTCATAGGTACCAATTTCTGGTATGGCGCCATTCTTGGCTCAACGGGACGCGGCGGTGACAGAAAACGACTGTGCCGTGAGCTTGACGACATGAAGAAAAACGGCATTGACAATCTTCGCATTCTCGTGGGCTCTGACGGACAGGAAGGAGTGACCACAAAGGTGGAGCCAACGCTGCAGCGTGCTCCAGGAGTATATAACGACACCATCCTTGATGGCCTCGACTATCTGCTCGCGGAAATGGGCAAGCGGGGCATGGTGGCTGTGCTGTATCTTAACAACTCATGGGAATGGAGCGGCGGATATGGCTATTATCTTGAGCAGGCCGGTGAAGGAAAGGCTCCGCGCCCAAACGAGGACGGTTATCCGGCGTTTATGAACTTTGTAGAGAGATATGCCTACAACGAGAAGGCTCATAAACTTTTTTATGATTACGTTAGGTTTATAATCGGACGCACAAACAGATATACACATAAGGCATACAAGGATGATCCGGCCATAATGTCGTGGCAGATCGGAAATGAGCCGCGTGCTTTCTCTGTCAAGGCTTTGCCGGCTTTTGAGAAATGGCTTGCCGAGGCATCGGCGCTTATCAAAAGCCTTGACCCTAACCATCTTGTCTCTATAGGCAGCGAGGGCGCGTGGGGCTGTGAGAACAGCTTCGAGGCGTATGAAAAGATTTGTTCTGACAGGAATGTCGACTATTGCAACATTCATCTCTGGCCATACAACTGGGGATGGGCTAAGGCTGACTCGCTGATAGATAATCTGCCGAGGGCCTGTGCAAACACGAAAGACTATATAGACCGCCACATAGCGATATGCAAGCGGATTAACAAACCGCTCGTGATGGAAGAATTCGGCTATCCGCGTGACGGCTTCACATTTAAGCCCGGCTCGCCGACAAAGGGCCGCGACAGCTATTATAAATATGTGTTCGGTCTTGTGGAGAAAGATGTTGCAGCCGGCGGCCCGTTCCAAGGATGCAACTTCTGGGGATGGGCCGGCAGCGCCAGGCCGAGGCATGAGCAGTGGCGCCCCGGCGACGACTATACCGGTGACCCCGCGCAGGAACAGCAGGGACTTAACAGTGTGTTCAGTTGCGACAAGACCACGCTTGCCGTCATCAGGCAGGCCGTGGGCGCACTGAAAAAATGAACGAACATCGGCAGTTGGATGCCGATGAACATGGTCGGCAGAAGTGTTAAAACATTGATAAATGTCAAAAAAGACAAGATGCTGATAAGTTTGATAAAATAGTATAAGCGTTTGTAACTTAATATCACTATCTTTGCAGTCCTTTTAAACAATGAGGATATAAGGCAAGAATTTTTCTGTTCCGGCCTATCGGCGTGCTGACGAAGCATGCAATTAACATTATTCACCCATAACAAGAATATGCCACAGAAAGCATACCGTACTGCTTGCGGCAGAACACGAACGCTCAACGGAAGGATATAAAATCAAGAAGCTCGTGGTGCGACTGTAGATACCGGCAAAGATAATAGTTGAGATAGTTAAAACAAGACTATTACATGCAGTTTCGGGAAATAATATGATTCCGGTTATGCGTTTTCGTGTGACGCACGGGAATTTGAAAGACTAAACAAATAGGGGAACAAGAGTTTTATAAAACAAGAAGGAAATCGATTTAGTAATTTGAATTTTAATATGGTTTACAGATGTATCAGCATGAGACACCGGCGCTTTTCTGTCGTCGTGATGCTCCTATTTCTAATGGTGTTGTTGCCTTTGCCATCATTGGCGCAGATGACCATCACCGGTACCGTCAGCGACGGCGGCAACGGTGAGCCTATCTTCGGTGCCCTTGTGAAGGTAAAGGGAACGGGTATAGGTACCACAACAGACCTTGACGGCTTTTTCACGTTAAAAGCAGAGCCGGGGCAGACACTTGAGTTCTCGTATGTGGGTTATGCCAAGCTGACGGCAAAGGTGCCGGCAGGAGGCAACATGAACATACGAATGAGCGAAGATCAGCAGGCACTGAACGATGTCTTGGTCGTCGGTTACGGTATGATGAAGCGTTCTGACCTGACAGGTGCCGTGTCGAGCATCAGCGAGGATCAGATACGCAAAGGCGTGTCGACAACGCTCGAGCAGGCCATGCAGGGACGTATAGCCGGTGTTAACGTTACGCAGAACTCCGGTGCGCCGGGCGGCGGCATATCGGTGCAGATCCGTGGTATCAACTCATTCAACGGAAACGAACCGCTGTATGTCATTGACGGTATAGCGCTGAGCGGTAACAATGCCAACGGTTCCAGCTCAGTGCTGGCCAGTATTGCCCCGGGCGACATCACTTCCATAGAGGTGCTGAAAGATGCTTCGGCAACGGCCATCTATGGCTCGCGCGCTTCTAACGGTGTCGTTATCATAACCACCAAGAAAGGTGAGGAAGGTAAGACAAAGATTTCTTACGAAGGATATTTCGGATGGCAGAGCATGGCCAAGAAGCTTGACATGCTGAACCTGCGGCAATATGCTGAACTCGACAATGCTAAATCAGACATCCGTGGCTTCGACTGGAGACCAGAGTTCACAAATTCTGAGGTGCTCGGAAACGGCACCGACTGGCAGGACGAGCTGTTCCGTTCGGCATTCATGCATAACCATGCGCTGAACATCAGCGGAGGTACAAAGTCTACTCATTATTCTGTAAGCGGCGGCTATCTCAGCCAGGACGGTATCTCGCTGGGCTCGTCGTTCGACCGTATGAGTCTGCGCTCAAACTTTGATACGCAGGTGAACAGCTGGATGCAGCTCGGTGCAAATATCTATTATGCCAACACCAAGCAGAACAACGCTTTCTCGTCCGGTACGGCCATTGAGACCGCTCTCGACCAGTCGCCTGACATCCCTGTGCGCGACCTTAACGGCGAATATGCTTTCATCAGCACTAACAAAGCTGGTGAGAACTATTCAAACCCTGTTTATGAGGCTCTCATGCGTCAGAACAAGGACAACAACTATAATGCTGATTATTCTGCGTTTGCCAATTTCACTCCTATAAAGGGTCTGAGCGTACGCTTCGAATACGGCGGCAGCCGCAACTGGAACAACAGCTATTATTTCCAGCCGGAATATACGTATGGCTCGGTAACGAATATCAGTAACAGCCAGCGCACGAAGACGGTTAGCAAGTACACCACCTTCAAGCAATATGCCACCTACGACACTGATTTGTTCAAGAAGACCTCTCATTTGCAGGTCATGCTGGGTCATGAGGCTCAGTGGGGCGCGTATGAGTCTCTCTACGGCGAGAGAAGCAACTATGTGACAAATACTATTAAGTCGCTGAACTTCGGTGATGCCACCACGAGTGTGGCACAGGGCTCTGACCCTGTAAGATGGGCCATAGAATCATACTACGGACGTATCAACTACACGCTGAAAGACCGTTATCTGCTAACGGCTACGCTGCGTTCTGACGGTAGCTCGAACTTCTCAAAGAAAGAGCGTTGGGGTGTGTTCCCGTCAGCAGCTCTTGCATGGCGTATCAGCGGTGAGAACTTCATGAAGAACGTGAAGTGGGTCGACAACCTCAAGCTGCGTCTCGGCTGGGGTCTCGTCGGCAACCAGAATGCAAGCAACTATGCTTTCCTGTCGCAGCTCGCTGCTGCCACATCTGCATGGGGCACAGGTTATCTGCCGAGCAACATCGCCAATGAGAACCTTAAATGGGAAAGCACACATTCCTATAACCTTGGTCTTGACATGAACCTCTTCGGCAACAGGCTTGAGGTTATCATGGACTTCTATCTCAAGAACACCAAGGACCTGCTTATGCAGAGCTCTGAGCCTTCCTACATCACCAACCAGTTCTCGTTCACCGCACCGTGGGAGAACACCGGCGAAATCAGAAACAAGGGTTTCGAGTTTACTGTCAACTCTGTAAACGTGATGAGAAAGAACTGGCAGTGGCGCACGAATGCCACGCTGTCTGTAAACCGAAACAAGGTTATCAAACTCAACAACGACCAGGGTTCGATCTACGGTCAGTATAGGCTGGCGGCCAGCAGTAGCCCGTCTATATTCACACGTTCTGAGGTAGGCGGACCGGTAGGCCGCTTCTACGGCTGGAAGGTGAAGGGCATATTCAACACCATGGACGACTTCTATCAGAAGGATGCCAACGGCGAGTTCATCCTCGACAAGAACGGCAATAAATTGCAAGTGGCACGCCCTGTCAACAACGGTTCTGTGCTGCCTATCGACAAGGACAACGGCGTGTGGGTAGGTGATTATATCTTCGAGGACGTCAACGGCGACGGACAGATTTCCGAGGCCGACCGTACATATATCGGCGACCCGAACCCTGACTTCACCTTCGGTCTCAGCAACAACCTGACATGGAAAAACATTGAGCTGACGGTGTTCTTCAACGGCGCAGTAGGCGGCGACATTTACAATATCACCCGCCAGGAGCACATGCAGACCTCCGGCTACAGCTATAAGAACAAGATGTCCGACATATTCAGTTACGCACGTATCGGCACCGATGCCGACGGCAATGCCTACGTCATGAACCCGGGCACCAGCGTGCCGCGTCTGAGCCAGTCGAACCTCAACCAGAATAACCGTATCAGCAACATGTTCGTTGAAGACGGCTCTTATCTGCGCCTGAAGACCCTCACCATAGGCTGGAACATTCCTAAGCAGTGGCTGAAGCCGGTCGGCATTGACTGGCTGCAGGTTTACGCTAGCTTCCAGAACCTGTTTACTATTACCGGATATGACGGTTATGACCCTGAGGTCGGCTCTTACGGCCAGAACGTGCTCATGCAGGGACTTGACATTTTCCGTTATCCGTCGCCGAGAATATATACTTTCGGAATGAAGCTTAATTTCTGACGGCTCTGATATTAGAATTAATATCTGATAAACCGAGTTGAAAAACAATGATTTCAATATCATGAAAAAGATAAAAAAATATATATTCGCAGTTGTTGCTGCTCTGACGGTCATGACGTCCTGCACAGATCATTTCTTTGACGTTGTGCCAGATGCTTATGAACCGTCAACATATTACACGTCAGACAAGGCCGTGGCTAAATCGACCGAGCTGCTTTACAACCGCCCGTGGTTTAACTTCAACCGTATTGGAATGATTCCAATAGGTTCGTTCCGTGCCTGTGACGGCTGGAACCCGTATTGGCAGGGTGAAATGGGATATTTCACCACTACGAGCGGCAATTCTGATGTTGCTGACTCATGGTCGTCGCTCTATGCCGTTATCGCTGAGTGCAACAAGGTCATTGACAATATTGAACGTTATGCCACATCTGAGGTCTCTGCTGAGGTGAAGAATGCGGCTATTGGCGAATGCCATCTCATGCGCGGCTGGGCTTATTTCTATCTTGTGCGCGGCTGGGGTGATGCAATTATATATGCCAGCACCGACACGGCTGCCGCACATCCTGTAGTGCCGCTGTATAATGAGAAATCAGTGCTCGAGTATGTAATCCGCGATTTCGAGGCTGCCGACAGCCTCCTGCCAGAACAGGAAATAACAGAATATCACCCTACGCGCTATGCTGCCAAGGCTGCTCTTGCCAAGGCTCTGCTGGCACAGAGTGGGTGGGTAGAAGGCTCTACGACTGACCATCCACGCAATGAGCAGACGCTGCGCCGTGTTGTCGACCTCTGCAATGAGGTTATCTACAACGGCCCATACAGTCTTATGGATAATTATGACGACCTCTTCCAGCCTGCCAACAACGACAACAGCGAGACCATTCTCGCCATGCGCTGGGCCGACCCTACCACCGGCGGATGGGGAAACACCAATGCGTTCTATTCGTCTCTTGCCCCGTCGTTTGTATCTACAGACCCGCGCGGCAACAATGCCAACTCCGTGACCACATGGGGTAGCATCTCGGCATCGCCGGATATGATCGACGTATATAACGAAGATCCTTCTGACACTATTCGCCGTAACTCTACGTTCTTCATCCCGGGAACATACTACGGTGATATATGGAAGACTTACGGCGGTATGCAATATCCTTACAATGGCCACTGTGCGCCTTACGTGAAGAAGGGTGTGCTCGGACTGAAGAACGACGTGTCGCCGAAGACACTGTCTAACCAGAGCACACCTCTCAACACCTATATACAGCGTCTTGCCGATGTATATCTGATAAAGGCTGAGGCTATTCTCGGCAACAATGAGTCTACGACAAACGCTGAGGCTCTCAGCGCCTTCAACGAGGTTCACATGCGTGCCGGCGCGCGCCGCGTGCGCCGTATCTCGCTGCTCGACATCATCAACGAGCGCAGAAAGGAGTTTGCTATGGAAGGTGCCAACTGGTGGGACATGGTAACATGGTACCGCTGGAAACCGCAGTACATGCTTAACTATTTTAACAATGTGCAGTTCCGCGGAGCGTATATCTCTGACGGTAACGACGGCAATGACCTTAACTACGGTACGTTTGTGAGAAACTCTGACGGTACGTTCAGCTATGTCGTTGACCTGCCTTACGGTCCGTGGCACTCTTACAACTGGAACTATAACTGTGGTCCAGACGCTGACGGCAAAGACCAGTACGGCTTCATTAAGTATTGGAACGACAAGGCTGTCATCCACTCGTGGTCGTGGCCGTCTGACTCTGTCGTGACCATAGCCGGACGCGGAACGACAGTGCCGTATAACTACCGCAAGGCACTTAACGAAGGTCTCGGCGGACAGTTCACGCCGGTTGTGCTCTCTGAAACGAACATCTTCCTGCCTTATCCGGCAGCTGACCAGGTGCAGAACCATTATCTCACCGATGAGGAGGCACAGAAACCTATCGACTATGACTTCTCCAACTGGCACTGATGAGCGCCTGTATGAAATTTATTATTTTAACTAATTGCAGGTTTTTATGAGATACGATAAGATAAAACTACTGCCGCTCTGCCTTGTGGCTGTTATGATTGCCCTTACGGCCGCATTCACGTCATGCGGAGACGATGACGACAACGGCGAGCCGGTTATCAGCGGTGTTAAGATACTTTCTCACGACACCATCAACGTGAAACGTGATCAGTATTACACAGAGGCTGCTGCCGGAACGACAATAATGATTGAAGGCGAGCGTTTCCACGGACTTACCAAGCTGTTGATGAACAATGTCGAGGTGGCCGTAAATCCGAATTATGCGCAGGACACATACATAATATGTACCATTCCTGAGGCAGCTGCGGCTTCGCAACTGAACCTCATTGAGCTTCAGACCTCACACGGCCTGACGCAGTTCCCGTTCAAGGTGACCGGAAAGGCCAGCGTGCAGACAACAGTGCCTGATAAAGGCAATGAAACACATCCCTCGGCACCGAGACACTGAGCAATTTGTTTTTTTAATATCATAATTATTGGCGCACAAGTTCTTTTTATAAGGCTTGTGCGCTTTTCGTTGTTCTCCCTGTAATAATTTTCGTTGTTCTCCCTGTAATAATTTTCGTTGTTTGCCATATAATAATTTGGCCAACCTGTAATAAAATGTGTGTATCAATTCCTTCCAATGCTTTGTTACACACAGAATATTAGTTAACCACATTTTATTTAACCGCAATTTTAACCTTTTACCTGCTATTGGCGGTTACGATTGTCCAATTCCGTTTTCAGTTCCAAATTCAAGGCCACCTTCAAAAAGTGACTTGTTCTTTGCCGCAATTTTCCCCCTTTTGAAGGCTTTGTTTTGCGATAAAATAACAATAATTAAAAAAAAATAACATACTTTCTTAATTTACGGCAAATATTTCTATCTTTGCCGTAAAGATTAAAAAATGTTGTGGCTGAGTCGTATGTCATAACAATTAGTTAAATGGTATTGATACAGACACAAAGAAATTAGTTTTAAAAATTTATTTCTGTTACTAAATTAAAAAAATATGGCAATAACTCATATCAGCAAAGATGCCTTTGCCATCATGGCGATTTGCGACAAGACGAGATATTATCGATTGTCCTGGTAATAAAGACAATGATTTTCCACATGAACTTTACTATGTTGCGTAAGACTTTAATAGTTTAAGTCAACAAAATATATTTTGGTGTAATAATCATTGAAAAAAGTAGAAGTATGAAGATAGCGAATATTTGTTTTTCTTTTTTTGTGTTGCTGTCATTAATATCGTGCGGCGGCAGTGATGTTGAATTGTCATGGAAGGAGATACCGCCAGTGAATGATGAGTCTTTTAAAGTGAATTTCTATGTAGAAAATTCCGGAAGCATGAACGGGTATATGAATGCAGGTTCTGAATTTGAGAATGCAGTTCACTTTTATGCCAACGAACTTGATAAGTATGCAGATACAACGCGGCTGTTTTTTATCAATTCAAAAATAATACCGTTTACAGGTGATATAAATGCGTTTACACTAAACATGACACCGAGTAATTTTTCATCGTTGGGCGGCAACACGTCTTCATCATCCATAGATGAAATGATGAAGGCTATTCTTGAAAAAAACGACAATAACACAGTGTCGGTGTTTGTGTCAGACTGCATACTTGCAGTTCCATTCGGAGAAGCTCAAAAGTTTTTCAGCATTGCGCGTGATAATGTGAATAAAGTCTTTTGGAAGACCTTAAAAAAGCATGATGACCTTGGTGTGGAAATATTTTGTCTGAAATCAGACTTTAACGGTAATTACTACCAGTGGGGCAAAAGTCCGGTAAAGATTCATCAGCATAGACCGTATTATATGTGGGTTATCGGTCCGCAGAAAATATTAGGACAAATAAACAAGCATATAGATATAGCTGATATACCGGGAGGGGATATTAAAGTTGCATCTTATTCCTCTGCCAAAAATATACCTTTTACAATAGTCAATACTTTTGGAACTGCCGGTCATTCTGCCGGACATATAACGGTTACTCCTGACGGTGCAAAGGCCCATGTATTGATTAGGGCAGATCTTTCTTCAACGCTACTTGATAACAACTATCTTTCAAACAAAAACAACTATACAAAGAAAAGTCCGTTGGTGCAGATAGAAAATGTGAAAAAAATATCTTACGGTACATACACGCATGAAATTTCTTTGGCAATAATGGACAATGCACACGGAAGTGAGTGTATAAAAACCGGATATACTGACATACCTGAATGGGTTGAGAATATCAGCAGTGATGACGGAGGTGATTTGAATAAAACGTCCGGTATCAAATATATAGTTAGTGGAGTGGCTGATGCATATAAGAATCTTACAGATCAGAGCGGTATTAAGTTTGAAATAAAATAATTGTCTGGTTTTCTAACGGCCTTAACATTAATTTTGCCGTTATGAAATTGTTTGAATTACAGAAAGCAAAAATAGGTTTTATATGAATTTCTTATATTATATTCTTGGTAATGATTTAGCAAGTTATTTAGCCGGAACAGCTTCGCCTGCACAAACGAGCAATATGTGTAATATGCTGGGAGGCTTGCTCTTGTTTTTAGCGTTTGTGTTTGTGGCTTTATATTATAAATTTTTAGACAGGCAATCATGGAATAATATGCTCAGTTGGATACTATTTTTATTAGTTCCGGCTGTTATAAATTTTATTGTAGTTTTTGTATTGTTATATGCAGATTTCCGTGATGGTAAAATGATAGACGGTAACGGAGATATTTTGCATTTGAGCTGGACGAATTTTCTTGGAGCCGGTTTGCTTCAGTTCATTTACTCAGCTTTAGTGTTTCTTGTTTTTTCTGTAATAGTAAACTTTTTTTGCAAGAAGAGAATAATGCAAAGTGACTGTTCAACAACACCTTTTAAATTTTAAACACAGTGTTATAAAAGACAGTAATTTTATTTTGTAAAAGAAAATATCAATATGTCAAAACTATTTATATTCGGAATTGGCGGTACAGGCTCGCGGGTGCTGCGTTCGCTTACTATGCTAATGGCATCGGGCGTGAAGCTTGGTCATCAGCAGGTAGTACCAATCATAATTGATCCCGACGCGGGCAATGCTGATTTAACCAAAGCAACAACATTGCTTAATAACTATTTGTCTATACACAACAAGATTCAGCCAAGTGACGGAAGCAGAAGTGATTTTTTCAATACGGAGATTGTGCCTATAGAAAGTGTGCAAGCAGGCGGAAATTATCTTCTTTCTATCGAAGGCACTAATGACAAGTCATTCAAAGACTTTATAGGTTTGAGCACAATGAAAAATCAAACAGACAAAGCCCTTGTAGAAATGCTTTTTTCCAAGAAAAACCTCGATTCAGACATGAAGGTAGGATTCAAGGGAAATCCGAATATCGGCAGTGTTGTTTTAGACAAAATAGTTGACTCCCAGGAATTTGCCAAATTTAACGGTTTGTTTGCTCAAGGGGATGAGATATTTATAATAAACTCAATCTTCGGAGGTACCGGCGCAAGTGGTTTCCCTTTATTGCTGAAAACATTCAGAAACATGGATGTGAAACGTTTTTCAAACGGTGCATCAATAGGAAAAGCCCGTATTGGAGCTGTCACAGTGCTGCCATATTTCAGCCTTCAGCCAGATGCTATGTCAAGCATTGATTCTGCAACGTTTATGTCAAAAGCTAAGTCTGCATTGGCATATTATAAAGACAATATCTACAGCAACGGTGAGATAGATGATCTCTATTTTATCGGTGATACGCATGATACAAAAGCTTATGCAAACCATGAAGGTGGAAACAATCAACAGAATCCGGCCCATTTCATTGAGATGATGGCTGCCACGGCTATAGTAGATTTCAGCAACAGCAGCAAGAAAGGCACTCAACACAGTAACAATAAGGCAGCCTGCCATGAATTAGGGCTTAAAGATGATAACAATGGTGCTGGTATAACCTTCTCATGCTTTAACACGGGACTTCATAACATGCTTTTCAAGCCTATGACAGAATTTGCCATCATGGCTAACATGTTCCAATACAGGCTTGATACATTGTCTGCCCAGAAGCTTGACAGCAATATGCTAGGCGAGTTTAATGAAAATTTCTATAGTGGAGATTTTATCAAGAATTTAAGTAGTTTCCTTTCTTCATATCGTAGCTGGCTTTCAGAAATGGAAGATAACAGCAGACAGCTTAAACTGTTTAATCTTGACAGCGAGGATGACCCGTTCAATCTTGTAGCTGGTGTGAAGCCAAAAGCTCCCGGTCTTTTGAGTAAAAGAAAATATGACGAAATATACCATGAGCTGTCTTTGGCTGTTTATAAAAATAAGAAGATTAAACCTAATGATCCGGCTTTATATGCAGAAATGTATCATGAAGCCCTGAGTAAGATCGTGGACAGTAAGTTTTAACGGAAATAGAATTCAATATAAGAAGATAACCGACCATGTCAAAAGTACTACGCATATATTCAGACGGAGATAACAATATTACAGACTGGGGATCACAAAGTATATATCCTTATGATGCCTCTAACAGAGCTAATATACAAGATCCGAAGTTTGACAACAAGCATGTAGAGATAACTTCCATACCGTCACCTTTTGCCAGAATGCAGCTTGTCAAGGATGCCTTTGAACATATAGTCAGAGGTGGTAATCTTGATTCCAATGATATTTACGGCCGTCTTGTGTCAGAAACTCTTGATGTTGGACAGTTGTTTTTCAATTATGAGCAGTTTAGTGACAAACTCAACATAATAGCCTGTGACATGAAGCAGGAAGCAGAAAGTCTCTTTAATGATGACAGCGGTCATAAGATAATAGGCGATGTGCTTAAGAAATATATGGCGTCTGATGCAGCCTCTTTAAATTTTACCGATATGAGAAATATCTATATATTGGTAAATAAATCAGGAACAGCAAACGTCAAGATAATAGGAGCGACATCACCGCGTACGATATTCTTCAACAGAGCGTTCGGAAAGGATACGGATGCAGAAAAGGAAGACATCAAACAGCTATCAAAAACATTCTCGTTTGGCACGCATAATCCTTTTGACGGTAATATTGTTCCGCTTTACAAGCGTAACTTACAATATATAATTGCATGGTTCTATTTAAGACATCAAATAGGAACAGATGATTTTGCCCAATATTTTCCGGAAGTAGATGGCTATCTGACGCTGACCCGTGACAAATTGCCTTTGGAGCAGCGTCAGGAAATTGATAATATAGGGGGCAATCTGCAGAGCTTGAATATAATCCAATTGCCGAACAGTGCAGTTGAAGTGCTTGGACATAATCTGTATAAGAAAGTAGTAACGGCATGTGTTGACAGCGGCTTCGAAATGAAGTCAGGTTTGCTTGATTCAAAAAAAGCAGCAAAGCCATATCCTTTGGTGCTGCCGGTTGAAAAATCAGACAGATACAGTAAGTTAAAGTATACTGATGATCTTTGGGGAAAAGACAGTCATGCACCCTATTTTGACAAAAAAGATCTGTCAGACCGCGTATTGCCCAGTCCGGGTAATATAAAACAGCCGTATCTTGTCATATCAGATTTTCTTGAAGATTATATTATACGTGTTCCGCATGAGATTAATTCATTGTCGTTCTTTGACGGAAATCTTGAACGAAATTTTAAAGAGGATGAGCATCAGGTTTCGTATCTTTTGCCGCTGAAGAAACGTTTCTTTGAATATTTTACGGCTGATGAGCTTATCGGCAACAACATGATAACAATAACAACAACACCTGGCCACAATGTTGAGGTTACATTAAGAATACCGATAAGGGGCAATCAAACCGTTAATTTTGTAGAATACAGTCGTTATTATCTGGATGACGGAAGCTTTACGTGTATGCCGAGTCTTGATGATAACAAAGGTGCAATACGCCAGTTTGATTTTTGCGGGCTTGTTATGCCGAATTATCGTTTCCAAAGTGATGCTGAAGCCTTCTATACTGTGTCATGCGTATCCGGCAAATCTGAGAATTTTAATTTTCATATATATAAAGATGCAGAAGAACTTGACAAAACTTCTGTTCATGAAGCTGTGCGAAACCAGTGTAATCCAGATGACTTCCAATGTAAGGCGGTCAATTACAATATAGAGAAGAAGTTGTTTGATTTTATTCAGGTGTCTGATGAAAACAGAAACATACAGGGAGTAATAGTTCCTAAGTTTATAAAAGACCGTGGCAATAGCTCTTTTGCTTTTTCAGTTGATCTTGGTACTTCAAACACTCTTATCGAATATGCAGTTACAGATTTAGCGCAAATAGAACCGCGAGTGTTTGAATTTGGCGGTAAGGATACGCAGGTTTGCACCATGTTTGTGCCTTATATTAAAAAAATGGAAAACGGAGATGAGACACAGCTGGATTTAATATTGGAGAATCAGCTCATTGCCAAAGATTTTCTGCCGCAGGTAATAAAACAAGGCACAGACTATAGATTTCCGGTACGCACGGTCTTGTCGGCAAAGAAGAATATTAATTGGGACGAAGACAGGGTAGATCCGTTTTCTTTGGCTAATATTCCATTTACATACGGTAAGGAAAGGGACTTGACGTATAACTGCAACTATCTGAATATAAAATGGGACAGCGACTTGAATAACAGTAATATACTAGATAAATTCGTCAGCTGCCTGATGATAATGATACGTAACAAGGTAGTGCTCAACAACGGTGACCTGTCAAAGACAAACATTACATGGTTCTATCCGATAAGCATGGAACAGAAACGAAAAGCTGCCATGGAACGTATATGGCGCGAGGCTTTTCACAAATATATAAATTCTAAAAAAGAGGCACTGTCTGTAAGTGAATCATCGG
This sequence comes from uncultured Prevotella sp., assembly GCA_900314195.1. Lineage (GTDB taxonomy): Bacteria > Bacteroidota > Bacteroidia > Bacteroidales > Bacteroidaceae > Prevotella. The sequence goes on from OMUH01000021.1 coordinate 89,428, forward strand.
CGCCGGTTAAGGCTTTTTATCACACAAATCCTGCTGCGCAGAGCATCGTCTCGGTAGATATAGGCGGTGGTACAACAGATATTGCTTTTTCAAAACAAAACGGCGAATTGAGCAGTGTTACATCTTTCCGTTTTGCAACGAATGACCTTTTTGGAACGCCGTTTGCCAAAGTTAACGACAAAGAATGTATAGTTACACAGTTCAAAGAGCATTTTGAGGAAATTCTTAACAGCAATCAGTCGTTGCAAGAGCTGAAATCAGTTTTCAGCAACAGTGATAATACTGATCCTGTTAATATGGCTTCGTTCCTGTTCTCACTAAAGGATTGCTCGGCTATACAAAAAAGTGATATAGACAAGAAAAATGTCGATTTTGATTATATTCTGCAGATTGACACTAATTATAAGATAGTGTTCCTTCTTTATTATTCTGCGATTATATATCATTTGGCCAAGATAATTAAAGTCGGGAAAGAACAGAACGGAGACGATTTCTCACCTCATCACCTGACTTTCAGCGGCAATGGCAGTAAAATTATCAATGTACTGACGCCGGATGTGAATGGCGTGCTGACTAATTATACACGTCTGATTATTTCCAATGTAGCAGGCGTGAACTGTGATGCGCTTAAATTGCTTGGTTTAGATGACGGCAGCCTTCCGAAAGAAGCTACGTGCAAAGGCGGACTGATGACTGATGGATTTATAGATGACAGAAATAAGCGTGTCGTGCTGAATGGCGCGGAAAATGAATTCGTTGTCAAACCTGAATTCCAAGATAATGACATTAAAGATACTGTTGCTGATACAACCGGCAATGTTATGTTTGTTTCTTTGAATAAGGAAAGGACCTATGGCTCAATTACGAATAAAGAAAAGAAGGCTGTGTGTGAAGAAGTCGGGCGTTTCTTTGATTTCATTTTAAATAATATGAACTACAAGATGAAATTTGCCGATAACTTTATGATTAGCCAGGAATCTCTTGATTTGGCAAAGATGGTATGTAAGGAAAACCTGGAAACGTATCTTGACAAAGGGTTGAGTGCTTATGATGCCAAAGAAGAAATAGCAGAAACAACATTCTTCTATCCTATTAAAGGAGTTCTCTATGCGCTTTCAAAGAAAATCTATGAGAAACTCCATAACAAATAGTTAAAACTGAAATATGTTTGTTGAAAATAAAAGAGTATGCAAAATCTTATATTGTTAACATTGCCGGTTGATTACAGAGATGTAATATATATAACCTTGTTAGTAATAATAATTGCATTAATTGTTTTGGCTTTTTTTGTCATAAAATTAAATGCAAGGCTTAACTATTTGTGTAAGCTGATAGGTATATTGAATTCTTATGCTACTAAGGGTGATTTAGATAAATGTTATCAAAATGTTAAATGTCGCTTACGTCAGTTTGAAGACAAAATAAACGGCAAAGACAAGCAGCAAATAAATTTGAAAAAAAATACAAATACAGCAAAAGTACAGCCAACTTCGCAACAAAAAGAAAATCAGGTTGCTAAAGTGCAGCCAGATAATAAAGGAACGCAAAAGGCTGTTCCGCCGGTATATTATTTCGGGATAACGAACAGCAAATACTTTTTTAATATTTACGATTCCAAAAACGATAATGCTTTTTTCAAAGTTTCTTTTGATGACGAGAGTAAGAAAAAAGGTGATTTTGAGCTTCTGTCAATAAATCAGTTGAAATCAATTGATGGAATTGGTGAAGCTGTAGACATTGATTATAATGATTTGGAAATGAAAAACGCAAGGGATTTTGAAACTCTAGAAAAAGGGCATGTTGAAAAAAATGGTAATGATAATTCTTGGATGATTTCATCTCCTACCAAAATTCGTTTGAAATAGAACGTTAGAAGTTTTGTATTCTTATTTGTTATACATTGCTTAAAAATCGAAAAGATGATATCTAATTTTTTTTTAGTAGCTGCAATAGGATTTGTAGTAGTCGTTATTTGTTTTGAGTCTTATTTCTTTTATAAAAATTGGAAACGAATAGAAATTTTTAAAAATATATTTCCGGAGTCAAGCTCTTTTGAACTTAATAAAAAATTTGATGTAGTCACATCAATTACTATATCTGAGCCGGAAAAGAATGTAAACGATACTCTGCGTGCAATAATTGGGTCAATAAACAGCTATTTGCAGCATAGCGGTGGTGGCATGATAGATTATAACATTCTCAAAGAAACTGTTGACCGGCATTGTGACAGCCTTGAAGATGAAATAAATTCTCAAATGCCTGTGCCTATTTATTGTGGACTTGCAGGTACTATGTCTGGTGTTGTTTGTGGTCTTGCCGGATTATTATTCAGCGGCAGTATAACCGGGCTGATGGATGATGGCAATGCCACAATGTCGTTTGCCGCTAATGGTATAAATGATTTGCTTTTCGGAGTAGCTGTCGCTATGCTCGCAAGTTTCTGTGGAATTTTTTTATCTACTTTGAATACTTGGAGATTTCGTAGTTGCCGGGAAGAGGAAGAGAGAAAGAAGAATGAATTTCTGAAGTGGATTCAGTCGGTGCTTTTGCCGGAACTTCCCAATGATATGGCCGGAGTGTTTAATATCTTGTCGAGAAGTCTGAACCGTTTCAATGATATTTTCAAAAATAACTCCAAAGGGCTTGGCGATACTCTTGACAAGATGAATGTGGCGTATGACAAAATAAACCTTGCTTATAAAGGCATAAGCACGGTGTCAGAGCGTCAGGCTGATACAATTGAAAAAATTGAAAAATTAAATATTTCAAGAATAGCGAAAGCTAATATCACTATATTGAATGAACTCGAAAACTGTACTGGTAAGTTAGAACAGTTTAACATATATCTTCAAAGTGTTCAGGGGTATACGGCAGAAATAGAGAACTTCCGTAAACGACTGGCATCTGAAGGAAACATGATAGTACTTCTTCAGGAAATAAAAGATTCGCTTGCTTCTATACATGAGTTCTTCGATAATGAAAACAATGAAATGGATGTTATTATCGGTGAGCATAAGAAGAAGATAGGTGAGGCAGTTGACAATGTCAATGATTATCTCGGAAAAGCATTGGAAAATCTTGGCTCATCGTCAAATAAGTTTGTCGGCGAACTTAAAAATACAATGGATGGGCAAAGAACACAGCTTGATGATTATCTAAAACAGGAACAGCAACTTCTTGTTGAGGCTGCCAACAATATGCGTGTTAAGTTTGAAGAGCAACTGGAGCGTGTGCCGGGCATAGCAAAGCAACTTGAAGAAATAGCTAAAATACCGGAGCAACTGGAGGGCGTCACTGCTTCTATTTCTCAGTCGGATACAGAACTGGCTGCAAAAATTATTGATGCAACAAATAAACTTTCTGACAGGGTTGAAAACTCAAATCAGTTATTGGCAAAGAATGTACAGCTGGTACTTGGCAACTACAAGAAAACAATAGAAGATGCTGTGAGCGGAAATGCAATGTTTAAGTCGGCATTCCCTGCCTGGCTTCGCTATGTTATCATATTACTACTTTTTGTAATAGCCGGTTCATGTTGCTTTATGGCTTACAGCAGTTGGAAGGCAACTAAACAACAGAAAACAGCTGTTATATATTCATTGCCGACAAGAGATTTATCGAAATGGGATGTAGCATAGCCTATTGGCTCGGAAATAAGTCAAATAGAACGACACGTCAGCTTGATGTTGTCAATGATAAGAATACATATTTGTTAAACTATTCAGGTATAAACGTCTTATTATGAAAAAGAAACATGGAGAATCTTTCTTCTGGACAAGTTATTCCGACCTTATGACAAGCCTTTTTTTCATAATGTTGGTTCTTTTTGTGCTTGTTATAGTGCTGTTGCATAAACGAATGGAAGTTACAGAAAAACAGCTTACAGAAATCAAGGCGGTCATCAATTCAACAAAAGACCTTGATCCGACTTATTTTGATTATAGGTCTGATTATAAGAAATACATACTTAAAGTTGCGGTTAAGTATCCGAAAGGTGCTTTTTTTATTAATGATTTGAATGATAAAGTTAAAATAAAAGAAGAGCTTCTTAAAGCTGGTAAAGCTATAGAAAATTTTCTGAAGAAGCAAAGCCGGAACAGATTAACAGATAGTGTTAAATATCTTATTATTATAGAAGGGCAGGCTTCAAAAGACAGCTATAAGAATAATTATCAGCTCAGCTATGAACGAGCTTTGGGATTGTATAAATATTGGAGAGAAAATAATATAGATTTTGGCAAAAACTCTGAAGTTCAAATTTCCGGAAGTGGTGACGGCCAGTTGCCTACGAACGCCATGCGCGAGAAAGTTGAAGTGAAGAATCAACGCTTTTTGATACAGATATTGCCGAAGAATATCCTTCTCAAATGATGACAAAAAAGAATGATTTCTGTATAGTCAACCACACGATGAGGATAGCGCTCAAATGGTACCGCTCGTAGCGGTCAATATGGTACCACTTATA
>OMUH01000018.1 GCA_900314195.1 uncultured Prevotella sp.
AAAAAAAGTAAGAAAATATGCTGTATTTGTTATTTAACCTTTGGAAAATGATTTTAGTGTGTTGTAATCACACTGTTAAGGCACAAAATTTGAGAAAAATGCATTAAAAACATACTTTTCGTAGTAATAATTACACTTGATTAAGTTAAAAACAGAAGTTTTAACAAAAAAAGTCTATAATATGACAAAATAGTATCATTGATTTAATATTATTTGCATTATATTTGCACTTGTATATTGAAAACCTATTTTTAATTCATTAATCTCTCTAAAATAAAAACCATGAAGATGAACTATACGATACATTTATTACGCTCGTTACTAACTTGACTTTTTTCCCGGTCAACCTTTTTCGGTATTATGTTCCGGCAAGATGGTCTTGCGCATGTTTCTCACATATATATTATATAATGTGAAAAAATTGTAACTGGATTTAAGCCACAGGCAACGTCATTTTCTTAAAGGAAGACAATCCCAAAAAGTGATTTGGTAAATCAAAGCGACAAAGAAATAATTACATAAACAACCTAGAAAAATACAGCTAAGTATGAATCTAAATCTCAAAACAACAGTACTGTTGATGGGAGCCACTACAGTAATGGGCTTATACAGTCCGAAGCTGATGGCGGCATCTCCCGAGCAGGCCATAGAGGCCGTTCAACAGACGAAAAAAGTGACTGGTCGTGTTGTTGATTCGCAGGGGCCCATTATCGGAGCGTCGGTGGTAGAAAAAGGAACCACCAACGGCACCGTTACCGACCTTGACGGTAATTACACGCTCAACGTGAAGCCTGGTGCTACGCTTGTCATTTCCTACCTTGGTTACAAGCCGCAGGAGGTAAAAGTGGGCAATCAGGGAAAGGTGTTCGTCACCATGGAGTATTCCAGCGAGAACCTTAACGAGGTCGTTGTCGTTGGTTACGGTGTCCAGAAGAAGAAACTCCTCACTGGTGCCACCGTGGAGGTGAAGGGCGACGATATCGAAAAGATGAACACTACGCAGGTGCTCGGCGCCTTGCAGAGCAAGACTCCAGGTGTAGACATTCAGGCTAATTCAGGTCAGCCTGGTGACGGCTTCAAGATTTCCATCCGTGGTGCCGGTACCAACGGCAGCACGACACCTCTTTATATTATAGACGGTGTGGCCGGTGACATCAACAACCTCAACCCGGCCGACATCGACCGCATCGATGTCTTGAAGGACGCCGCATCCTGCGCCATCTACGGTTCGGCTGCCGCCAACGGTGTGGTGCTCGTCACCACCAAGCAGGGCAAGCAGGGCAAGATTCAGGTCAGCTACGATGGCAACATCGGCTGGTCAAACGTCTACCGCCTGCCCCAGATGCTCACGGCCAAGCAGTATATGGAAGTGCAGGACCTCGTCCGCTTCAATACAAATGACACTCCGAGAGACTGGTCTAAGTATATTGACGCCGACCTGCTAAAGTCTTATCAGGACGGCAGCAATCCGGGAACGAACTGGATCGAGGCCATTCGCAACAAGAACGCCGTGACAACAAGCCACTCTCTCAACATCACCGGCGGCTCCGACCGCAGCAAGTTCTCCATCGGTACAGGTTATCAGTACCAGGACGGTGTCTTCGGCAATGTGGTCAAGTCCGACTATCGCCGCTTCACCTTCCGTGTCAACTCTGACCATGTCATCTACCGCACCGACAAGGGTCTCGACGTCATCAAGGTTGGCGAGAACATCTACTACAGCCACAAGCAGACCCAGGGTATTCAGATTGGCAACCAGTACAGCAACGCTCTCTCCACCATGATGCGTGCTAACCCTTGCGTGCCCATCTATGACAAGGACGGCAACTACTTCGACTGGAACGACATCAAGGCTTCTGGTACAAAAGGCTGGCAGGACTACAACTCTTTCACCCTCAACCCCATCTATCAGCTGGTCAACAGCCAGAGCGGCAACAACAAGAGCATCAGCAAGAACCTTAATGCCAACGCCTATATCGAGATTCAGCCCATCAAGAACCTCGTCTACCGCGGACAGATCAACTACAACACCAGCACGTGGACCTGGCGTTGCTTCCTGCCTGTCTATGATGCCAATGAGACCAACAAGGACGGCTTCCGCACCACTGACGAGGCTACCAACCAAATAGGAACAGGCTGGGGATGGAGCACAACGAACACGTTGAACTATAAGTTTAATGTGGCCAAAGACCATCACTTCGATGTGCTTGCTGGTACTGAATACGGTGAGAGCCGGCCGGACTTCGGATTCTCGCTCAATGCTACTTCTTATAACTCGGTCTTCGGCGACCTCTATCATGCCTACATGAACTACATGAAGGATAGCAAGAGGGCTGCCGTGAGCGGTTCACCTTATGGTGACTCACGCAGCATGTCGTACTTCGGCCGTCTGAACTACGACTATATGGAGAAGTACATGTTCACAGCCATCATCCGTGCCGACGGCAACTCCAAGTTTGCTCCCGGCAAGCGTTGGGGCTACTTCCCTTCATTCAGCGCAGGCTGGGTCGTTACCTCAGAGAAGTTCATGCAGCCTACCGCCTCCTGGCTTGACTATTTGAAGTTGCGTGCCGGCTGGGGACAGAACGGTAACGCCGCCACGATAGACAACTTCCAGTGGAAGGCTGCCTTCAAATACGAAGAATATGGCTACTACTCATTCGGCAACACCAAGGACACCTATACCGCCGGTGCCTATCCAGTACGTCTGGGCAATCCAGACCTGACTTGGGAGACCTCCGAGCAGATCAACATCGGTCTCGATGCCCGCTTCCTCAGTGAACGTCTGGGCTTGACCTTCGACTGGTACAACAAGAAGACCAAAGACCTGCTCGTCGACGTGCCTGTGGATCCGACCACAGGCTTCCCCACAATGAAGAAGAACGCCGGTACTGTGGAGAACAAAGGTATCGAGATCGCGCTCGACTGGCACGACAAGATTGGCCGCGACTTCCAGTACAACGTGGGTTGGAACATGGCTTATAACCATAACGAGGTGACAAAGGTCAACTCCAACCAGAAATACAACAACGGAGGCAGCGACCTCTTGGCTCAGGGTACAGGCTTCATGGCCCGCTTCGAGGAAGGCCATCCCATCGGTTACTTCTGGGGCTACAAGACTGACGGTGTCATCCAGAACCAGCAGGATCTGCAGAACTATATCAACACGCTCAAAGACCATGACCCCTTCTACTCCAAGCAGGGTACATCGCTCAAACCGGGCGACCTGAAGTTTGTGGATGTCAACGGTGACGGTGTCATCAACGATGATGACAAGACAGACCTCGGTAATCCGCATCCGGATGTGACAATGGGCATCAACCTCGGAGCATCATGGAAGGGATTTGATATTTCTGTAACTGGTTATGGTGCTTTCGGACAGCAGGTGGCACGCTCATACCGTAAGTTCACTGACGGTGAGTATGAGAACTATACCACTGAGGTGTACGGCTACTGGCACGGCGAGGGCACTTCAAACACGTATCCTTTGCTCTCGCGTATGAACTCCGGTCCCAACTGGCAGACCATCTCTGACATCTATGTGGAGAACGCCGGCTACTTCCGTCTTCAGAACCTCACCGTGGGCTATGACTTCAAGAACATCTGGAAGAGCTGTCCTTTCCAGCAGCTCCGCCTCTACTTCGCCGCCCAGAACCTCTTCACCATTACCAATTACAAGGGCATGGATCCTGAAAACGGTAAGGCTATTGGCGACGAGCCTTGGGTGACCGGCGTCGATGTGGGCAACTATCCACAGCCTCGTACCTATATGTTCGGTGTGAATGTTAAATTCTAAAAGAGTAAAACAATGAAAGCAAAAAATATTATCCTTGCTACCGCCCTTGTCGCCTTGGGACTGACCTCGTGCAGCATCAATGACGTGGACAACGTCGGCGAGTTGGCTGCCGGCAACTTCCCGGTTAAACAAGAAGACGGTGTGGCGGCTTTGGCTGGTGTCTATGAGAACCTGAACGCCGTGAACGCCAATCCCCAGGAATCATTCTTGTATTATGCCTGTCTGGCCAGTGATGACCAGCTCGGCGGTGGCGGCACCAACGACAAGCTCATGCAGGCCGAGGACCTGCTGTGCAGCTACAACGCTGACATGACCAACGACTTCTACAAGCAGCGCTACGAGGGCATCAACCGTGCCAACACGCTTATCCAGTCGCTGCCGGGTACGGCTATGAGCGACGAGCTCAAGGCACAGTATCTCGGCGAGGCCAAGTTCCTCCGCGCCTTCTATTACTACGAGCTCTCTTCCATGTACGGCAACGTGCCTTTGCGTACTGAGCCGGGTGGCGAGTCCATCAAGCAGGGGAAGATAGAGGACGTGTGGAAGCAAATCCTGCAAGACCTCTACGAGGCTGCCACTACCATGCCCGCCAAGCGCAACAGCGACGGACACGTGGACAAGTACACAGCTGAGGGCATGCTGGCACGCGCCTGGCTGTTCTATACAGGCTTCTTCTGCAACGGTACGACGATTGCCGACGAAGTGAGCAGCACCTATAAACCGCTCACCGAGGTGGAACTGCCCAACGGCACGAAGCTCACCAAGCAGATGGTCATCGACCTCATTGACGACTGCGTCAACAAATCGGGCTACTCTCTTGTGTCGGACTTCCGTAACCTGTGGGCTTACACCAACCGTTGCACAGCTCCTGATTATGCGTACACCAACGAGCCTGTAATGGGTAAAGCACATGATGGCGTTACCGATTCTATTGTCGGCTACAAGGCAAAGCCTGGTATTAAGTGGGTAGAGGATGACCTCAACAAGGGCGCAGACAACAATCCGGAGTCGATGTTCGCCATCAAGTTCAACAAGCTCGCCTCTTGGAGCACGACCATCGGCTATTCCAATGGCTATGCCCTGCACTTCGGTGTGCGTGGCGGCCAGGACTACGCCAAGACCTTCCCCTTCGGACAAGGCTGGGGTGCAGGTCCTGTGGCTCCCAACCTGGTTAAAGACTGGGCTTCTGCCGAGCCTAACGACAAGCGACTGGACGCTACCGTGCAGGACTGGCACAAAGTGTCCACCTACACCTGGGGTGGTTGGAGTGACTATGTGCAGGAGACCGGCTACTATGACAAGAAGTGGTCGCCCATCTCAGCCAAGAAGGAGGACGGCTCCTATATCTGCTGCTTTGAAGACCTGATGTATGGCGACAAAGGTGGCCTCAGCGGTGGCTACGGCAACAACATGCAGCTCGACAACATCCACGATCTCGTGCTCCTGCGCTTCGCTGATGTCCTGCTCATGCAGAGCGAGTTGAAAGAAGATGTTGCGGGTATCAACCACGTCCGTGAGCGTGCAGGTCTTCCTCCAATCGGCTCTTACTCTCTGACAGCTCTTCAGAACGAGCGCCGTTGGGAGCTTGCTTGTGAGGGAATACGTTGGAATGACATCCGCCGCTGGCACATCGCTGCCGACGTGCTGGAGCGCCAGACCAACGAGGATGTCTACTACTGTGGCAACCCGGGCAAGAACAAGGCTCAGAACGGTGGCTATGCCGCACGCTACAAGGCTACCGCAGGCTTCCAAAAGATGCCGGAGAGCCAGATCGCCATCGGCACCGTCGTGCAGAACGAAGGCTGGACAGGTGCTGATTCTGAATATCAGGGATGGCAGAATTAATTAACTTTTAATATTTTACAATTATGAAAAAGAATATTCTATATATTGTTCCGCTGATGGCGTTGGCCTTGGGTCTTGCTTCCTGCGACCCGTCGCACGACGACGAGGGGCCCAATGCCAGCGTCACCGCCGACGAGCTGACCTCGGAAGTGCAGATAACGGCAAAGTCGGAGGGAAATAACAACCTCACCATCTTTACCTCGCCCACGCGCTTCATCAAGGTGTACGACGCTACTACTGATGCTCTGGTGGGTACTGGCACGGCAGTGAAATATCAGGTGCTGCCAGGTTCTGACGAGGCTTCGGTCTACGTGGTGACCTGCAACCAGGACGGCACGACGACCAAATCAGGTGCCAAGAGCATCAAAGTAACCAACTACACCGATCTTGACCCGATGCTCACCACGCTCTTCGGCGATGGCAATGGCGGTTTTACCTCGTATAAGTACACTTGGAACACTGATGCTTCGGATGGTGTATGGGGCAACGGTGGCTACCTTGAGAACACAGGCCCAGGATGGTGGGTCGTCAGCTCTGCCGACATCACCACTCAGGCAATAGACAAAGGTCTGCCTAAAGATGGCATCGATGGATGGTTCACAATGAAACTCGGCGGTCAAGGCGTCACCACCAGCCGCGGCGAGACCGGTTCTGTATCCGCTACAAGTGAAAAGAAGAAAGATGGTTGGGACATTGGTACACTCACCTTCTCAGGTACCATACCTTTGATGGGTGTGCTTGTCAACCAAGGCAACCAGCGCCAGTATGTCTACCATATTCTGAAAGCCACCGACAACGAGTTGCGCCTCTGCGCGCCTGAGCCCGGAGCCGGCGATTGGGGTACCGCATGGTTCTGGAACTTCAAGCGCGAGAAGGCCAAGTAATATTTCGTTCTAATCTTTCTAAGGGAGACTGCCCCATCGGGGCGGTTTCCCTTTTCCTGCTTTTCTAAAAACGACCAAGACCTTATAACGTTATGTCTAAGTATTGCATCTTGTTTCTATGTTTCTTTGCCTTGTGGATAAACCTTGGCTGCGTACAGGACCACAAAGCCGACTGCCAGATTATGGGTACCGTAGAGGGACATGTCCTTGACGGCAAGACGATCTATCTCGTTCCCGTCCTTGGTCCTCACGATGCCTCACATGTAGACTCGGCCACTATCAGCAACGGACGGTTTCGCTTCGCTGTCGACAGTGCGGAGGTGAAAGTCATCCGGGTGGGCTATCGCTACCGCGAGAACATCGAGGATCTGCTCGTCGTCTCGGAACCGGGAACTGTCAAGGCGCACATCGGGAAGGTCTCGTCTTGTGGGGGCACACCACAGAACGACTCCCTGCAAGCGTGGAAAGAGCAGATGGAACAGTTTAGGCAGACACTTGCTATGCTCCAACAGGCTAAGATGCAATCTTCACGTCCTGACACCGTCAACCTCCTTCTTACTCATCTTTACCGTCATCAGCAGCAGTCTATAGCTGCCTTTACCAAGCGTCAACCCAAGGGCGCCCTGCGTGATTTCTTACAGAAGCTCTACCCCAACATCCAATAAACGTTAGCCATGAAATATCTGTCACGACATATTGGTTTCATCCTTTCCCTGCTCTTCGCCGTCGCCGTAGCGCTCTTCTGGGCCTTTCCTTACCGCTGCGCGCTCAGCTACCAATAGCAGTATCAGTTGTTTCTCTTCACCCCATCCTACTTCACCGAGCGCATCAGTGTGCCGGGTGGACTGGCCGACTATGTGGCCGAGTTCATCACACAGTTCTACTATGTCTATGCGCTGGGTACCATACTCCTTGCCCTTGTATTCTTTTGTCTGCAACGACTCACGTGGGTGCTGATGCGCCGCAGTGGCGTGTCGCCGTCGCGGTATCTGCTGAGCTTCATCTCCACCATGGCCCTTTGGGCGCTCATGGGCAACGAAAACGTGCTGCTCTTCTTTGCCATTGTCAACTCGGCCCGACGCTACATGTACGACATTCAGGAATCAATACTCAACGGACGTCTCAGCGGCAGGTGCATGAAGCGCATCGCTGGGTGCTTCATTGTTGACGGGCAGTACACCATGGCCCGCAAATATCTTGACGTGCTCAAGCAGTCGCTCTTCTATCGCCGCTGGGCTCTCGACTCTGAGCAGGCTCTTGGCAAGGACGCGCTCATAGAGGCCAATGCCGACTGGAAGCGTGCGCGCCAGTTCCGCTTTCGCAAAAACTTCCTGTATTCTTACGAACAGGCTTATAAGATGTTCGGCCTGCTCTTCACCGACAACACCGGCAACAAGATGGCTCTCAGCTATTTCATGGGCGACATGCTGCTGAAGGGCAAGGTGCAGAAGTTTATGGGTTACATGGCATGGGTGCAGCGCTACGGCGGTTACCAACAGATGCCCGTGGGTTATGCTGACGCCCTTGAGTGCATTCAGAGCCACGGCCGCAAGTCCGGACTATACGCTGAATACGTGCAGCGCATGATAGCCGGCAAGGACAATGTGAACGCGAAGCAATGACTGGCTGGTAAAGACAATGACAGACATGAAGACATTTCTTTCTAAGATATCATATCATAAAATATTTTTTCACTATACATCGCATTCAGGTGCATCGTTACACGATACATTAATATAATGGAGTCGTGGCTATGCCGAATGTTCGCAGTGGTGCTGCCATTAGTGACGCTCTGTTCTTGTGGCGGCGACGTGCCGAAGCAGTATACCGACGCCGGCACGCAGCCTTCTATCTATCCTGACTATAAGGGTGTGGCGGTGCCGGCAGGCATAGCTCCGCTCGACTTCAACATTGCCGGTGAGCCTTTCGAGAGCATGGCCGTCGAGGCCGTGGGCGAGAAGGGCGGAAGCATAACGGCATCGGGCAGCTATGCCGACTTCGACATTGACGACTGGCACGAGCTGACAGAGCGCAACCGCATCAACGTCACCGTGTACGTGAAGCGCGGCGGCCACTGGACGCGCTACAAGCCATTTGCCATCAACGTGAGTAAATACAAGCTTGATGACTGGGGCCTTACCTACCGGCTCATCGACCCTGGCTACGAGGTGGGCGGCGACATTGGCATATACCAGCGTGAGCTGGCCACCTTTGACGAGAGTGCTGTTCTTACTGAGAAGGCCGTGCACCCCCTGCATGCAGCTTATAGTCAGATTGTTTTGTTAGCATGAATATGTGTCCGAAAAGCAGGGCAGTGCCTTGTGCAGGCCCACAAAAACTGTCATAACCGCTGAAAATAATTGTATGCGTTTTGATGTTTCGGTTTTAATGTTAAAATCGGTCGAACATTATTTATGGGCCGGCACTGGGCACGGCCCCTACGCGCTGATTATATTCTTGCTTATTAAAA
>OMUH01000108.1 GCA_900314195.1 uncultured Prevotella sp.
TCTCTGACAAGGGCTATATCACTTATACCTACGACTACGAACGTTTGAAGGAAGTACTCTATCCAGAGAATCTCTTCAACCGTGTAACCTACACCTACGGTGAGGCAGGCGACAAGTTTAATCGTGCCGGCCGTCTGGCACTCGTGGAGGACGCCTCGGGTGGCGAGGCCTACTACTATGGCCGCCAGGGTGAGGTGATAAAGACCGTACGCACGGTGATGGCTTCGACAGCCGACATCCGCACATACGTCTACGGCGCTACCTACGACAGTTGGAACCGCGTACGTACGATGACTTATCCTGACGGCGAGGTAGTGACATACAATTACAATGCCGCAGGACAAGTAGATGCCTTGACAAGCAATAAAATGGGTAAGGAGAACGTTATAGTATCGATGATGGGTTACGACAAGGACGGACATACCGTCTACACGAAGCTTGGCAACGGCACAGAAACCAACTATGCCTATGACAAGCAGCGCCAGCGTCTGCAAGACATGACGCTGACGGACGGTGGAAGCGTGCTCATGCAAAACAAGTACCAATATGATGCAGTGGACAACATCCTTGGTATTACCAATGCTGCAGACCCGATGGCTCTGATTGACAGCAAGGGAAAGAGCAATGGCAATATCAACAAGGCTAATCTTGGAGGAGCAAGCCACCACACTTATGAATATGACGACCTCAACCGTCTGATTCATGCAAGTGGCAAGGCAAAGAATGCAAGCTATGACATGGCGATGACGTTCGGACTGATGAGTGAACCATTAACTAAGGTGCAAAAGGTTGACTCAAGCCGTACAGCGAAGAGCTATGACTTTGCATATAAGTACGAGGATGATAACCATCCTACAGCACCTACTCAAATAGGTCACGACCACTATACCTACGATGCTGATGGCAATCCAATTCTTATCGTCAATGACAGCACCAACACCGAAAGGAAGATGTACTGGGACGAGGAGGACCGCTTAATGGCTCTCTCTGACAATGGCCGCACATCACGCTACACCTACAACGCCGCAGGCGACCGCATCATCAAGAGCCACGGAACTATGGAGGGCGTATATATTAATGGTGCGCCGCAAGGAATCACCTTCCATGAGACGGATGACTTCACGCTCTATCCTGCGAGCATCCTCACTGTGAACAAGGGCCGCTTCACGAAGCACTACTTCATTGGTTCACAAAGAGTCGCGTCAAGAATAGGCACAGGCTCTTTCAATAATGTCTATGGTCGCAATAGTTCTTACGTAACTGCTGGTCAGCAGGACTATGCTCAGCGCATGGCTGACATCGAGTCACAGCGTGAGGAATACTACAAGCAGCAAGGCATTGCCCCTGGCGTGCCAACAGAGAAGGGTGCTTACGGTGATCCTGAAAACACTGGCGTTGGCTACAACTCCATCATAACCGAGTTAGGTGACCACAGTGTCCCTGATGGATGGGTGCAGACTCCAAAGCACAATGACGAGCAGGGCAGCACTCCAGGTGCGCCAATCTCATGGAATGATCCGAATAATCCGGAAGATCCACAGTCAGGTTATGGCTATATCCCTGATAACACTACAAATGTAGAGGACACCTACTTCTTCCACAGTGATCACCTTGGCAGTACCAGTTACATCACTGATGCCACCGGCAGTGTAACCCAGTACGATGCCTACCTTCCTTATGGGGAGCTGCTGGTTGATGAGCACTCATCATCCGAGGACATGCCGTATAAGTTCAACGGCAAGGAGTTCGATGAAGAGACTGGACTGTATTACTATGGAGCCAGATATATGGATCCTGTGGCAAGCATCTGGTATGGTGTAGATCCGCTGGCGGAAAAATATACAAAAAGTGGTGGATATGTGTATACAGGTGGTAACCCTTTAGAATTTATTGATATTAATGGAAAAGAATGGGGCGAGAAAACTAATGAAAAAGGCGATAATATTATATATGCAAATGTTGAATTACAAGTTTCGGAAGGAATAGATAAAAAATTAATAGAACAATATAAGGCCGCTGTCAAACAAGAGTTTAATCGAATGATTTTAGAAGCTTCCTCAGGCCAAAGCCACGGAGAAATAAATTTTGATGCGCCTCAAAAAGATGATCAACTTCATCTAACGGTTTCTATTCAAGATATTGAAGCAAAAACATTTGCTGGAATAAGTTGTGATTTTGGTTTTGCAGGAGTAACAATATATGATAATCACAACAAGATTAAAAAGGACTATGTTATTGCATCAGATATAATTCACGAATTATTACATACGTTAGGGATGCCAGAATTAGCGACCGCAAGTTTTAAAGATACCGAATTAAAGAATATATCTTGCAATGGTCATCCTTTTACTTACGAATCAACTTCTAATACAGATAAGGATATTTATAAAAATGTGATGAATAATTATGCCAATATAATAGATGGAGTGCAACTTAGAAACGCCAAAGAATTACCCCATTCTACATTGACAAAAGATCAGTTTAGTTATATCAGAGAGCAGATTTCCCATTTATCAAAAGGTGAGGGGAAATCTCCAAATGATAAATTTTGGCTTGAATATGCATACTGATATTTGGAAAAAAAATATAATAATAATTATTATTACATGTTTGAACATTGCTTGTGGTACAAGTAATTGTATATATGATAAAGTTGATAGTAATGCTACATTTGGAAAATCCCGAACAGATTTATTTATATATCTATCCGAAAATTTGAAGCTACCGCAGAATTATGGTGAACTTGGAATACAAGGAAAAGTCATTGTTCAATTTGTCGTCGAAAAAGATGGGTCTTTGTCAAATTTCGTGATTTTGAAATCATTATATCCTGCTTTTGATAATGCGCTAATCAGAGTTTTAAAGAAAATGCCCAAATGGAATGCAGGAAAATTAAATAATGAGATTGTGCGAACAAGATATAGCTTAATTTATTATGTAGGTCGTTAATATAAAAAATGGCACGTTACTTATTCTTTTTGAGTGGTTATTCGTTGGAGAATTCTGTCGCGGCTTCAACAGAGGACATCCGCACATACGTTTATGGAGCCACCTATGACAGTTGGAACGTAAACGTTCTATTTCCTGCCTTGACACGAGCCTCAATATCTAGTACCTTTGTGGCATAGATTTTAAAATTTCAAGATCATGCCAAAGGAAAAAGTGAATTACCAGGAGGTGTACGACCTCTACCAACTCTGCAGTGAGACAAAGGAACTGAAGGAGTTCTGCAACGAGATGGGATTGAACTTCGAGAAGTTTATGAACTGGCAGCGCCATCAGCTGTGGGACGAAAAGATGGGCAAGACGGTGAGCGTGGAGCAGCCATCGACGGCGCCAGTGAGAATCGTCGGCACACCGAGCAATCAGCCCACGGTGAAGATGGAGCAGGTGAAGCCTGCCAAGCCGGAGCCCATCAAGTGGGTGAAGCTGCAGCTGACCGGTGGCGCAACTATCTTCCTGAGAAATACGAACGTGTTGGACCTGAGCCTGATGCTCAACAAACTCATTGGATGACACGCTAGGACTGAGTGCAAACCTTGCCTAATATCTGTTCAACGGTAATGTAGACATACGTAAGGGACTCATCCACCTGCCCCAGTGTTTACTAGGCCTATTTCTGACATATATAAAAAAATCTTTGGGGAAGTTAAAATATTGATGGTAAATCAGAAGGTAACGCTTACTTTAATGATTTATTCGTATTTTTGCATAAGTGTAAAAGATTGCAACATCTCAATTCTACATTACTATTATTATGGAGAATACACAGAAGAAAGAATTCAAGATTCCGCCACAGCAGATGATCAATGCGTGGCATGATAGCCATTTGGCCTCATACAAACAGTTTCTGAAGAACTTCGAGGCGATGTCGGTGAATAACCTGTCGTTTATGCAACGTCTCATGGGCCTGGTGAGGGATAATATTCCCACTGAGTTTACGGAGTTCCTCACTTATTTGCTTTCAGACGAAGAGGAGAAAGGCGAGAAACCTGCGATGCTGACGGAGTATGAAGAACTTGTCTGGGAATGCTTATCCGGCGAGATAATAATCTGTGTGAATCTGCTATCCGGTGAGATTGTTAGTCTGAGAGAGAAGAAGTTCAAACCTAAGGCTGAGCAGATTGTCATCAGCCAAGAAGGATTTGTTGCTTACTATCTGCAGCTTCCTCGCATGGCAAAGGCGGTATTGACCGATATTGCTCAGAATATGTTTCAAGACATTGACCTCAGTGACGTGATAGACAGTATTAGAGATATTAGCAATGAAGCGAAAATGTCTGCAGAACTGTCTGAATCAGATGGGGCAAAGGCCGTGTTGTTCTATTGGATTGCGTCCGTATTTAGTTATGTGCTATTAGCCCTGCCTTCCTTTATGAAGAACATGGCAGAGCGTGGACTGAGTCAGAATGATGACTTCGCCTATTGCTTATACTACTTCATCGCTATGGATCATGGCATCAAGAAGATGTTCTCCAAGGTGGTGTCCATGACAAGTCAGATGAATCTTGATACTTACGATCAAGTTGCTATCGACGAGATACTGCGTAAATTCATCAAGGCGGGCAAGGCCAATGGTTATGAGAATATGGCTCAGGATATAGAGCCTATGGCAGAGAATGCAGAACCGGATATTCGCGAGCTCATCCTTGGCGCTGCCAGTGTCGTCAAGCCACCAAGAGGGAACAAAGCAGACTATCGCTCACTGGATCAGCTGTTGGTTGCTGCTGACAAGGACGAGGTGAAAGCGCTCATCAAAAAGTTTGTTGAGAAAGAGCAGATGATTGACATTGCTATCCTCTATTACATCCTAGTTCATCGGCAGCTGATGGACGAATGCTCAATGGTGACCTTCTGCAATGCGCTGGCCCTGTTTCTGAACATCCCAGCTTTCGACAGCAACGACATCAAGAAGCGCTATAATATGATCAACCTTTCAAGTCGTGGTCTAGATCCAGAAACGGCCTCAAAATATGAACAGTTCCAATCAGTGAAGTGGAAAAGGATACGAGATGTGTATCAGTATTGGAACGTTCTTTTTGGAAAGATGCATTGAGCATAGCCAGAATATCATTCATTAGTTTTTGATAGCGGATAAAGGGACATGACCCTCTTTATCCGCTATTTTTTTTGTGCCAGTAATCCTGTGTGAAAGTCTATCTTATCCCGAAAAATACGGGCTGCTCCAAATCGGGATAGGAGCCATATTCTGTTATGTACCTTTGCACCGTGTTTCAGTCCGGACGATACACAAAGTGAATCATTAACGTCGGCGATACGTCGCTGGCAAAGTTAAACATAACAGAACAAAGATTATGAAAATTCTTTCCATACATGAACTGATGCAGACTCCGGTCTGCATGATGACTGGCGAACAGCTCGCCATGCTGCTGAGCAATCTCAAGCTCCTCATGGGCAATACCACTGAGGACAAGACTGAAGCCACTCCGCCAAAGCATCTCGCCTATGGCATCCGTGGTATCGCCGACACCTTCGGCTGCTCGATCCCGACCGCCAACCGCATCAAGAAGAGTGGCGTCATCGACGATGCTATTTCTCAGACTGGCCGCAAGATTGTGGTCGATGTGGACAAGGCACTCGCGCTGGCAAAGGAGAAGAAACCAGGTGTGCCCTGTAAATAAATAGTCGGGGCTATAAAATATAGTTTATAGAATATTGAGCACTAGTGTCCACTTAAATACTTTAACATTCGGCTTTGCTTACTGATTGTAACTTACCATTCATCGAAGGGTATTTCTAACTGAATATATTTGTTGTTGTTAATTATCTCACGTTTATTTTCAAGAAGTAATTCTTCTTGACAACTGCTTAA